>NZ_JAGSOZ010000002.1:0-318847 GCF_019204055.1 Photobacterium sp. WH24 | reverse complement strand
GAGCAAACCAGTCAGCAATGGCTGGTTTTTGCTACTTGGTATTTACTCCACCGCTTGTAGAGGAAGTCGTCTACTTACTTGCGAGGGGCTGGGCTAGTACCATCAGAAATAGGCTTAGATTACTGGGTGGTGCGTAAACGCATCACTTGTAACGATAAAATGCTTATTGAGGAGCTCAGTCAGGTGAATTTTATATTCTTCATTACGGTGATTTCCAAGTAGCTGAGCAATCTCCTGACCGACAGGAGAAAAGCGGTAATATAGCAAGCTTAAGCCATTTTGGGCAGGCTGGATTTGATACTCATTCCCCTGATAATGAAAAGGCAGGGGCGTACCATTCTGGAGTTTTCCCGACTCTAATTCAGTGTTTAATATCAACCCCAAACCCATTAGCTCCAGCAAATGTGAATACGGTAACTGGTAGTGTCCCAGATTGAGCCTGTCGATGGATGGCTGCTTAAGAAGGAAACCTGTACGATACTTCAGACCTGTTAGCAGCTTTTTGCTGCTATCTTGGCCGAAATGGCAGGCTAACAAGCAGGCTCGCCGAAATAATTGAGCGTCACGCTGCGTCATCTGCTGGAAGGTTATCATCGCTTTTAGTGAAATAGAGCCAGGGGTAATAATTTCTTGACGAAGGATACGGCTCCATAGCTTCTGCATTGAGGGGCTGTAAATATCCTGGGCGATGGTAATGAAATGATGGATCCAGTCAGGATCAGGCTCTCCTGCTGTTTCATCTGAGCAGTTGTCATAACAAAGCCTGAAGATACGCTCTAAATTCTGTTGCTGCCGCTGTCGTATGTTTTGTTGGCGATTTTCACTGCGTTCTTGTAGCGTTTTATCGTGATCTTCGTCGATCTGAGCATTCACGTCATTATGACGAGCTATGGATTGAACCCGAAAGCGGCTACTTTTTATGGCATTCTTTGAATGACTTTTCTTATCTGTTACCGGTACTACATGGCTTGGCTTATTACTGGCCTGACTTTCGGTTTGCATACAAGTTTCACTCTCAACAGTTATACCTATAGTTTTTACATTTGATCGTAATCTTTGGCAAGAGGCGTGACTTTTGTGTTAATAGATGGTTAAATTTATGGGTCGCCCGGTGTGATGAAGCTGTGCTATCAAGGAGGGGCTGATGACGAAAAAATTCAGTAAGCGATTAACAGAGGTGTTATTACTGCTTGGGTATGTCGTGATTTTGGCTTACCTTGCTGCACATGTGTAAGATAAGCCAAATGTCAGTAAGGTTATTTATCCGGCATCGTCGTATTCTTCAATCTGTGAGCCGTGGAGCAGGTAACCGGTTTCAGCCAGCTCGTGCTCCATGGTTTGTACATTTAACTTTCCTACAACATAGACAACATCCCAGAGTTGCTGAATGGGGGCGCCTTTAGGAAACTTCACATAGATGATTTGGTTCGGTGGTGGAGGTGGTACGTGGATGCAGGCACCAAAATAAGGTACGAGTAAAAATTCGGTAATGGTGTTTTCATCGCCTTCCAGAGGAATAACAAAACCGGGAATTTTCACCAGACTTCCGTCCAGTTCAGTTCGAACTGATCCTATCTGTTGCTGAATAGCCGTTTGATCACCTTGATGATTCGTAACAGGCATGCCTTGCTGATTAAACAGGTTTCTTTCTTTCTCGGGTATTAAATCTAACCAATCCAGCGTGAGTGGTTCCTGGGCTGCAACTGTCAGAGGGAACCAGCAGCATAAAGCAAACAACCAGTATTTCATGTGATCTCCTTAAATGCGAATGGTCATGCCATCGGCTAATGAAAAATGGTATGCACGAAGTGCCGGAATCAGGCTAGTGAGCATGCCTGCCGATAAAATAAGGGCCATCAGAATCCACTCGTAAATGCTCGGTGGACTGAAAGGTAAGAAGAGGCCGAAAGTTTCAAGCAACCAGTCATGGCAGAGCCAAAGGCCGCTATACAGTAACCCCATTCCGGTAACGATCCCTGTTAATGTCAGTACGCTTGCTTCCAGAAAGAGCAACCCTGCTATCCAGCCCGGTCTTGCTCCTGTTGCACGTAAAATAGCCATTTCGCGTCGTCTTTCATTCAGGCTGGTCAGCAAACTGGATAACATGCCAAGTAAACCAGCTATGACAACGAAAACAGACACAACCATCAGTGCCTGCTCCGCAACTGACATCATTCCCCACAGTTCGTGAAGGGCGACTCCTGGCATAATGGCGCTTAAGGGCTCATCTGGGAAATTATTGATGAAGCGCTGCAGTGCGAAAGTATGAATTTTCGAGTTAAGTCCCACCAGAACAGCAGTGATCTGTTTCGGTTCGAAATATTGTTGATCCAGTGCTCCGATTTGGGAGGCATTTGTCAGGCGGGTTCCGGTCCCCCATCCCACATGAATGGCTTCTATGGCACCTAGCGACACATGTACACTACGATCGACCGGGGTGCCGGTTGGCGCCAGTATACCGGTCACCACGAAGGGCAGGTTATCGTGGCGAGTAAAAGCTTTATCACTGATCCCATGCGCAATGATTATCTTGTCACCGAGTTGATACCCCAGTTTTCGCGCAACCTCAGATCCGATCACTGTCTCAAACAGGCCGTGAAACATTTCACCTTGACTAAAAGACAGTGGCTGCTTGCTGCCATAACGATAATGGCGGAAATAATCTTGATTGGTGCCGATAACACGAAAGCCTTGATGAGAGTCCCCCAGTGAAATGGGGATTGTCCATTTCACATTTTTCTGTTCGCTTAGTGTCTGGTAGGTTTTCCAGTCAATATTATTGGTGGCATTACCAATTCGAAAAATGGAATAGAGCAGCAGATTGACCTGCCCTGAGCGTGCGCCAACAATCAGGTCTGTGTCTGAAATGGTTTGTGCAAAACTGGCTTTGGTCTGAGTACGGACTTTTTCTACACCGAGCAGCAAGGTGGTGGAAATGGCGACGGTGAGAATAGTCAGTAACGCTGTGGCCCTGCGGTTAAGCAGGCTTTGCCATGCAAGGAGTATCATGGTTTTCAAGATCTGTCCCCCGGCTTATGCATATTCATATCGGTAAGATCCAGCACACGGTCAAAATCTGTCGTTAGTGTCGGATCATGACTGACAAAAAGCAGACTGGTATTGGCTTGCCGGCACTCTTCCATGAGCAATCGGATGAAGTGATTACGGTTTTCATGATCCAGTGCCGATGTCGGTTCATCCGCTATAAGCAGGGCTGGCTGGCCAATCAAAGCACGGGCGGCGGCAACACGCTGTTGTTGCCCGATACTGAGCTGTGTGACAGGGCGGTCCAGACACTCGGCAGGTAATTGCAGCGCTTGCAGCAAACGGCGCGCTTCCTGGGTCGGGTGCTGAGTCGCCTGCCTGCGGCGTGCTGAAAAATGACAGGGTAGTAATACATTGTCCAGAACGGATAAATAGGGAAGCAAATTAAACTGCTGGAATATATAGCCAATATGATCAGCGCGTTGACGATCCCTTTTCGAAGAAGACAGATTGCTGAAAGGCTGATCCAGCAAGTGAATGGAACCTTGTTGTGGCTTGTGTATCCCCGCCATGACACTGAGCAGAGTGGATTTCCCGCTGCCACTGGGCCCTTTAAGAAAGACTTTCTCCCCTTTTGCCAGAGAAAATGCCGGAATGTTAAGGGTGTCGGTGTCTTGATCTGGCCAGCGAAAACGTACTTTTTCCAAAGACATGACAGTCATGATTGTCTCCGATGCAAGGGAGCCTGCAGACTCCCTTGCTGTAAGCTAACTTAAAAACGAAATACAGGTTGAGCAGCATTCAGGGTTGCGGCTTTTTGGCCCTTATCGCTGATTGCTTGAACCTGGATGTTTTCAGTGGCGGGAAAATGTGAGAACCAGTTCAGTGTCAGCTGCCCTAGCTCTTGAATCTTCTCGCAACGATAAACTGCCTGGACACTGAATTCGGCGTGGCCATGATGGTCCTCATGCTCATGCTCATGCTCATGCTCGTCATGACCTTCATGTTCATCATCAGAATGTGACGGTAATGTGTGAGTGATATGACTGTCTTGCAGTGAGCATCTGGCCTCCGCCGGCAGAGCAAACAGCGAGGCGGGTTGCTTGAGTTGCTGCAGCGCGGTGCTCAGGGCTTGTTGCTCAGCCTCTGTATGGGGTGCATGTTCAAAACCAAGAACATCAGATGCCGGTGCTGTGATTTCCAATAAGAGATCGTTCCCATCCTGAGCAATGTTCAGTTCAACCTGACCGTGCACATGTGCATCATGCTGGGTGTTGGCCCAAGAGGGCAAAGAACAGACAGCTGTAGACGCCAGCAGCCAGGAAGCAGCACGTAACTTGTGAGTATGCATGTAAAACTCCAATAATAAGAATAATGTTGAGGGCTAAATTGCCGGATTATTGGACGTTGACGGGGGGATCTCTGGCTGTCGGAAACGGGCTCAGCCAGTCGGCATGCCAGAGGCTGATAATGCTGTGCTGTATGGGGATCGCAGAATCTGGCAGTAAGCTAGGGGTTGCCGTCGGTAATCCTGCAGGAAATGCGTGGCAGTATGGGCATGGATGTTCTGAGTGTACCGCTGGATTCAGTGCGTTGAAATCGTGCAGGATCTGGATGGGGCTGGCCAGAATGAACAAGCCGAAGACCAATGCCAAAATGCCTTTATGCCATGCCTTATCGACCCGGATATGCACTTCCCTGTTCCTGCCATACGTAAAAGAGGGTGTAATGATATATTATTACACCCTTGCTCGGAAGGCAGATTACAGCAAAGACTGAATTTTTGACATTGCCTGATCAATGTCACTGCGGCTTAACTCGCCTTCTTTCACAAACACCACTTTGCCTGCTGGATCCAGCACGATAATGGCAGAGCTTTCTTCTTTCAGCTCCCAGCGGGAACGAACCTGACCGTTAGCATCAAGGACAATAGATGACCAGGCAAATTCCTTTTTACTGTCTTCTGCTGAAGACTTAACGAAACTGCCGGTCCCCCAAATTGCATCATCCTGATTGATGATGGTAGTGGTCTGGTACTTATCATTGGGCAGGTTGGCGGACTTGATGGTTTCAATAAAAGGGGCATTGAGCGCTTTGGCTGAGCTTCGTCCGGCAATGGCTTGAATCACCCTGACTTTACCGCTCAGCTGGCTGGTTTGCCAAGGCTGATAGACAATGTCGTTGCCTTGCAGAATCAGCTCACCTTTATCAGCAACGCTGGTGCTGGGTAAAGGCTGACCGACTGTCAGATTATGGGCATGAGCCGGTAACGTGAGTGCGGGTAACAATGCGCAAAGTGATAGCAGTGACTTCATGGTCATGAATGTTATTCCTTGTTTATGGTTGTGCTGCCTTATAGTAGTTGAGTTTTCAATAACTGGTAGAACCAGTTTGTTATCCTTGAAGCGTATCACTGTTTTCATCTGTCAGTTGCCAGAAATGTGAGGAGTGAAATACCGCCCTGGCAAAGAAATTGGGCAGATTGAAGCGTCATGTCCTAAAGTTGGGCGAGTCAGTCGCGTCGCATTAAGAACAATAAAATACAACTGGCAGGCGTTTTGCGTATTTTTGACACAAACGAGGCAACTTTTTTGTCTATTAAGGGTCACAAGTTCTGTGTGTTGAGGGATATTATGCTGAAAATATTTAAACAATATCGTCCAAACCAGATTGCACGTTATGTGAAAAGCTACTTTCGGGGCCGGTTGTTCATCGTAGGTATCGGGGCTTTCGAGTTTGACTGCGGACGGTTACTCCCCCCTGCCAGTCGCAATAAAAAAGCATTGAACGTGTTGTCGGAAGTGAACAAAGAAATTCAGGTACTGGCAGCCGCCAGTTATAGCAGCTAGCGCCAGGGCTGACCTGACGCTGGCTGAGAAATTTACTGAGGAGGCATGCAAACACCTGTTCCGCCCAGGCCGCAGTAGCCCTGCGGATTCTTCTCCAGATACTGCTGGTGGTAATCTTCTGCGTAGTAAAATGCAGCGGCAGGTAAGATTTCAGTGGTGATAGTGGCAACTCGCTGATCTGCCTGCAGGGCCGACTGGTATTTTTCCTTGCTGCTTTCTGCCTGAGCCTGTTGCTCCTGGCTGGTGGTATAAATAACAGAGCGATACTGGGTACCAATGTCGTTACCCTGACGCATGCCCTGTGTTGGGTCATGGCTTTCCCAAAACTGAGCAAGCAGCTTGTCCAGTGTGGTTTGTGTCGGGTCGAAAATTACGCGGACCACTTCAGTATGTCCCGTTTGTCCGGTACAGACTTCCTGGTAGGTCGGATTGGGGGTAAAGCCGCCACTGTAGCCTACTGCTGTGTTGATGACACCAGGCTGTTTCCAGAACAGGCGTTCCGCGCCCCAGAAACATCCCATCCCCAGCACGATTTCTTCCATACCATCAGGTACAGCAGCATCTATTCGGGTGCCAAAGATGGCGTGAATTTCAGAGGGGATCACTGGCGTTGAACGGCCTGGCAGGGCTGCTTCCGGAGAGATTATCTGCTGTTTATCCATCACACTGTTTTCCTAATTGCACTGTTAATAAGCCTGAAAGTAGAGGATTCACGACTGACAATCAATAGGAGAGTGACTCTGCTCATGTGCAGACCGGCTTTGACATGGTGATTTTCTTTCGTGCGTAAAGGTTGGCACTTCGCTCAGCTCTTGTCACAATAAAGTATGCGCGTAATCTAATAACATTCTAATAAGTGAAGACAAATAAGAATGATAATCTTGTTTCGGCGCTGCTTGTTAGCAGTCGTCGCTTTAGTGGTAACAATGCCAGCTTTGGCAGAGACAGAACTTACTATTGTCGGGCTGAAAGGCAGTCTGAAGAAAAATGTGGATATTTATATTGCTGCCATTGCTAAGGAAGATTACAGCACGTCTTTAAGGTTCAAAGGCCAGGTTGAAAAAGAAATCCGTACCGCACTGAAAGCACTGGGGCGCTATCAGCCTGATATCGTTTTTAGTGTTGAAGAAGACGGCGAGGACAGCACCCTGACTGTCACGGTTGATGCCGGCCCGAGTACCAAAATTGCCAGAAGTGATATTCAGATCAAGGGTGAAGCCGCTGATGATCTGGATTTCTTTGTTCTCAAACGCGACAGCGATTTAGAACTGGGCAGAACCCTTAACCACGGCAAGTACGATTCGTTCAAATCCAGCCTGGAAAGCCTGGCGCTGCGCAAAGGCTATTTTGATGCCGAGCTGAAAATCAGCCGGCTGGAAGTGGCACCCGGCCGTAATCAGGCTTTTATTCATATCGAATTTGATTCCGGCAAACGTTATAAGTACGGCGATATCTTCATCACCGGCAGCCAGATCAATGAAGCGAAAGTTCGTTCGTTAGCGCCGTTTGATGAAGGTGACTATTATCTGGTCTCACAAGTGGGGGAGTTTAATCAGCGCCTGTCGACCGTGGGCTGGTTCTCTTCCATTTTCGTCGGCGGGGATGTGAGCGATCTGGAAGGGGATGTGGTGCCTATTCAGGTTAACCTCAGGCCGGAAGTGAGAAATAAAATCGAAACTGGTATCGGCTATTCGACCGATGTCGGTGCGCGTTTGAAATTCAACTGGCGTAAACCCTGGATAAACAGTGAAGGTCATAGTCTGGATGTCCGCACCGAGATCTCTAAAGTGCAGCCGAAAGTTGAAGCGACCTATAAAATTCCGCTCGAAAATGTGCTGGATGATTACTACCAGTTAATCGGGGCGATTCGCTACGTGGACAACCACGACACTATCAGTACCGAGTACCATCTTGGCGTTGAACGTCACTGGAACTTTGATCAGGTCTGGAACGGGGTGGCCTCTGTGCGTTTGCTATATGAGGACTACAATCAGGGCGCGTTTGAGACAGGCTCCGCCTTTATGGTTATTCCCGGCGTCAGCATTGACCGCACCCGGTTGCGCGGTGGCAGCTGGCCGACCTGGGGAGACAAGCAACTGCTGAAACTGGAGTATTCCGACCCCGCCCTGGGTTCTGATACCCGCCTGGCAAAGCTGCGCGGACGCAGTGCCTGGATTCGCACCTTTGCTGACGATCACCGGGGGCTGGCCCGTCTGGACGCCGGGGCTATCTGGGCGGAAAGGATAGAAGACATTCCGCCGTCCATGCGTTTTTTCATTGGTGGGGATAACAGCTTGCGTGGCTACAGCTACGAGTCCATTTCTCCCCGTGACAGCGAAGGTCAGCAAATTGGTGGTGAGTTTATGCTGGCGTCTACGCTGGAATATCAGTACCGGCTGACTGGCAACTGGTGGGGAGCTCTGTTCTACGATTACGGCTCGTCCTGGACAGATAACCCGGACTGGCAGGCAGGGGCCGGTGTGGGCATACGCTGGGCGTCGCCGGTTGGCCCGATACGGCTCGACTTCGCCTGGGGGCTGGATAAACCTGACGATCGTTTCCAAATACACTTCGTGCTGGGGCCTGAATTATGATCTGGCTGAAAAGATTGACCATTGGCCTGCTGACGTTCGTATTACTGTTAACACTGGCGCTTTGGGCCCTGTTATATACTCATGTTGGCGTCAGAATTGCTTTGTGGGGAGCCCAGAAGGCCGTACCTGCACTCACAGTGCAAGACAGCACCGGCGCCCTGCTGAAAGGATTTACACTCAGTGGTGTTCGCTACAAGGATGATTTGCTGGCGCTCAATAGCGACAGCCTCACCCTGGCTATCAATGATGATTGTCTGCCGATTCCGGCACTTTGCGTGCGAGAGCTGAGCCTGAGTGGCTTGACATTCTCTATGCCCGATTTACCGCCAGGCTCGCCGGAGGAAGAAGAACCGGGTGAGCCACTGACAGAAATCGCGTTGTCTGTCCCGGTCCGGTTGGATCGTTTGACGCTGAATGACATCGATCTGAATATTCTGGGTAATAAAGTGCGCTGGCAGCGTTTCAGCTCAGCTGCCCAGATGCAGGGCAGCCACTTGACCCTGAAACCCACAGACTGGGAAGGCATAGTGCTGAACCTGGCACCACCGGCTGAGAAAGAGATTCAGGAGCAGACTGAAGAACAGGCAGAAGATGTCGCAGAAGCCTATACCCAGGAAAAGCGTGAGCGCATAGTGCTGCCTGAGGTGGTGTTGCCGCTGAAAGTCACAGTGGAGCGCTTTACCGTGAAAGACTTTTTGCTGGAAAGTGCAACGCCGCAGAAAGTGAATGAACTGGAGTTGATCGCAGAAGCAGAAAAAAGCACGGTAACACTGACCCGCTTGTTTGTTGATGTACCGCAAGCCACACTTGATGCCGAAGGGAAAGCTGAATTAAGTGGTGAGTACCCGCTGACATTGAAAGCCAAATCTGACATTGCGCTGGAGCCGGTGCAGGGACACCATATCAATCTGTCGGCGTCAGGGTCATTGCAGCATTTGGTGCTGGATATTGCACTCAGTGGAAAACTGGATGCCAAGGTGACGGGAAAACTGTCTCCGCTGGATGCCGACCTTCCTTTTGACTTCAAGGTGGTAAGTAGTCACTTACAGTGGCCGCTTGATGACAAGCCTGATTTCGTTGTCAAAGAGACGGCCATCAATGCAAATGGGGACTTAGACAGCTTTAGGTTTGACGCCGCAACCAAGGCGGACGGCGAGCCTATGCCGGCCGTCGATGTCAGCCTGAAGGGAACAGGCTCTCTGGCTGATGTTGTACTGGAAAGTCTGACCGTCAATAGCCTGGGTGGTCAGGTTACGGGCAACGCTCAGGCGAGCTGGGCCAAAACCGTGAGCTGGCAGGGCAACCTTTCCTTTAGCGATATTCAACCTGGACTGGAATGGCCCGAAGTGGAAGGTAAGCTGAGTGGTAAGCTCAGTACCTCAGGCGGATTAACGGCGGCAGGTGGCTGGTTTGTCAAATTGCCCGAACTGAATGTGGATGGTGAAGTAATAGGTCAGCCTTTCACTCTGGCAGGCCAGCTTGATGCCCAGGATGTGAGCGGCAAAGGGGATCTGGAGCTGGTGACGCAAGGTCTGGTGCTGAAGCACGGGCCGAATGGGCTGAATGCGACAGGGAGCCTGAAGCAAACCTGGGATCTGTCTGCATTGGTCAATGCACCCGACCTTGCGCAGTCTGTGCCCGGTTTACGCGGCAGGGTCAATGGCGATGTGCGATTAAGCGGCACGCTGGCCGAGCCAACAATCGATCTGAACTTAGTGGGACAGGCACTGGGCTGGCAGGATCTGGCACAGCTAAAAAGCCTGAACCTGACCGGCCGGGTGACGCCACTTCCTGCCCTGACGGCAGATATTACGCTGAGTGCCAGAGAAGGCAGTTACCAGGATGCGGCCAAGCTGGAAGCCTTGGATATCACTTTTCAGGGAACCGAAGCCCAGCACACACTGCGGGTGGACCTGAGTGGTGAACCTGTCAGTACCGCTCTGGCGCTGCAAGGCAGCCTGGACAGACAGCAAGGTTGGCAGGGGATGCTGCAACGCGGCAACCTCGAAACCCCTGTTGGCCCGTGGCGGCTGAATCAACCCACGGCGCTGGCATACAACTTGAGAAAGCAGAGTGTCTCTGTCGCACCGCATTGCTGGCAGCAACAAGACGCCTCTGTGTGTCTGACTCAGCCGTTGGATGCTGGCGCGAGTGGCCAGGCGAGCCTGGCCATCAATAAACTCGGTTTTTCCATCCTGCAGCCATTCCTGCCACCTGAGATAAAACTGGACGGTGAAGCCAATGCGACAGTTAACGCCGGCTGGTCACCGCAACAAGCGCCTGTTTTGCAGGCTCAGGTAACCCTGCCTGCTGGCGGATTCAGACAACAGGCGGCGGCAGATCAGCCACCGCTGGCGCTTGGCTGGGATAAAATCACCCTCAATGCGGATATGCGCAATGACGTGCTCACGGCAGACTGGCTGGTGGCCGTTAAAGATAACGGAGATTTGTCAGGCAATGCCCGCATTACCCAGTTATCAGGTGAACAGCAGATAGATGCCAAAGTAAAACTGGATACGTTCCGGCTGGATTTTCTGCAACCACTGGTCGCTGATTACGACATTTTTAAAGGTCGGGTGGACACAGATTTGCATTTAACCGGGCCGATTATGCAGCCCCAGGTTAACGGCGTATTCAAAGTTACCGAGCTGAAAGCGATTGGCAGAAAAGTCCCGCTGGATCTTGAACGAGGCGAGATCGTCGCCACGTTCAGTGGCTATAGCGCCATACTGCGCGGTAAGCTGGATACCCCGGATGGGCGCTTGGTGCTGCAAGGTGATGCGAACTGGGCCGATATGGCTAACTGGAGTACCAATCTGAAGGTGAACGGGCGTGAGCTTGAAGTGAACGTACCGCCTATGATTGCCATGAAGGTGTCGCCTAATCTGAAGATCAGTGCAGCACCCCAGGTGGCTGAAATCAGCGGCACAGTCTCAATTCCATGGGGCAGGATCACAGTAGACCGTCTGCCGGAATCTGCGGTACAGGTTTCCGATGATGAAATCCTGCTGACCGATGATCTCAAGCCGGTGGATACTGGCAACAAGGTGCCTTTTGCCATCAAAACCAATGTGATGGTGAAGATTGGCCCGGATGTGCGTTTATCGGCCTTCGGTTTGGATGCCGGGCTGTCAGGGAATCTGAAAGTCAACCAGCAGGACAAAGCCCCGTTAGTCTATGGTGAAATTAGAGTCGACGACGGGACGTACCGGGCCTTTGGTCAGGAGCTGGTGATTCGTAAAGGCCAGATAACCTTCAATGGGCCAGCGGATCAGCCTTACCTGTCGGTGGAAGCAATTCGGAATCCGAACAACATTGAAGACGATGTGACAGCCGGTATCCGGGTTACTGGCCCGGCCGATGAGCCCAAGGTGGATATTTTCTCTGATCCGGCTATGCCGCAACAGAATGCGCTGTCATACGTATTACGCGGTCGGGATCTCGACAGCGAATCGCCGGAAGGGGGCGGTGCGATGACCACGGCGCTGATCAGCATGGGGCTGTCACGCAGCAGCCAGCTGGTCGGCAATGTCGGCGAGGCATTCGGTATTCAGGATTTGGCGCTAGATACGGCGGGTGCCGGCGATGACTCTCAGGTCACTATTAGCGGTTATGTCTATCCTGGACTACAGGTTAAATACGGCGTGGGTATCTTTAGCCCTATCGGTGAGTTTACCGTCAGGTACAAGCTGTTGCAGGATTTGTATATCGAAGCGGTATCGGGGCTCGACAGTGCCGTCGATTTACTGTATCAGTTTGAGTTTAACTAATAAGGATGTTGCTAGCTGTGCACACACGGGTTTTTGTTTACGGCAGTTTGCGTCGCGGCCAGTCTAATCATGGGTTGCTGTGTCGGGCCCATTATCTGGGAGAGTGCCAGCTTGCAGGTTATGCCATGTATGATCTCGGCCCTTACCCTGCCGCGATACAACAGCCAGGGGCTGAGGGGATGCTGTTTGGCGAAGTGTATGACGTGGATGCCGACACTTTCCGCGAACTCGATATTCTGGAAGGGCTGGGAGAAGAATACTGCCGCGAGCAAGTGGAGACACCGTTCGGACTGGCCTGGATCTACCTCTACCTGCAGCCGCTTGACCGTGCTTTGCTGATCCCGCGGGGAGACTGGTCGAGCTGGCCTTCACTGTGATGGCTTCGCCCACAAAAAAACGCTCCCTCGGGAGCGTTTTTCACTGGATAACAATCACGCCGGATTATTTTTCCTGAGCGCGCTTGTAAGATTCCAGGATTTCAGCTTTAGCGGCTTCAACGTCAGCCCAGCCGTCTACCTTCACCCACTTGCCAGATTCCAGCTCTTTGTAGCGTTCGAAGAAATGAGTGATTTGCGCTTTCAGCAGCTCTGGCAGATCGTTCACATCTTTAATGTGATCGTATTCTTTGGTCAGCTTGCTGTGCGGTACAGCAACCACTTTCGCATCTTCACCTGACTCATCAGTCATCTTCAGAACGCCAACCGGACGACAGCGGATCACGGCACCAGGGTGCAGCGGATACGGCGTCGGAACCAGAACGTCAACCGGGTCACCGTCCAGAGACAGGGTGTGGTTAACATAACCATAGTTGCATGGGTAGAACATAGGCGCAGACATGAAACGGTCTACGAATACCGCGCCAGAGTCTTTATCGACTTCGTATTTGATTGGATCAGCGTTTGCCGGGATTTCGATGACAACGTAGATGTCTTCTGGCAGTTCTTTACCTGCAGGGACGTTGTTCAGGCTCATGATGAATTCCTTAATAGTTTCAGATGATTTTGTCGCCGGGAATTATAACCAGTCGCTGTGAAAAAAACAGCTTCTAACACCAAGAGGGAGAGATGCGGGGTCAGACAGGAAAAATGCCCGGTGCTGAGACCGGGCATAGCAACGGGATTACTCGGCGTCCGGGAAGGCTTCCAGGAAGCTTTCCACTTTGCGAACCATCTTGGTTGAGCCGACAAAGAAAGGCACGCGCTGGTGCAGTTCAGTCGGTTTGATTTCCATGATGCGATTTTTACCGTCAGAGGCAATACCGCCCGCCTGCTCGAT
This sequence comes from Photobacterium sp. WH24, assembly GCF_019204055.1. Classification (NCBI taxonomy): domain Bacteria; kingdom Pseudomonadati; phylum Pseudomonadota; class Gammaproteobacteria; order Vibrionales; family Vibrionaceae; genus Photobacterium; species Photobacterium sp. WH24. The sequence continues at coordinate 305,374 of NZ_JAGSOZ010000002.1, read as the reverse complement.
CAAAAATGCCATCGGGTTGCACTCGTATAACAGGCGCAGCTTACCGTTAGGGTGGGTCGCTGTGCTTGGATACAAATAAATGCCGCCTTTCAGCAAGTTGCGGTGGAAGTCGGCGACCAGTGAACCAATATAGCGCGAGGTGTAAGGGCGGTTATCTTCCGGCTCGTTTTCCTGGCAAAACTTGATGTATTTTTTCACGCCTTGCGGGAAGCGGAAATAGTTACCTTCATTGATGGAGTAGATTTGGCCATCATCCGGGATCGTCATATTTTCGTGCGACAGGCAAAATACCCCCAGTGACGGATCATAGGTGAAACCATGAACGCCATTGCCTGTGGTGTACACCAGCATGGTGGATGAACCATAAATGATGTAACCCGCCGCCACTTGTTTGTCACCAGGCTGCAGGAAGTCTTCAATCTCAGCCGGGCCGCCAACCGGAGTAACGCGGCGGTAAATGGAGAAAATCGTCCCGACGGAAACGTTTACGTCAATATTCGAAGAACCATCCAGTGGGTCCATCAATACCACGTACTTTGCTTCGCGGTTCAGTTCTTTATTGAATACTACGAGTTCATCTTCTTCTTCACTGGCCACACCGCAGACCTGACCGCGGGCTTCCAGTGCAGCTTTGAATTTCTCGTTGGCATACACATCAAGTTTCTTTTGGGCTTCACCTTGGACATTCTCGCTGCCAACGTCACCAATGATATCAACCAAGCCTGCTTTGTTGATTTCACGGTTTACGATTTTGGCCGCCAGTTTAATGGAACCCAATAGAGAAGACAGTTCACCGCTGGCATGGGGGAAGTCATGCTGATTCTCGACAATGAACTCGCCAAGGGTTCTAATATCGGACATATACAATCCTTGCATCGTGTTGTCATGGGGGGATAAATATTCGGTACAATGCCTCTTTTCGGGCAATTGAACTGTACCCTTGGCCATTGGCCAGTTATTGTTTGATGCAATTGTATCTAAAGATCTTTTTTATGGTAACGAAGTAACACTGAAGCGTGGTCGTGACCAATATTTATTTTGTGAGCTGACAGTTATGCATATCCATATTCTCGGAATCTGCGGCACTTTTATGGGCGGAGCCGCCATGCTGGCACAGCAGCTTGGCCATAGAGTGACCGGCAGTGATGCCAATGTATATCCGCCGATGAGCACAATGCTGGAGTCACAAGGCATTGAAATTATTCAGGGATATGATCCTTCGCAGCTAGAGCCAGCACCGGATTTGGTGGTGATTGGCAATGCCATGAGCCGGGGCAACCCATGCGTTGAGTATGTGCTGAATAAAAACCTGCGTTATACCTCAGGCCCGCAATGGTTACAGGAATTTTTGTTACATGACCGCTGGGTACTGGCGGTGGCGGGTACCCATGGTAAGACCACGACAGCCAGCATGCTGACCTGGATCCTGGAAGACTGTGGTTACCAGCCCGGTTTTCTGGTGGGTGGTGTGCTGGGAAACTTCGGTGTTTCCGCACGTTTAGGCGAGAGTTGTTTCTTTGTTGTTGAGGCGGACGAATACGACAGTGCTTTTTTCGATAAGCGTTCTAAGTTTGTTCATTATCGACCACGTACCTTGTTAATGAACAATCTGGAGTTCGATCACGCAGATATTTTTTCGGATCTGGCCGCCATTCAGCGCCAGTTTCATCATTTAGTCCGTACTGTGCCGGGGGAAGGTAAGATTCTGGCTCCACACGGCGTGCCTGCCATTGATGAAACGCTGGCGATGGGCTGCTGGAGCGAGCTGGAATACAGCGGTGAAAACGGTGACTGGCAAGCGAAAAAGCACAAGCCGGACGGCAGTGAATTTGATGTGATTTTTGCCGGTAAAACCGTGGGCACTGTGCGCTGGGATCTGATAGGGGATCACAACGTCAGCAACGCCCTGATGGCGATCGCCGCCGCGCGGCATGTCGGCGTGATCCCTGAGCTGGCTTGCGAGGCGCTGGCGCGTTTTGTCAATACCAAGCGCCGGCTGGAGCTGAAAGGTGAGCAGAATGGCATTAAAGTGTATGACGATTTCGCCCATCACCCGACAGCCGTGGAACTGACTCTGGGCGGATTACGTGCCAAGGTGGGGGATTCGCGCATTCTGGCGGTATTGGAGCCGCGCTCAAACACCATGAAACTGGGTGTGCATAAAACCGATTTGGCCCCAGCACTGTCAGCAGCGGATGCAGTTTTCCTGTTTCAGCCGGACACGATTCCCTGGTCGGTACAGGACATCGCTGATCTTTGCCCGCAGCCGTCGGTGTGCGACGCCGACATTGATGCTTTAGTCGGACACATAGTGGCTGCCGCCCGTCCCGGCGATACTATCCTGGTGATGAGCAATGGTGGCTTCGGCGGTATTCATAACAAGCTGCTTGCCGCGCTGGCACGGGGAGACCAATATGCAGGATAAGCGCATTACACTGGCCTGGACAGGGGCATCCGGTGCACCTTACGGGCTGCGTTTGCTGGAGTGCCTGCTCGCGGCCGATTACCAGGTTTACCTGCTGATATCCTCAGCGGCCAGAGTGGTTCTGGCTACCGAGCATGGCCTGAAACTGCCTGCAGGCCCCGAAGCGGCACAGGCGGTACTGACAGAGCACCTGAATTACCAGGGCGATAAATTGACGGTCTGCGGAAAAGAAGACTGGTTTTCTCCGGTGGCGTCCGGCTCTGCCGCGCCGAAAAAAATGGTGGTCTGCCCGTGTTCTGCGGGTACTCTGGCCTCGGTAGCTCACGGCCTGTCGGATAATCTGCTGGAACGCGCCGCGGATGTGGTGCTGAAAGAGCGCGGTCAGCTGCTGATGGTGGTCAGGGAAACCCCGTTTTCTTCCCTGCATCTGGAAAATATGCTTAAGCTCTCCAACCTGGGAGCAACCATCATGCCGGCCGCCCCCGGCTTTTATCATCAGCCGAAGTCTATCGACGATCTGGTCGATTTCATGGTGGCGCGCATATTGGATCATCTTGGCGTCGGGCAAGGACTGGTTCCGCGCTGGGGCTATGATCATCGCCCGTCCTGAATCATAACCCTTCTGGTTTGATGATCAGGATATTGCCGGGCGCATTTTCCACCACTTTGGCCGCCACTGAACCCAGTACCAGTTTATCTATCGTGGAGCGCTGGTGGCTGGGCATAATGATCAGATCCGCTTTTACCTGGCGGGCATGATCAACTATGGTGGACCAGATTTTTCCTTCCGACACGGTTTCAATATGACGGACATCGGCGGGAATATGTTGTTCGGCGAAGTGTTTCAGGTTCTGCTGGGTGTCCTGCAGCATTTTGCGCGCGGCATCTTTGGGGAAATAGTTAGACACCATTGCGAGATGAATGCCCGGCAGAACGTTGAGTAAGTGAATAACAGCGTCTGACTGGCGGGCATGCCAGACGGCAAGCTCAACTGCTTTGTCACCAAAGCCTTCCTCGTTGAGATCGACAGGCACCAGAATGTGGGTGTACATAGCATCCTCTCTGTCAGGCAGCCACAGGCCGGTGTTGGCACCTGTGGCTGAATTTCTGTGCTGACTAGAGTTTAGCCTTGTTCCGCATTTTTGTGTGTTTCACCTTTGACGGCAGCGTCACGTTTGGCTTTTCGCCGCTGATTCCAGCCCAGTAAAGCCAGCAGAGCCAGCGTTGGTACGAAGACCCACTCTTTCATTGGTCTGGCCGCCGGCAGGCTGACAGTGACAATCTCCCAGCCAAAATCAATACCCGCCTGCTCGGCCGGGCTGCCAAACTCAACCAATTCAACCATCATTTTCTCGCCTTCCTGCTTGAGCATCAGTCCGGTCGAGGCAATTTTCTCATTCGGATCGACAGCCTGCTTATCAAACGGCAGCAGTACATGCTTGGTCACTTGATCGCCCATCAAATCCATCCCTGTCGCCTGGACTTCCAGCGGCTCACCAATGGCCAGTTTATCGGCGGCATCGACAATCAGGCTTCCCGGCATTTCGTGTTTGGGCGGATAGACCATGTCCCACCAGAAACCGGGGCGGAACAGCGAGAAAGTGATCAACAGCAGCAGGATGGACTCCCACCATTTGACTTTGGTGAACCACCATCCCTGGGTCGCCGAAGAGAAGGTGAGCATGGCAATGACAGCGGACGCTACGGTCAGGAACAGGTGCCACCAGGTATCAATGTCCATCAGCAAGAGCTGGGTATTGAAAATGAACATGAAGGGCAGGATGGCGGTGCGGATATCATAGGTGAAACCCTGAATACCGGTACGGATAGGATCGCTTTTCGCAATCGCGGCGGCCGCAAATGCAGCCAGACCGACCGGCGGGGTATCATCAGCCAGAATACCGAAATAGAACACGAACAGATGTACGGCCAGAAGCGGAATGATCAGGCCGTTTTCAGCCCCCAGGGTGACAATAACCGGCGCCATCAGGGTCGACACCACTATGTAGTTCGCCGTGGTTGGCAGCCCCATACCGAGGATCAGGCTGATCACGGCGGTAAACAGCAGCATCAGCATGATGTTGCCGCCTGAGATGAATTCGACGAAGTCGGTCATCACCAGGCCTACGCCCGTCAGTGTCACCACGCCCACGATAATACCGGCGGCGGCAGTGGCGACACCGATACCTATCATATTACGCCCGCCGGTGACCAGACTTTCCAGCAGATCGTGCCAGCCTTGTTGACCTGCTTCTGTCAGCGTCTGCTCTTTGGTAAAGATAGCCATGAGCGGACGCTGGGTCAGCAGGATGAAAATCATAAACACCGTTGCCCAGAAAGCTGATAAGCCTGGCGAGAAACGCTCAACGGTCAGACACCAGACCAGCACAACGATGGGCAACAGGAAGTACAAACCGGATTTCACTGTCGGACCGGGATCCGGTACTTCGGTTAGTGCCTGATCAGGATCTTCCAGCAGATGATCCTGATAGTTGGCCGCCAGACGAACCAGAGCGACATAAGCAATCAGGATCACAACCGCTATGATAGGTGTGGCAGCAGCGCCAAACACGTCTTTGGTCCAGCCGATGCCGTAATACACTATGGCACTGAGCACCATCAGGCCGACTATGGTACCAACAAAAGAGGTCAGTTTTTGCGCCAGCGTGGGCTGATAATGACGGGGCAGACCTGTCATACCGGCTTTACATGCTTCCAAATGGACGATGTAAAGCAGGGCAATATAAGAGATCAGGGCCGGCAGAATAGCAGCCTTAATTACTTCGACATAAGAGACGCCGACATACTCCACCATCAAAAATGCCGCTGCACCCATGATGGGCGGCGTGAGCTGGCCGTTGGTTGAGGCCGCAACCTCAACAGCTCCGGCTTTGTAGCCAGGGAAGCCCACCCGTTTCATCAGCGGAATAGTAAAGGTGCCCGTGGTGACCACGTTAGCAATGGACGAGCCGGATACCAGGCCAGACAAGCCGGATGCGACCACGGCCGCTTTTGCTGGACCGCCGCGCATATGACCAAGTAACGAAAAGGCAACTTTGATGAAATAGGCGCCAGCACCCGCCCGTTCGAGCATCGAGCCGAACAGCACAAACAGGAAAACAAAGGCGGTAGAGACACCCAGTGCAACCCCGAAGACGCCTTCAGTGGTCAGCCACAAGTGCGACATGGCTTTATTAAGGCTGGCACCTTTGTGCGCAATGACATCCGGCATGTAAGGGCCGGCGAAGGTATACAGCAGGAAAACAGAGGCGACCACCATCAGTGGAGGGCCCAGTGCCCGTCGCGTTGCCTCAAGAAGCAACAGCATCCCTAGCACAGATATGACGACATCCAGCGTGGTTGGCGCGCCGGAACGCCCGGATAAGACTTCGTAAAACAGGTAGATATAGGCGGCAGAAAAACTCGCCAGCAGCGCCAGGATCCAATCTTGCAGTGGAATGTGATCCCTGAGTGAACCCTTCAGGGCAGGGAAGGCAGTAAAGGCCAAAAAAGTGGCAAATGCCAAATGGATTGAACGTGCTTCGGTATCGTTGAAGATGCCGACATTAAATATAAAAGGGAGCGGAGAGGCATACCAAAGCTGGAACAATGACCAGCAAAGTGCGGCAACCCACAGAACTTGTCCCTGCACCCCTTTGGGGCTGCGTGCGCCGGTATCCGCCTGTGCCACCATGTTCTGGACATCGTCATGGTTGGTTTTTGTCATGCTACTTCCTTATTTCAGGAGCGATCCGTTATTAACTGTTTGAGGTTTCAGTTTTTATTGTAGTCTGGCTAATTGATCTGACAGGGGACATTTTTGTGCTCTGACAGACAAAAAGTGCACCGTCAAGACGGTGCACTTTGCAGGATGAACAGCTGTTGGCTTATTTGATCAAACCCACTTCTTTGTAGTATTTCTCTGCGCCCGGATGTAATGGGATGGAAATACCGGCTTTGATCATGTCTTCTTTCTTCAGGTTGGCGAAGCTTGGGTGCAGGCGAGTGAAAACATGGAAGTTCTCAAACACGGCTTTGACCAGCGCATACACCGCATCATCCGATACTTTGGTTGAAGAAACTAACGTCGCGGCAACACCAAAGCTGTTGACGTCGCTGTCGGTACCACGGTACATGCCGCCCGGTACGGTCGATTTTGCATAGTAAGGATTGTCGGCCACCAGTTTGTCGATAGCAGCACCTGTAGCCGGAATCAGTTTGGCATCACAAGAAGTGGTTGCTTCTTTGATTGAACCGTTCGGATGGCCAACTACGTAAACAAAGGCGTCGATCTTGTTATCACACAAGGCCTGAGAGCGCTCAGAGCCCTTCAGCTCGGCCGCCAGTTTGAAGTCATCTTTACTCCAGCCCATGGTAGTCATCACTACTTCCATGGTGGCACGGTCACCAGAGCCCGGGTTACCAATATTGACGCGTTTGCCTTTCAGATCATCCAGGTTATTAATGCCTGAATCTGTACGGGCAATAATGTTGAACGGTTCTGTGTGCAGTGAGAAAACAGCACGCATTTCTTTATACGGACCTAACTCTTTAAACTCACTGGTACCGTTATAGCCGTGATATTGCCAGTCAGACTGCACCACGCCGAAATCCAGTTCACCGGCTCGCATAGTGTTCACGTTGTATACAGACCCGCCGGTTGATTCGACAGAGCAGCGAATGCCATTGGTTTTACGATCGTTGTTCACCAGCTTACAGATAGCACCGCCGGTAGGATAATACACACCGGTGACAGAACCTGTACCAATAGTGATGAACTCTTCCGCTTGCGCCAATCCTGAGGCAAGAACGGTGGCAGATAATGCGCTGACTTTTAACAGTTTTGTAAACGCCATTGTGATCCCTTCCTGTTGTGTTATTTCTTATCAGTGCTGCAGGTACACGGCCCGCAATGCTTTAAACAAATCAAAGAGATAATAGCAAACGATCGGCGTATTATTGAAATAATGTAAAAACCTTTTTGTGAAAAAGTAATGATATTGCGACAACTGACCATATTTCAGAGCATAACTATCCACTGTAAAGCAGGGTAACCAAGCGGGAAAAGACGGGGCGGGGAAGGGGGAAGAAGCCCGCCCTCTCAGGGTAAACGGAGAGGGCGTTGCCTGAAGATTGACTTACTTACTGTAATCAAACAGCGAGCAGACAGAGTCGAAGAGCTCTTCAGCGGTTGTGGTCAGGGTTGGTGTGATGAAAATCGTGTCATCCCCCGCTACAACACCCAAGATACCTTCGGCGCGGCCCAGTGAGTCAAGCAAACGGGCGATCACTTGCGCCGCGCCCGGACCAGTGTGAATCACGACCATGGCATGGTTATAACCCACTTCCATGACCAGTTCTTTCAACGGACTGCTGATGGTCGGTACGCCCAGCTCTACGGGCAGGCAATACACCATTTCCATTTTAGCGTTGCGGGTACGTACCGCGCCGAATTTGGTCAGCATCCGTGACACTTTCGACTGGTTAATGTTATCGAAGCCCTGCGCTTTCAAGGCATCGACTATCTCACCTTGAGAGCTGAATTTTTCTTCCTTGAGTATGGATTTGAATGCTTTTATCAAGCGTTCTTGTTTATCAGAACTACGCATAAGTAAATTTCATGTACAGGGAGAGGGTCCGTATTTTGTCACAACCTGTTAGTAGGTAGCAAACAATGTTCATTCGAACTTGGAACTAGGTTACTGTTAATAGTTTAGCCGACTGCATAACTATTAAATAAATCCACTATTGAGACAGTTTTTGTCTTTTTCGGTGGAAGAAAAAACAATTCTGGCCCCTGCGCAACTTCGCAAAGCTGAGGGGGCATGATTGTTTTTCTTTTAGGCTTGCTATACCGTCTTGGAGCCCGAGAAACTGAGAGACATTAGTAAGGGTTTGAAACATTGGGTATACGGCCTGAATTCTATCTGAAGGGGTCTGTCTGATGAACCCTGACTTCTATCGTAAAGGAGAACGAAAATGAAAGTTGCTGTTATTGGTGCGGCTGGTGGTATCGGCCAGGCTTTGGCTCTGCTACTGAAGAATGAACTGCCTGCCGGCTCTGACCTGGCACTTTATGATATTGCCCCTGTTACCCCTGGTGTTGCTGCTGACCTGAGCCACATACCAACTCCTGTTTCTATCAAAGGTTATGCTGGTGAAGATCCAACCCCTGCACTTGAAGGTGCGGATGTGGTGCTGATTTCTGCTGGCGTTGCCCGTAAACCAGGGATGGACCGTGCGGATCTGTTCAACGTCAATGCTGGTATTGTGAAATCACTGGCTGAAAAAATTGCGGTTGTCTGTCCAAATGCCTGTATCGGTATCATCACTAACCCGGTTAACACGACTGTGGCTATCGCAGCAGACGTTCTGAAAAAAGCCGGCGTCTATGACAAGCGCAAGCTGTTCGGTGTGACTACGCTGGATATCATCCGTTCAGAAACCTTTGTTGGTGAGCTGAAAGGCCTGAACCCGCGTGACGTGAATGTGCCTGTCATCGGCGGCCACTCAGGCGTGACTATCCTGCCTCTGCTGTCTCAGGTTGAAGGTGTTGAGTTCACTGAAGAAGAAGTGAAAGCACTGACTCCTCGCATCCAGAACGCGGGTACGGAAGTGGTTGAAGCCAAAGCGGGCGGCGGTTCTGCCACTCTGTCTATGGGTCAGGCGGCTTGCCGTTTTGGTCTGGCACTGGTGCGTGCCATGCAGGGTGAGCAAAATGTGGTTGAATGCGCTTACGTGGAAGGCAACGGCAAGCACGCTCGCTTCTTTGCTCAGCCAGTTCGTCTGGGTAAAGACGGCGTGGAAGAAGTGCTGGATTACGGCAGCCTGAGCGCGTTCGAGCAGAATGCCTTGGACAGCATGCTGGATACCCTGAAAGGCGATATCGCTTTGGGTGAAGAGTTCGCGGCAAAATAAAGCCGGCGTACCGACACCAGGCCGTCATGGCCTGACGACAATGAACAAAGCGGCCCTCCGGCCGCTTTGTTGTTTCTGGCATTGGCATATAAGGGAGATTGCTCAGTAATAGTCGCCGCAGCCGCTGTGCAGCTGAGGCTCGTCGGTCAGTTCACTGCACGGGATATGGATCCTTTTATGATCCTTCAGATTCTCGATCAATGCAGTGTCATGATCCGGATCTATCTCGATCACTTCAGCGATCCCTTGCGGGTATTCTACCCACATTCCTTTTTTCAGTTGATTGGCTTGCATGCGTCACCTCCGTCTTGGGAAGAAACGGTCAGGGCACAGGTATCCCTTTACCTTGTATAACTATAGCGTAAAGAGAATTTGAGCTCAGTGCAGAGCCATTCCGTGAGTGAAAATCGTGTCGAACAGCTTGGCTGCCGGGGCTGTGTAGCAAGAGAGTGCAACAAAAAACGGCCTGGACAGGAGTCAGGCCGTTTTCGCTGAAGGGGCGGGTTTATTTGGTGCGATTGACCGACAGCCGGGCGACCGCGATCAGGGCATCTTTATACTCGCTTTCGGCCAGTACCGACAGGGCGGCAATGGCTTTATCTGCTTCTTCTTCAGCGCGTTGCTGAGTGTAAGCCAGAGAGCCGTGCTCTTCCATACAGGCCAGAATCGGTTGCAGTTTATCCAGCCCGTTGCCTTGCTCTATCGCGGCGCGAATCATGGCGGTTTGCTCTGGGTTACCGTGGTGCATGGCGTGAAGCAGCGGCAGGGTGGGTTTGCCTTCCGCCAGATCATCCCCCACGTTTTTGCCCATCTCCTCGCCATCGGCGTTGTAATCAAGCACATCGTCAATCAGCTGGAAGGCGGTCCCAAGATAACGGCCATAGTCTTGCAGCGCTTGCTCTACCGATTCTGGCGCATCTGAAAGAATGGCTGCCACCTGGGTTGCCGCTTCAAACAGTCGCGCCGTTTTGGAGTAGATCACCTGCATATAGCTGGCTTCGGTAGTGTCAGGATCATTGCAGTTCATTAACTGCTGGACTTCACCTTCGGCGATCACATTGGTTGCTTCGCTCATGATGTCCAGGATCTTCAGGGATCTCAGGCTGGTCATCATCTGGAAGGAGCGGGTGTAGATATAATCACCGACCAGTACGCTGGCCGCATTGCCGAATGCGGCATTGGCTGTTGCTTTCCCGCGGCGCATATCAGATTCGTCCACCACATCGTCATGGAGCAAAGTGGCGGTGTGAATAAATTCGATAAATGCCGCAGCGGTGATGTGTTTTTCACCCTGGTAACCAAGAGCCCGGGCGGCCAGAATTGCCAGAATGGGGCGCAAACGCTTGCCACCGCTGCTGACAATGTAAAATCCCAGTTGGTTGATCAGGGCGACGTCTGAAGTGAGTTGGGCCTGAATCTTTGCGTCAACCGCCGCCATGTCGTCAGCGGTGAGTGCTTGGATAGCTTTGAAATCCATGATACATCCAGCAAAATTGTTAGCCGTATCGGCGCAATCAAAATAAGAATTATGCACGCATACTACACTAAAATCTTCCCGGCTTCCTAACCTACATTGCAGCTATTTAGGCGACTTTTTCTGTTGAGCAGCTTTTCACCAATTTTCTTTAGCCAACGGCTTGCCATGTTCGGCGTTTTCCAGTAATATTCGCGCCCTATTGATGACAAGATTAAGCGCATACCCATTGCCCAATTTTGCCGTGGCAAATGGCCTATGCGGATAAGCGGAGTAAGACATGTACGCTGTTTTCCAAAGTGGTGGTAAGCAACACCGAGTAAGCGAAGGCCAAACCTTACGCTTGGAAAAACTGGACGTTGAAACTGGTGCGAACGTTGAATTTGACAAAGTTCTGCTGGTTGCTAACGGTGAAGAAGTAACAGTTGGTGCACCATTCGTTGCGGGTGGTAAAGTGACTGCTGAAGTTGTTACGCACGGTCGCGGCGATAAAGTAAAAATCGTTAAGTTCCGTCGTCGTAAGCATTCTCGTAAGCAAATGGGCCACCGTCAGTGGTTCACTGAAGTCAAAATTACTGGCATCAGCGCTTAATAATAGGAGAGTTTAGAGATGGCACACAAAAAAGCTGGCGGTTCTACTCGTAACGGCCGTGACTCAGAAAGTAAACGCCTAGGTGTTAAGCGTTTCGGTGGCGAATCTGTACTGGCAGGTAACATCATCGTTCGTCAACGTGGCACTAAGTTCCACGCTGGTAACAACGTAGGTTTGGGTAAAGACCACACTCTGTTCGCTCTGACTGATGGCAAAGTGAAATTCGAAGTGAAAGGTCCTAAAAACCGTAAATTCGTTTCTATCGAATCTGCTGAATAAATTCAGTTTCGTTAAGAACGTGAAAGCCCTGCCTATTGGCGGGGCTTTTTGTTATGGCACAGGACAATATCAGTTTGAGTGCCTGCGGGTGTAAAGCCCTGAGAATTATTCCGATTGGTATTACAATAAAGACAGTCAGGTGGTGACTATCCCTGGCTGGCGAAGTGAACGCCAGAGTGCGGAGAATAAGATGAAATTTGTAGATGAAGCGGTAATCCGGGTGGATGCAGGTGATGGCGGCAACGGTACTGTCAGCTTCCGCCGTGAAAAATATGTCCCCAAAGGTGGGCCTGATGGCGGTGACGGCGGTGACGGCGGTGATGTATACCTGCTGGCCGATGAAAACCTCAACACGCTGATCGATTACCGTTTCGAACGTTTTCATGCAGCTGAGCGCGGCGAAAACGGCCGCGGCGGTAACTGTACCGGTAAGCGAGGCGATGACCAGGTACTGTCTGTCCCTGTGGGTACGCGTGCCGTGGACGAAGAAACCGGTGAAGTGATCGCCGATCTGACCCAGCACGGTATGAAGATCATGGTAGCCAAAGGTGGTTTCCACGGTTTGGGTAACACCCGGTTCAAGTCCTCGGTCAACCGTGCGCCACGTCAGAAGACTATGGGCACCAAAGGTGAGATTCGTCACCTGCGTCTGGAGCTGCTGCTGCTGGCGGATGTCGGCATGCTGGGTTTGCCGAATGCCGGTAAATCGACCTTTATCCGCGCTGTATCGGCCGCTAAGCCAAAAGTGGCGGATTATCCGTTTACTACCTTAGTGCCTAGCTTGGGTGTGGTACGGGTCGATAGCGAGCGCAGTTTCGTGGTCGCTGATATTCCCGGTCTGATCGAAGGTGCTGCCGACGGTGCCGGCCTGGGTATTCGCTTCCTGAAACACCTGGAGCGTTGCCGTGTGCTGCTGCACATGATCGATCTGCTGCCGGCAGACGGCTCGGATCCGGTGGAAAACGCCTTCACTATCCTTAATGAGCTGGAGCAGTACAGCGAGAAGCTGGTGAACAAGCCGCGTTGGATCATCTTTAACAAAGTTGATCTGCTGCAGGAAGAGGAAGCTCAGGAGAAGATCCAGGAAGTGCTGGAAGCACTGGCATGGGATGAGAAGTACTTCTGTATTTCTGCGCTGAACCGTACCGGTATCAAGCCATTGACCTATGAGCTGATGGATTTGATTGACTCCATTCCTCAGGCTCTGATTGAAGAAGACGAAACCGAAGAAACCAAAGTCGATTTCAAGTGGGACGATTACCACGAGCAGCAGCTGAAGAAAAGTGCTGCGAAAAGTGATGACGATGACGACGATGACGACTGGGATGATTGGAACGAAGACGATTACGACGTCGAAATCATTTACAAGCCGTAACTGGCCGTCTGATGTGAAAAACCGCTCTTTGGAGCGGTTTTTTTGTGCCTCATCAAATTGGTCTTTCTCATAGCGGAGATAATGATCAACAGAAAAGCTCTGAGGGAGTCAAGATGCAGCCGGTTACAGTTAAAACGGAACGGGAGATTGCCCGGATAGTCGCTCAGGTTGGTCAGCGGCTGTTACAGCATGGCGCGGAATCTGCGGTGGTGGTGGATGTCAGCCAGCGTGTCGGCCTGGCACTGGGGGTGGATGAGGTCAACATTGCATTGACCGCCAATGCCATTGTGGTCACTGTGCATGTGGAAGATCATTGTCTGACGACCACGCGCCGCTGCCGGGATCATGGGATCAATATGGCGATTGTTACCCGGATCCATCATCTGTGCATCATGGCGGAAAAGGGGCTGCTGGATCCTGCGGCTATGACGAAGCGTCTGTTAGCCCTTCAGCCCCAGCGCTATCCGCCGCTGCTGGTGATCCTGATGATCGGCCTGTCCTGTGCCGCATTCTGTCTTCTGGCCGGCGGCGATCTGACGGTGGCCCTGATTACCTTGTTCGCCGCATCTGCCGCCATGGCGCTGCGTCTGATGATGGCGCATCATCATTTCAATCCGCTGCTGACTTTTGCTGCTGCCGCGTTTGTCGCGACGGCTGTCTCCGCGTCTGCCCCTTTGTTCGAGCTGGGTAATCAGCCCTTTCTGGCGATGGCATCGTCGGTATTATTGCTGGTGCCGGGGTTTCCGCTGATTAATGCTGTCGCCGATATGGTGTCAGGTTTCGTGAATCTGGGTATTTCCCGCTGGGTGATGGCCAGTCTGCTGACCTTGTCGACCAGCCTGGGCATAGTGGCGGCGATGAACCTGTTTAATGTCTGGGGGTGGCTGACATGACGTTCTGGCAATGGCTGTACACACTGTCTGCAGATATGATGCTGGCCGCGATTCCGGCTGTCGGGTTTGCCATGGTATTTAATGTGCCGGTCAGGGCGTTGAAGTACTGCGCCATGGCGGGGGCGCTCGGTCACGGTTGCCGTTTTGTGCTTATGCATCAGGGCATGCTGATTGAATGGGCGAGCTTCTTTGCCGCTTTGCTGGTCGGGATGACAGGAATCATCGGGTCGCGCCGGCTGCTGGCGCCACCTCATGTGTTCACCGTGGCGGCCGTGATCCCCATGGTGCCCGGTGTTTATGCTTTTAAGACCATGATTGCGCTGGTGGATCTCAATCAGCATGGTTTTTCTCCTGAGATCTGGCAGCGTATGGCCGAAAACGGGATCACCGCAGCCTTTACCGTGGCAGCGCTGGCCATAGGACTGGCAATGCCCGGCTTAATGTTTTATCGTCGCCGACCAGTGATTTAAAAGGGAGTCGACGTGTGAAGATCAGTATGGTTGCCGCCATGGCAAAAGATCGTGTGATTGGCAAAGACAACGCCATGCCCTGGCACTTGCCAGCCGATTTTGCCTGGTTTAAAAAAGTCACCATGGGCAAACCTGTTGTCATGGGACGCAAAACGTTTGAATCCATTGGCCGGCCTTTGCCGGGACGCCACAATATTGTGATCAGCCGTAACCCGGACTTTGCCGCCGACGGCGTGACGGTGGTGGCCGATCTCCCTGCTGCTCAGGTGGCTGCAGGGCAGGTCGATGAATTGATGATCATAGGTGGCGGCAGCGTGTACGCAGAATGTCTGCCGGTCGCAGACTGTCTCTATCTGACCTTTATCGATCTCAGTGTCGAGGGAGATACTTGCTTCCCGGACTGGGGAGACGGCTGGCGGCAGACGCACAGCGAGCACTACGCGGCCGATGAGAAAAATGCCCACCACATGGAATTTGTGATACTGGAGCGCCAGTAAACCTGCCTGCCGCTGTTTTTTTGCTTCCGGTTTTAGCCGTTACCATGCCAACAGTTGGCATGGTAACGTGTGCCAGCTAGCCGGCCATCGGCGATAAGGCCAGCGATCCCCCTAATAACATCAGTATGCTGCCAATGGTTCGGTTAATCGGCCCTTGTTTGCTCAACATTTTATGTCTCAGTGCTTGCTGGGAGAAGAACAAGGCAACCAGGCTGAACCAGATCCAGTGCGCCAGAGACATGAATAAGCCATAGCCGCTTTGCAGCAAGAGTGAGGTGTCCGGACTGACAATCTGGGTGAAAGTGCTCAGCACAAAAAGCGTGGTTTTGGGGTTCAGGGCATTGGTCAGTAATCCTTGTCTGAACGAAGCAAAGCCGGATAAAACCGCGATATTGTCAGTGGCCAGCGTGAGTTCAGTCTTGCTGTGCAGAGTACAGAAACCGATGTAAACCAGATACAAAGCCCCGACATACTTGATGACGGTGAACAGGGCTGGGGAGGTGGCGATAAGAACCCCTACCCCCAGCATGGTGTAGCCCACATGGATGAGCACCCCCAGCGCAATGCCCAGCGCGGCATACAGACCCGCACGACGACCGTGCAGATAGCTGTTTCGTGTCACCATTGCAAAATCAGCGCCCGGGCTGATCACCGCGAGAATTGTAATTAACGCGACAGCAAAAAGTTCGGCCATGTGTATATTTCCCTGAATAATGATGAGTAACGGATGGATGAATTGGTTACTATTGTTGATGAAATACAACCCATTGAATATTGATAAGTTGTCATCGAAATCCATGCGAAAAAGTCATCGATTATGAATCTGCCATCGTTAAATACATTGCGGGTGTTTGAAGCTGCAGCCCGTCATCAGAGCCTGGTAAAAGCCGCGGATGAGTTGTGTGTGACCCAGTCAGCGGTGAGCCGTCAGATCAAGCAATTGGAGAGTGCCCTTGGCGTCATTTTGTTTGAGCGACGTAACCGCGGGATCTTTTTGACCTCAGAGGGACAGAAACTCAAAACAGCTTGCCATGAAATGCTGTCGATTCTGAAAAACACCCTCAGAGAGTTGAAAGCGGAGGAAAGCCAGTCGCCTCTGGTGATTTCCTGTGAACCGACCATCATGATGAAATGGCTGATCCCCCGACTGGCTGATTTCAAGGCCGCCCATCCTGATATTCAGCTGCACCTTAACGCATCGGGTGGTCCGATCGACTTTGTGAAAAGCCAGACGGATGTCGCCATTCGTCGCAATGACTTCAGTTGGAAGCAGGGTTATCATGCCGAGCCGATAGGCCCTGAGTATGTCGGGCCCGTGGTGCTGGCTGAGCAGTATGCGCAAGGAGAGGCGTTGACTTCGCCGACCACTCTGCTGCATACCAAAAGCCGGCCTGCGGCCTGGGCTGACTGGCAGCATCAGGCTAACCAGGCGGTGAATGTGGCAGAAGATGTCTGGTTCGAGCATTTCTATATCATGCTGGAAGCGGTTCAGGCAGGCGGTGGCTACGGGTTAAGTTCGGTGTATATGGTGGGTAACGACATCAGACATCGCCGTCTGGTCGCCCCTGCCGGCTTTATTGCGGACGGCTCATCTTACTATCTGTTATCACCTATCGCGATCGAGGCCGATGAAAGGGTGGTAGCACTGCTCAACTGGTTACGTCAGGAAATGACGGCAACCCGTCAGGCGGTCTTCGCGGCTCTCAAGGGTTAAGCGGCGAGCTGAGCACTGAGTGTGTGGAGAAAAAACCTTGGCCCTGTCAGAGCCTGTCTTGCTTAAACCATTGTTGGTCTTCCCAGCGCAGCATAGTGAGCTGATGGCCCCAGACACACCCGGTGTCCAGTCCGATAGCATTTTCATCCTGATAACCCATCAGAGAGGCCCAGTGGCCGAAAATAATGGTTTTTCCCAGCGGCTGCGAGCGCGCAAACTGGAACCAGGGCTGCAGATGCTCGGTGCCCGGTTCGCCCGGTGGCTGCTTGCAATGCATCTCCAGCCGGCCATCGGGATACAGATAGCGCATCCGGGTCAGCGCGTTGATGGTGTAGCGTAACCGATCCAGTCCCGCCAATGCAGGATCCCACTGTTCAGGCTCATTACCGTACATATTGCTCAGCAGCCATTGCTGCTGCTCGCTTTGTAACATGGCCTCGACGTCACGTGCACAGCGGCGGGCATCGTCGAGTTGCCATTGTGGCGGGATACCGGCATGGACCATGACAACAGGGTGTGTGGGGTGTTCGGCCAGCAGAGGCTGGCGGCTGAGCCAATCGAGTAATGCTTCACCGTCGCTGGCCTGCAAAATCTGATCAATCCGATCTTTCTGCTTGGCCTTGCCTATGCCCCGGGCCACGGCCAGTAAGTGCAAATCGTGGTTACCCAGCACGCAGGTGGCACTGTTACCCAGTGATTTCACCAGACGCAGGGTGGCCAGAGAATCCGGCCCGCGGGCAACCAGATCGCCGGCCAGCCAGAGTTCATCGTGCTGTTCACTGAAGCCTGCACGCTCGAGAAGCGTGCAGAGTTCACGGTAACAGCCCTGAATATCACCGACCAGATAGGTTGCCATGATCGACCCTGTTTAGTGAAGAATATTGGGGATAGCCAAACGGAAAGGCACGATTTCGGCATTGAACTCGTTACCATTGTCGTCAATCATGACGTAATGGCCTTCCATCACACCCAGTGGCGTTTCTATGATGGTGCCGCTGGTATAGGTGTATTCATCATTGGGGGCTATGGTAGGTTGTTCACCGACGACACCTTCACCTTCAACTACCAGCTTCTTGCCATTGGCATCTGTGATCAGCCAGCGGCGGCGAAGCAGTTGTGCGTTGCCCTGGCCCAGGTTGCAAATGGTAATGGTGTACGAAAAGACGTAGCGGTTCTGCTCAGGCTCAGACTGATCATCAATGTAATGGGTGATGACCCGGCATTTGATGGTAGGGATAACTTTGTTGTTCACCTTGCTGCTTCCTTTCTGATACGACAATGCCTTTGTGCAAGGCAGTTGCCGGGCGCCATGGCCCGGCATATTACTTAGTGGCTGTGGTTGGCATCCAGCCAGTTAGCCATAGACACAAACTGTTCAAGTGTCAGGTTTTCCGGACGCGAGCCAGGGTTAATGCCCAGGCTTTCCAGCGTGTCCACATCCATGATGGCTTTAAAGCAGTTACGCACCGTTTTACGGCGCTGGTTAAAGCCATCCCGGCAAACACGGTCCAGCCATTTCAGGTTAGTACAAGGATGCGGTAATGTTTCATACGGCGCCAGTCGAACCACAGCAGAATCTACTTTAGGTGCGGGTTTGAAGGCGCTGGGCGGCACTTCAAGCACTGGCATCACTTTGCAGTAATATTGTGCCATCACGGTCAGGCGGCCATAGGCTTTGGTGCCCGGGCCGGCAGCCAGACGGTTGACCACTTCTTTTTGCAGCATGAAATGCATATCTTCAATATGCTGATGGAAACTGAACAGGTGGAACATCAGCGGCGTTGAAATGTTGTAAGGCAGGTTGCCAAAAATCCGCAGTTTGTTGTTTTCCCTGATCAGCTGAGTGAAGTCGAAACGCATGGCATCGCCTTCATGGATAGTCAGCTTACCAGACAGATCCGGGTGATTGCGTAACCGCTCGGCCAGATCGCGGTCAAGTTCAATCACCGTAAATTTATCGACTTGTTTACCGACTGGCTCGGTCAGAGCGCCCAAACCAGGACCGATTTCAACCAGATTCTGGCCCGGTCTCGGGTTAATTGAGGCGACAATGTTGTCGATGATGTATTCGTCGTGCAAGAAGTTCTGGCCAAAGCGCTTACGGGCGCGGTGGCCTAAATGGACCTGATCACTGCTCATTGTTTTTTATCTACCATTTCGATGGCGTGGGTAAGCGCTGTCCAGAGGCTCCCTGTGTCCGCCTGTCCGGTACCGGCGAGTTCCAATGCGGTACCATGATCAACTGATGTTCGGATAAAAGGTAATCCCAGAGTGATATTGACGGCATTACCGAATCCTTTGAATTTCAGCACTGGCAGACCCTGATCGTGGTACATTGCCAGTACGGCATCGGCTTCGGCCAGGTACTTATCCTGGAAAATCGTATCGGCTGGCAGCGGGCCAACCAGATCCATACCGTCCTGCTCTCTCAGAACATTCAAGGCCGGAGTGATCACTTCGATCTCTTCACGGCCCAAGTGGCCATCTTCACCGGCATGCGGGTTGAGGCCACAAACATAAATTTTCGGTTGTTTGATGCCAAACTTGCTGATCAGATCGGCATGCAGCACCCGAATCACCTGATGAATACGATCTTCAGTCACCGCTTTGGCCACATAAGCCAGCGGAATGTGGGTGGTTACCAGCGCCACACGCAACCCTTCGGTTGCCAGCATCATCACCACTTGGTTGGATTGTGCCTGCTGGGCGAAAAATTCTGTGTGTCCGCTGAATGATACGCCCGCACGGTTAATGATGCCCTTATGCACCGGCCCGGTGACCAGTGCGGCAAATTCGCCGTCCATATTGCCTTCGGCAGCACGGCGGAGGGTGTCCAGCACATAATGTCCGTTGTGCTCGTCAAGCTGGCCTGGGGTCACACTGGCTTTCAGTTGGTGGCTGTCCACCACCAGAGTGCCTGCACGATGTGGCTGAGCCGGACGGCTTGGATCATAGCTGATGATTTCCAGCGGTAAGCCCAGCAGGGCCGCACGTTCTGCCATAAGTTCGGCGTTGGCACAAACTACCAGCTCGTGCGGCCACGGCTGTTGTGCCAGCGCCACGACGAGATCCGGGCCAATACCCGCCGGTTCTCCCGGCGTGATGGCAATACGTTTAACCTTGTTCATCATCAAATCCTGGTTGTTCTATATAGGCGCCGGCCCGCAGTTCCTGCAGCCACGCCTGGGCTTCCTCGTTAAATTTACGGCTGAAGAGAATCCGGTAAGCACGGTTCTTCGCGGCCGCATCGGTGCGGTCAACCTGACGGCGATCCAGCACTTCCACAATATGCCAGCCGTGTACCGTCTGGAACGGTTCACTGATGGTGCCTGCAGGCAGGGTTTCAACCTGCTGTTTGAATTCAGGGACGTAAATATCTGGCGTCTGCCAGCCCAGTTCACCGCCATTGGCCGCAGAGCCCGGATCGGCACTCAGTGCCTGGGCTGCATCAGCAAAGCTGCGCTGACCGGCGATAATGTCCTGGCGAACCTGCTCGAGCTGTTTCTTCGCTCCTTCATCGCTAAGGATGAGAGAAGTTTTCAGCAGGATGTGGCGGGCATTGATTTCAGTGACTGAGACAGTCTCCTGGCCTTTCACATCATTGATTTTGAGAATGTGGTAACCCACACCGCTGCGGAATGGCCCTATGATAGCACCTTTCCCCTGACCTTGGATCTGATCGGCAAAGATAGTCGGCATTTCTTCCGGGCTCATCCAGCCCCAGGCACCCCCCTGCAGAGCTTTGGGACCATTTGACGCACTGTAGGCCAGGTTGGTGAAATCAGCCCCCTGATTCAATTGCGCCAGCAGTTCGTTGGCTTTGCGCTCGGCCGTCTGGCGCTCAGACTGACTGGCACCTTCGCTCAGGCGGATCAGGATATGGCTGACATTGTATTGCACGCTTTCCTGCTGCTGCTGGCCCAGTTGGGTCACCAGGCTGTCCACTTCCTGCGGCAGAATGTTGATCCGGCGGCGCACCATAATGGTACGGGCTTCGCTGGCAGTCAGGTCACGGCGGATTTGTTCGCGGAAAATCGGGTAGCTGATGCCACCGGCTGCCAGCTCCTGCTGCAGATGGGCCACGGACATGTTTTGCTCGGCTGCAATCTGGCTGATCGCCTGATCCAGGCGGTTGTCATCAATACGGATACCAAATTGTTCTGCCTGTTGCAGCTGCAGGGTTTCCATGATGAGCTTTTCCATCACCTGATTGGCCAAAATGCTGTCATCCGGCAGAGGCTGGCCCTGACGCGCCGCATTGAGGTGGACGGTTTTCAGCATCGCATCGACGTCGCTTTGCAGGATAACGCTGTCGTTAACAATAGTGACCACTTTGTCCAGTGGCTGCAGGGCGGCCAGTGAACCGGTTGTCAGGCCCAGAAGAGTCAGGCCGAGAATAAAAGACTTCCACATTTTCATATCCGTATCCAGGGCGCTTCAATGCGCGGTTGGTTAGGGCGGGCCTTGGCCCGGCCTGTTAATTGTTCAGGTAGAAAGGTCGTCCGTATGCAATGGCATTGCCACTGGCTGACGACGCGCCGACGGCGGAAACCCCTGCCAGGCCAAGTAGTGAGAACGAGATACTGAAGTTCTGTTCGTACTCAACCGGCTGGGTGTTGACGTTGCTGCGCGCCACCATGTACTGGTTGTAGCCCAGCGTGATCATCCAGCAGTCGGAGCGGTAATTGAGTGAGACCTGGCCTTCCACCATCTGGTTTTCTGTTACATCGTGGTAGTAATCCCCCCGTACACTCAGTCCGGCGTGAATCGGGAATCCGGTTGAGAAGCCAATCTGAGAAATACCTTCTTGGGTGTAATTATCTATCTGGTTGTTATCCGGCAGGCTCTGCTGGATGTATTCTTTTGACACGTAGCGGTAGTTCAGCTGGCTGAACAGGCCGCCTTCGCGGTATTCCAGTGCGGCGTTGGCAAACTGCATGTCTCTTTCACTGGCATCATATTGCAGGCCGCCGTGAAAGAAGAGCCAGTCATTAAAGTTGAAATCAGACTCAAACGCCGAGGCCGAATAATTCGGCTGAGATTCGCCTTCTTCCTGCAAATTCCGGCCGGAATCGTTGAGGTAGAAAATCTGGCCAAAGGCGAGGTTGAAGCGCTCTTTCAGATTATTGTCGAAAAAGCGGGTGGTGGCACCGACAGTAAACTGGTTGGCGGCGGCAATGCGGTCGACGCTGGAGTAACGGCGATCACGGAACAAACCGTAATAATCGGTTTGCAGGATAGTGGTGTCGTATGAGCCGTAAATGTCGCTCTGCTCCACATCCTTGATGTACAGGTACTGGAGTTGCGGTTCCAGACTCTGGACATAAGCATCACCGAACAGGTCAGTATCCCGCTCGAAATACAAGCCTGTCAGCATTCGCAGACTGGGCACAGTCCGGGACGCTGTTTCTTCCAGATCTTCCAGACCGGCGATTGTGGGATCGAACTCCTGATTGTAGTAGGTGTACATCAGCTTGGCTTCCGTGGTCATTGACCACCAGGGAGTCGCGAACGGCAGCGTCAGAGACGGCTCTAAATGGACACGATCGGCAGATGGTTTCGTCGAATCGTCATTTTCAAACCGGCTGATATGGCTCAGGAAGCCAAAGTCCAGATCATAGCCCAGTTCAGGCTCGTAGTAGTTGAAGGTCAGCTGCGGCATCAAACGGTAGTTGGATGACACACCCGGCGTCAGCGGCTGGAAGTTCCTGACCCGTAAAGTTGAGTTCCACTTTTCTTCCTGATAGGTCACTTCGCCGGTTTGCAGCAGGTTGTTGTCTTCCCGGCGGCCGATCTCTGAATCGACATCCGAGAAATAGGTCACGTCGCTGACCTTGCTGTAATCAATGTTGAACAGCCAGTTATCCTGATACCGGCCGCTGTGGGACCAGTTGTAGGCCCAGCGTGCATCGTCAGTATCGGAGGCTTCATCGCTGCCGAGATATTCCCCTTTCAGGCTGCCTTGTCCCAGATCAGTGAGATAACGGAACTGGCTGTTGAGCTGCAAGCCGCGGTTACTCATGTATTTCGGAGTAAAGGTCAGATCGTAGTTGGGGGCAATATTCCAGTAAAACGGGGTTTCCAGCTCAAAACCGTCACGAGAGCCGTAACTCACGGTTGGATAGAGAAAACCGGTCAGCCGTTCGTCACCAACAGGTACACGCAGGTAAGGCATGTAGAACACCGGCACTTCAAGTATTTCGAACCGGGCGTTATACAGGTCAGCAAACGGTGAATCAGCTTCACGTTCAATGCTGGTGGCAGTAAATTGCCAGCTTTTATCACCGGGCGGGCATGTGGTGTAAGTGCCGTTGCGCAGGCGATAGTAGGTCATGCCCTGCTTTTCAATTTTAGTGGCTTCACCCCGGCCGGCTTCACAGGTCAGGCTATAGACGGCGTTGTTGATTTCTGCATCGTCGGTATCCAGGTTGTTGTGCATGTTGTCAGCATAAACTTCAATGCTGCCATCGTGGAAATACACGTTGCCTTTGGCACTGACAGTATTATTTTGCTGGTTCATGGTGGCGACATCGGCCGCCACTGTCCGGTTGGATTGCCGAACCACCACATCGCCGGAGTAGGTCACACTGGCGTCGCTGTCCGCCTCTGCCTTATCGGCGGTGATTCTGATCGGGGCATTATTGGGATCACCGTCACTGGGATCCGGGGCCAGGCACATGCCTTTGACCAGAGCAAGCTCTTCCTCTGCCGTCGGGCTGGCTTCATTCTCAATGAGGGCATCATTGGCGAAAGCTGACGGGCCATATAAAGCTATGCTGATCATGGTCGCCAATAAGCTGCGAGAAGTGAATGACATTGAGATTTAATTTCCTGTGTTCATGATATAGCGCAAAGGTGTCCAGACCGGCCCTGCCGTCCCCGCAATAAAGGCTGCTATGATAAAGCAATTTCTGCTTATCGGCATCTCTATGGGGCTCTGTAATCATCGGACCGGATAAATTCATTATTGTTTTTTCTGCTATTATGCCGCGAGGTCTTTATCGGACGGCGCTGTGCTTTATGACAGCAAGTCACGCTGACAGACCTATCTCTTTTCGTAAGACTAGACGGCATTCGTGGGCACAATTTAGCAAATTACCAGAGAGTATAACATGCAGGTGTTGGGCAAGATTTTAGGGGCATTTTTTGGTTTCCTTCTTGGTGGACCTATCGGGTTGTTATTAGGCATCTTTTTGGGTCATAAGTTCGATCGGGCGCGTGCCGGTGTTTATCAGGGCGGCAGTTTTGGTCGTTTTAGCCAGGGTCAGGCAGATCAGCATGAACGTCAGGCGGCGTTTTTTCATGCGGCGTTTGCTGTGATGGGTCATATGGCCAAGGCGAAAGGCCGGGTGACCCAGGATGAAATCCGCGTCGCCAGCGCGATTATGGACCGAATGCAGCTGCATGGTGATGCCCGCCGGCTGGCTCAGGAAGCTTTTCGTGACGGCAAATCAGAAGATTTCCCCCTTCAGGAAGTGCTGGCCAGGGTGCGTCAGCAAGGGACGGGGCGGCTTGATTTGTTGCAGTTTTTTCTCGAATTGCAGATCCAGGCCGCGTTTGCCGACGGCAGCCTGCATCCGAAAGAACGTCAGTTACTGTTCGTGATTGGCCGTGCCCTGGGTTTTTCCGATCAGCAGCTGGAAAGGCGGCTGCATATGCAAGAAGCGGCGTTTCGCTTTCAGCAGGGCGGGGGCTTTTATCGCCAGCAGTCACAGCAACAGCAGGGCGGTTTTCGACAGGCACCAACCCGGGATCAGCTCAGTGATGCGTATGAACTGCTGGGCGTCGAACAACAGGCCAGTCCGAAAGATCTGAAACGGGCTTACCGCAAACTGATGAACGAGCACCATCCTGACAAACTGGCGGCCAAAGGTTTACCGCCAGAGATGATGGAGCTGGCAAAGCAGAAAGCCCAGGAACTGACGGCAGCTTACGAGCTGATAAAAAAAGAAAAAGGCTTTAAGTAAGTGGCCAGACCCTCAGACACAGTGCTGAGGGTGGCCGGCGACAAAGCCTTCCAGATTGTCGATCAGCTGATTGGCCAGCGCCTGAATGGCCGAGTCCGCTCCCCAGGCCACATGGGGTGTCAGCAGCAGGTTTGGCAACGCTGCGTTTGCCAGCAGCGGGTTAGATTCGTCGGCGGGCTCCTGGGTAAACACATCGCACCCGGCACCGCCCAGATGGCCGGATCGCAGTGCTTCAACCAGATCCTCTTCGTTAACCAGTCCGCCGCGGCCGGTATTGATCAGCAGGCTGCCGGGCTTCATTTGTGCCAGTTCCGGTGCCGCAATCAAATTGGTTGTTTCCTCACTGAGCGGACAGTGCAGCGTAATCGCATCGGCGGTTTGCAGCACCTGCTCAAAAGGCAGGTAACCGTCGCGGCATGATGCCGCGCCTTTGCGTTCAGCAAATACCACCTTCATGCCAAGGGCTGAGGCCAGTTTAGCGACCGCTTGCCCCAGACTGCCGCTGCCGATCACCCCCAGCGTGCTGCCGGCCACATCGCCAATCGGGTGGCTGAAAAAGCAAAATTGTTTCTTCTCCTGCCAGACGCCGGCCTGAATATCTCTGTGGTACGCGAACAGGTTGCGTTTGAGCGCAAACAGCATGGCAATGACGTGCTCTGGTACCGAGCCGGTGGCATAACCGCGAATGTTACTGACCACTATGCCGTGCTCGCGGCAGTAGTCCAGATCGACATTATTGGTGCCTGTGGCGGCAATGGCGATCATTTTCAGCTGCGGCAACTGGCGCAGCGTGTCAGCATTGAGCACCACTTTATTGGTGATGGCTATGGTGGCCTGTTGCAGCCGTTCAGCAACCTGCGCCGAAGAGGTGGTCGGGTATTCCTGCCAGTGGTGCGCAAAGGCCGGGCGGGGCAGGGTGATCTGATGGGGGATGGTATCGCGGTCGAGAAAAACTATCTGGTGCATCACTCTGGCTCCCTGCTGATGCTGTGGTTGATGGCACACAGTAAACACCAGCGAGGGGCAGGCTGCAAGTTGGGCAAACAAGTCTGCCGACTCAGAGGTCGGCAGCTAAGGCCGGTTGTACTTTACAGCGTCCGCTCGGGCGCGTCGGGATAGAATTCGCACGGTGCGAACACATGACGTGCTTCGTTGCTGTAGGGGTGGAAGAAGCTCAGTTCCGCCGCGTGCAGTTGCAGGCGGGGGGCCAGTGCTTTGGCCTGATCATGGGCATAGAAACCATCGCCCAGGATCGGGTGGCCCAGCGCCAGCATGTGGACGCGAAGCTGATGAGAGCGTCCTGTGACCGGGCGCAGTCGGACTAAGCTGCTCTGGCCGTCACTGGCAATCACCTCATAATGGGTCACTGAGGGTTTGCCGTGCTCAAAACAGACTTTCTGCATCGGGCGGTTGGGCCAGTCGCAAATCAGCGGCAGATCTATGGTGCCACTTAGCTGCTCTGGCGTGCCCCAGACCCGGGCGTAATAGACTTTTTCGGTCTGACGATCACGGAACTGGGCTTTGAGGTGCCGTTCGGCATCCTTGTTGAGCGACAGTATGATCAGGCCGGAAGTGGCCATGTCCAGACGATGCACAATCTGCGCTTTGGGATGCTCGGCCAGCACGCGGTTAAACACGCTGTCGGCATGAGCCGGATCGCGGCCGGGATTTGACAGCAAACCGGAAGGCTTGTTGACGGCTATGATATCGCGGTCGACATACAGAACATCCAGCCAGGGATCGGCAGGCGGGTTATAGTCCAGCGGTGGTAAGGGGTTCATGTTCGGGCTATCTCAGGTTGTACGCACAGGCAGCGGCGAAATGGTAACACAGGGCGGCAGGGAGTACCTACCGCCCGGATATTGCCGTATCAGTTATGGCTGACGGCGATGACACGCAGCGAATCGAGCTGAATCTGGGCTTTGCTGATGTAAGCGGTCAGATCCTGAATCTGGCTTTGCAGCAACTCCAGCTCATCGTCCCGGATGTTAGGGTTAACGGACTTCAGGGCCTGCAGACGGGCCAGCTCTGCCCCTAAGGTGTTTTCCATATCCTGTTGCGCGGCCTGGCGCACTTTGGCCAGCTCAGGTTCGATCAGCTGATCGCCAGCGGCAATCAGGGCATGGATGTCTCTCTGGACCGAATTCACCAGTTTGCTGCCCAGATGACGGTTGACCGGACTCAGCTGGCGGTTGAAGCCTTCGAACTCGACTTTATCCGACAGATTATTGCCTTTGGCATCCAGCAGGATACGGATAGGCGTGTGCGGCAGGAAGCGGCCGATGCCGGATTGTTTCGGTGCCTGGGCATCAACCACGTACACCAGCTCCAGCAACAGTGTGCCGGCGGGCAGTGCCTTGTTCTTGAGCAAAGACACCGCAGTGGTGCCGACACCTTCCGACAGCAGCAGATCAATCCCGCCCTGAATCATAGGGTGTTCCCAGCTGATAAAGTGCATGTCTTCACGCGACAGGGCGGTATCGCGGTCAAAGGTAATGGTGCAGCCATCCTGCGGCAAACCCGGGAAACTCGATACCAGCATGTGCTCAGACGGGGTGATAACCAGGGCATTTTCGCCTCTGTCATCCTGATTAAGGCCCACAGTGTCAAACAGCCCCAGCGCGAAGGTCACCAGATTGGTATCGCCGTCTTTGGCGGCAATCTGCTCGACCAGCTCACGGGCGGCATCGCCACCGTTGGAATGGATCTCCAGCAGACGGTCGCGACCCTGTTCCATTTTGCTCTTCAGCTCAGTGTGCATGCGAGCGCTGTCGGCAATCAGCGAGTCCAGCGCCTCAGCGCTATGGTTTTCACTGGCCAGCAGAGTGATCAACTGCGGCTGAATGGCTTCATACACAGCACGGCCTGTCGGGCAGGTTTCTTCAAAGGCATTGAGGCCCTCGTTATACCAGTGCGCCAGCAGCGCTTGCGAGGTGCCCTGCAGGTGCGGCACATGGATCTCGATATCCCTTTGCTGGCCGATGCGGTCCAGACGGCCGATACGTTGTTCCAGCAGATCCGGGTTGTTCGGCAGGTCGAACATTACCAGCTGGTTGGCAAACTGGAAATTGCGGCCTTCAGAGCCGATTTCCGAGCACAGCAGCACCTGCGCGCCGTCTTCTGTCTGAGCGAAGTAAGCAGCCGCTTTGTCGCGGTCGAGAATTGACATGCCTTCGTGGAACACAGTGGCCCGGATGCCTTCTTTTTCGCGCAGTGCCTGCTCCAGATTGAGCGCGGTTTGCGCGCGGGAGCAGATCACCAGCACTTTTTCATTGCGGTTGGCTTTGAGGAAATCCAGCAGCCAGCTCACCCGCGGGTCGAAGTTCCACCAGGTGGCCGATTCGCCTTCAAATTCCTGATAAATATCTTCCGGGTACAGCAGCTTGAGCACTTTTTCTTCTTCGCTGATTTTCCCCATCATCATGCCGGCGACACGCATGGCCGTGCTGTACTGAGACGGCATCGCCAGCGGGTACAGATTGAGGTGACGCTGAGGAAAACCCTGCACCGCTGCACGGGTGTTACGGAACAGCACGCGACCGGTACCGTGGCGGTCCATCAGGTTGTCGACCAGCTCCTGTCGCGCGGCATGCTGGGCGTGTTCGTCGCCCTGCGTGGTCAGTGTGTCCAGCAGCGGGGCAATGTCCTGCTCTGGCAGCAGATTGATCAGTGTCGCGCGGCTGTCGTCGTCCAGTTTTTTGCCGGCCAGCAGGTCTGACACGGCATCGGCGACCGGGGCGTACTGGCGCTCTTCATCGAGAAAGGCATCGTAGTCGTAGAAGCGATCCGGGTCGAGCAGGCGCAGGCGGGCGAAGTGGCTCTGATGGCCCAGCTGATCCGGCGTGGCCGTCAGCAGCAGGCAGCCCGGGGTTTTCTCGGCCAGGGCTTCCACCACCTGGTACTCACGGCTTGGCGCCTCTTCACTCCACACCAGGTGGTGGGCTTCATCGACTACCAGCAGATCCCAGTCGGCGTCCAGCGCCTGTTCGAAACGGCGGCGGCTCTTGCGCAGAAAATCCAGTGAGCACAGCACGTATTGCGCGGTATCAAACGGATTGGCCGCATCGGCAATGGCTTCGACACAGCGCTCTTCATCGAAGATAGAAAAATACAGGTTGAAGCGGCGCATCATCTCAACCAGCCACTGATGCTGCAGGGTTTCCGGCACCAGGATCAGAATACGCTCAGCGCGTCCCGCCAGCACCTGCTGGTGGATGATCATCCCGGCTTCAATGGTTTTACCCAGGCCCACTTCGTCGGCCAGCAGGACACGGGGGGCAAAACGGCGGCCCACTTCATGGGCGATGAACAGCTGGTGCGGGATCAGGCCGGCACGCATCCCGCACAAGCCGCGCAGCGGACTCTTGTGCTGCTGGTGCTGGTTTTTCAGGGCGCGGTAGCGCAGGGCGAAACGGTCCATGCGGTCAATCTGACCGGCGAACAGCTTGTCCTGCGGCTTGTTAAAACGAATCTGGTTGCTGAGGAAGATTTCGCGCAACGATACATTTTCTTCCCCGGTATCGGTACGGGTGCCGACATAGGTCAGCACCCCTTGTTGTTCTTCCACTTGCTCGACCCTGAGCGACCAGCCTTCCTGACTCTCAGTCACATCACCGGCGTTGAACATCACGCGGGTGACAGGGGCATCATGGCGGGCATACACGCGATTCTCTTCGCTGGCGGCAAACATAAGGGTGACAGTACGCGCATCCATGGCGACCACAGTTCCTAACCCTAAATCACTTTCCGTGTCACTGATCCAGCGTTGACCCAAAGCAAATGGCATAGTGGAAAAAACCTTCTAAATATTTGAAATCAAGGAGAATTGGATCCCGGCGACGATGAATAAATCAACTACACTGAAATTAAGTGTAAGCCACAAATGGCGCCGGCAAAAAAGGGGGCTAATGGTACTGCATGATGGGAGCCAGGTCACGGGCTAAGTGATGGACCCATCAAGTGAGAAAATTGTCACAATATTTTCATTTTTTGCGGTCATTAATGAAAAGCGGGTTTAGGCTTATTAATGATAGCCTTTGCCAATGGCTATTTCAGGTGAACAAGGAGACGTCTATGGACGATGCTGATAGGAAAGTCTTTGTACTTGATACCAACATCCTGTTACATGAACCCCTCGCCATCTACTCTTTCAAAGAGCACGACGTAGTGATTCCCATGACGGTCCTGGAAGAACTCGACCGGATCAAAGACAGCAAACGCGACGTTGCCCGCGATGCCCGTGTTGCTATCCGCGCCCTCGAAGATATCTTCCACGATGCCACGCCGGAACAAATCTCAGCCGGGATCCCCCTGACTGAGCAAGGTGATCACAAAGGCCGTATCGCGATTTTCGCCGATTACGAAATCCACGAAACTGTGCATGCCTTTGCCGACAAGGCCGGTGACAACCGTATTCTCAATGGGGTGCTCTACCTCCAGAATCATTATGCGCCGCGCAAGGTGGTGCTGATCACTAAAGACATCAATATGCGCCTGCGTGCCAAAGGCGCCGGGGTGTTTTACGTCGACGATTACCGGTCAGATCAGCTGATTGATGATGTCAGCCTGCTGACCAAAGGGTTCCACCGCTATCCGGCCAGTTTCTGGGAGCGTGTGGGTGAGTGCCATTCTGAAAAACGCGGCCGTTCGACCTTGCATACGCTGCCGCAAGAGCTGTTTGATTCGCCTTTCGTCAACCAGTACCTGATTGATGAAGATACCGATTTCGCTGCCCGGATTCAGAGTCTGGACGGGGAAATGGTCACCCTGAAAGATCTGGGGCATGAGCGCCTGATGCACCGCCAGGCATGGGGTATTCATCCGAAGAACATTTATCAGGGAATGGCGATGGACGCGCTGCTCGATCCTGATATCGATCTGGTGATCCTGACCGGCCCGGCCGGGTGTGGTAAAACGATCCTCGCGATGGCCGCCGCACTGGAGCTGGTGATAGAAAAAGGCATGTACGACAAGATCATTGTCACCCGCAATACCCCGGACATTGCTGAATCTATCGGTTTCCTGCCGGGCACGGAAGAAGAGAAAATGATGCCCTGGCTGGCGGCAGTGACAGACACCATGGAGGCCTTGCATAAGCACGATGTCTGCACTGACGGTTCGATGAAATATATTTTCGAAAAAGCCAATATCCAGTTCAAATCGATTAACTTTATGCGCGGCCGCTCTATCCAGAACGCTTTCGTGTTGCTGGATGAGTGTCAGAACCTGACCGCGTCGCAAATCAAGACCATCATCACCCGCTGTGGTGAGGGCACTAAGCTGGTCTGTTCCGGTAATCTGGCGCAGATCGATTCCACTTACCTGTCGCCTGTGACATCAGGCTTAACCTATATCGTTGAACGATTTAAGAATTTCGAGGGCAGCGCCAACATTTACCTCAATGGTGTGGTGCGCAGCCGTCTGGCGGAATTTGCTGAAGAAAATCTGTAATTCACTGGGCGGGATACGCTGAGCGGATCTTAAGCATTCATCGCCCGAGGTACTTCCTTAATCTTTCATCTTCCGGCTCCCCCAGCACTTGCTGGGTGGGGCCGCATACCCGGATTTCACCCTGCTCGACAAAGGCACAGTGATCGGCAATCTTTAGCGCATCGTCCGGACTGTGGGTGATCATCAGCACAGTGATCCCGGCTTCCTTGGCCAGACTGGCGATCAGATCCAGCATTTCCTGCCGCAGCGCCGGATCCAGTGCGGAAAACGGCTCATCGAGTAACAGCAGAGGGCGGTGTCTGACCAGGCAGCGTGCCACGGCCACCCGCTGTTTCTGGCCGCCGGACAGCTGCTCAGGCAGGCGATCCAGATAATGAGCGATGCCGACCCGCGCTGCCGCATCTTTGACCTGAGCCTGATCAGCGGTGCTGAGGCGCAGCCCGGGATGGATACCCAGAGCAATATTGTCAAACACGCTCAGATGCGGAAACAGGTTGTGATCCTGAAACAGGATCGACAGCGGCCGCTCGGCCGGATTCTGCCTGTCGATCACTTCACCATTGATCCTCAGTTCGCCGCTGTCCGGCTTGAGAAAACCGGCGATCATCGCCAGCAGGGTACTTTTGCCCGCCCCGCTGGGGCCGATCACCGCCAGAATATCTCCCTGCGCGACCGACAAATCAAAGCTGAGCTGCATAGACTCCTGATTATGGTGACGGTAGCAATGGCTCAGTTGAGATAAAGCGAGCATAGGTGAGGTCATAAGTTATCCGTTAGCAGTGCGGTCAGACGAGGGATGTCGGGACAATAACAGGCTTTCCACCACAGTGAAAATACCCAGGCTGAGCAAGAGCAGCAGCAGGGCGGCAACGGCGGCAGCATCCATCTGATAGCTGTCCATCAGCTGGAACAGGTACAGGGGCAGGGTCTGAAAATCCTGGCTGCCGAACAGAGCAATGGCACCCAGATCGCCCAGTGACAACACGAAGCTGATCGCCATCGCCTGGGCCATAGGTTTGCGCAGTGCCCGCCATTCCACCAGATACAGGCGCGACAGGCCGCGCATGCCCAAACTCTGGCACAGCGGGTTGTATTGCTGCGCGAGATGCAGCATTGGCTGGCTCAGGGTTTTGATGACATAAGGCAGTGCCATCAGGGCATTGACGGCCACTACCACCCAGAATGCCGAGGCAAAGACGTCGGTGAATTCGCGCAGCAGCAGAAACAGACCTGTGCTGATCACCAGCCCGGGTGTGACCAGAATAATGGTACCGATCAGCTCCAGCCCGTCGGCAGAGAGGCGGTAGCGCTGCAGCCGCCAGTAACGGCTGGCACAGAGTATGGCGATACCGCTGATCAGTGCCAGCAGGCAGGCCAGCAGCGCGATTTGCAATGAATGGCTGATCGCCTGCCACAGGGCGGGGGTGCTCAGCAGCTGTGGCAGCTGGTCATTGAGCCCGGCGCTCAGTACTGCCAGCATAGGCGGCAGTACCAGCAGCAGTACTAAGCCAATCCAGCATCCGTCCCATACCCTTGCTGTGCGACTGTCGAGATAATTCGGATGCCCCTGGCGAACCCGGCCGCTGAGCGTGGACAGCGGTCTGGCAAAGCGCTGGCCGAGCAGCACCAGCGAGCAACACAGCAGCATCTGCCATAATGCCAGCATGGCACCAGCGGCTAAATCAAAGTCGTATCTCAGCGCCTGATAGATGGCCAGCTCAATCGTGGTGGCTTTCGGGCCGCCGCCCAGCGACATAATCACCGCAAAGCTGGTAAAGCACAGCATGAACACCAGCCCGGCGATCTGAGGCAGTTGCTGACGCAGCCGCGGCCAGGCAACCAGCCGGAACAGTGGCCAGCCTTTCATGCCCAGGTGGGCTGCAAGCTGATGCTGTTCGGCCGGAATACTTTCCAGGCTTTGCAACAGCAACCGGCTCGCCAGCGGCAGGTTGAGAAAGACATGAGCGAGCAGAATGCCGTTCAGACCGTAGATGCTGAACGGCAGGGTCATGTCCAGCCTTGCCAGTGCTTGTGCCAGCAAACCGCTGTTGCCATAGATAGCCAGCAAACCAAACACCGCCACCAGTACCGGCAGCACCACCGTCATGGCAAACAACCTGAGTAATACAGTCCGGCCCGGAAAACGCCGCCGGGACAGGGCGTAAGCAACAGGGATTGCCGGAATCACACTGAGCAGAGTTGATAACAGGGCCTGTTTAAAGCTGAAGACCGTGACATGACGCAGGTAAGGATCCTGCCACAAGCTGAGCGGTTGCAGTTCGGTGGCCTGACTCAGCAGCGCGCTGAGCGCTCCGCCGACCACAAGCAGTATCAGCCCGGCGCTTAACAGGCCGGGCAGGCTGGAACGGGAGAGTAACAAGAGCTGTCCTATTGCACTACAGTTGCATTACTGGGTCAGGGCCGTCTGCCACTCGCGAATCCAGCTTTTACGCTCTTTCGCGACTTCATCGGCGGAAAATTCCAGCGACTTGGCAGGCAAGGTCAGGCTGCTGAACCCTTCAGGCAGCTCCTGGCCGGTGACCGGATACATCCAGTTGCCCGTTGGAATGTGTGACTGGAAGCCCGGCGTCAGGATGAAGTTAAGAAACTGCTCGGCCAGCTCACTGTTGCGGCTGTTTTTGAGCTTAGCGGCAACTTCCACCTGCATATAGTGGCCTTCGCTGAAGTTGGCGGCTTTGTACTTGTCTTCTTGTTCGGCAATCAGGTGGTAGGCCGGTGATGTGGTGTAAGAGAGCACCAGATCGGCTTCGCCGTTGAGGAACATGCTGTAAGCCTCTGACCAGCCTTTGGTCACAGTCACGGTTTTTTTCGCCAGTTGCTGCCAGGCAGTGGCGGCTTGGTCACCATAGACAGATTTCACCCACAGCATCAGACCCTGTCCCGGCGTTGAGGTACGGGGATCCTGGTAAATCATCGTCAGATCGTCGCGCTCAACCAGCGCTTTCAGGCTGTCTGGCGGGTTATTCAGTTTCTTGCTGTCATAAATGAAAGCGAAGTAACCGTAATCGAAAGGGACAAAGGTGTCATCTTGCCAGCCGCCCGGAATAGTGACCGCCGCGGTATCCACCTGGTGAGTGGTCAGCAGCCCGGTTTTTTTGGCTTCCGTCATCAGGTTGTTATCCAGCCCTAACAGCAGGTCGGCTTTGCTGCTTTTGCCTTCCAGACGGACACGGTTGAGGATGGATACACCATCATCCAGGGCGACAAACTGCAGATCGCAGCCGCACTCTTTCTCAAACGCGGTTTCGATGGCCGGACCCGGTCCCCAATCCGCGGTAAAAGAGCTGTAGGTGTAAACCGTCAAGGTCGGTTGAGCGGCGGCGGCAGACGTGGCGGCAGCCAGCAGGGGTAAGGTTAACAGTAAGTGTTTCACAAAGCGCTCCTGAGTTCCTGTAAGACAGGGAATTCCGATTTCTTCAAGGCGCGGGGTTGAGTGAGAGGGAAGGTTTCCGGAAAGGCACGAACCGGGGATAAAGGTGTGCTTTCTTGTCTCTCAGTTTTTCTCAATTCCTCCGCCAGCATGATCTGGTTCAGGTTCAATGGGTCCCGTACGCTGTACGATCTCAGCCCTAAGGCTCCCCATGAGAACGGCTCTCATTGTAAACGTGGCCGACACAGGTTGCCAGCCACAATTGCGGCTGGCTGTGATTCCTGAGCTGCAAGTTAAATTGTCAGGCGAGGCTATTTGATCTCATTGAGCCGCCAGTCGTAATCGTAACTGGGCGATACCAGCGTCACCGGCCGGTTGAGGTAAGTGTTCAGATGCTTTTGCAGCTCAGCCAGAGTACCGAAATCACTCTGATACCAGTCATAAATTGACGACAGACGGACACTCTGGCCGCGCACATCAACCCCTTTTTCGCTGTTGATAAAGCGCTTGGCAGCTTCATCCAGCTGCTCGTTCAGCTTATCGGCCTGCATGACCTCAGGGAGCAGATCCGGGCAGCCCAAGCTGGCACAGTTCACCACATAGTGAATACGCTCGTCCTGCCAGATAGGGCGCAGGATCCTGTGTTCAATATCATTGAGCGACAATTTTTGTCCGCGGATAGTGATCAGTTTTTCATCCCAGGGACCGAAGTTGAATATGCCGCCGAGTTTGGTGATCGAGCTGACCGGATAGTTGTCCAGAATCACTCTGACGGTCAGAGCGTTATACAGATTTACCCAGTAGGCAAATTGTTCATTGCGGTTGTAGCGGCGCGGATCCAGCGCGGTGAGTTCACTCAGATAGCGTGCCAGAGCCGCTTTATCCTGCTGGCTGACCGCGGCATAACGAAAGCGGGTCTGTTTGGGGGCGACCAGCAGATAGTCGTTGAGCAGGCCCTGCCAGAGAGTGTGGTCAATTTTTGCGGTATTGCTGGGGTTGCTGGCTTGCCACAAAGGCCAGAGATCGGCTTTGGGGGCGGCCAGTGCCGTTGAAGACAGGCTGAGCAATGTCATCAGGAGCAAGACGGTCAGGGTTTGGCGTAGCGGATACATGTGAACACCTCTGTAAAAAGATTGATATTCAACAGACCGAAGCAAGAGGGTGTTTCTTTCCGGTGCAGGCGCTTAACAAAACACCCTGCCGGAGCAGGGTGTCTGAGCCAGTCAGCAATGACAGTATAGATCAGGCCAGAAAGGCCGGGATCTTACTTTCATATTCAGCGATTTTATCTTCGTGCTGCAGGGTCAGGCCGATGTTGTCCAGACCGTTCAGCAGGCAGTGGCGGCGGAACTCGTCAATCTCGAAGCTGTAGGACTTGCCGTTGGCGCTGACCGTCATGCTTACCAGATCTACTGTCACTTCGGCGCCCTGGTTGGCGTCGACAAACTGGAAGATCTCATCAACTTCGGCATCTGTCAGGCGCACAGGTACCATCTGGTTGTTGATCGCGTTGCCATAGAAAATATCGGCAAAGC
Organism: Photobacterium sp. WH24; assembly: GCF_019204055.1. NCBI lineage: Bacteria > Pseudomonadati > Pseudomonadota > Gammaproteobacteria > Vibrionales > Vibrionaceae > Photobacterium > Photobacterium sp. WH24. The sequence continues at coordinate 269,394 of NZ_JAGSOZ010000002.1, read as the reverse complement.
TCGGCGCAATGATGATGTTGATACCGTAATCAGCCAGCGCCCAGGGCGCGTGCTCGCGTGATGAACCACAGCCGAAGTTTTCACGGGCCAGCAGGATACTGGCACCCTGATAGCGCGGGTGGTTCAGAACGAACTCAGGATTAGGCTGTTCGCCGGCGTCATCAAGAAAGCGCCAGTCGTGAAACAGGTGCTTACCGAAACCGGTACGGTTTACTTTCTGCAAAAACTGCTTTGGAATGATGGCGTCAGTGTCGACGTTCGCGGCATCCAGCGGCACCACCAGTCCTGTGTGTTGTTTGATTCCTGCCATGGTTGTTCCCTCTTAAATTAGGCGGTGGCGACGGTGGCTTTGTCCAGCTCGCGGATGTCGACGAAGTGGCCGGCACAGGCAGCAGCGGCGGCCATCGCCGGGCTGACCAGATGGGTGCGGCCATCGCGGCCCTGACGGCCTTCAAAGTTACGGTTACTGGTCGAAGCGCAGCGCTCACCCGGACCTAAGCGATCGTTGTTCATCGCCAGACACATAGAGCAGCCAGGCAGGCGCCATTCAAAACCGGCTTCGATGAAGATCTTGTCCAGCCCTTCCTGCTCGGCCTGTGCTTTGACCTGCTCAGAACCGGGAACCACCAGCGCCTGCACATTGGGGGCCACTTTGCGGCCTTTGGCGACAGCGGCGGCCGCTCGCATATCTTCAATACGTGAGTTGGTGCAAGAACCGATGAAGACTTTATCAATCGGGAAATCCGCCAGTTTTTTACCCGCTTCCAGCCCCATGTAAGCCAGTGCTTTGGCGGCAGAAGAGCGCTCAACGGCATCGCTGAAGCTGTCTGGTGCCGGAATCGGCTCATCAATGGCAATTACCTGACCCGGGTTGGTGCCCCAGGTGACCTGTGGTTTGATGTCTTTGGCATCCAGGGTCACTACGTGGTCGAACTGTGCACCGGGATCGGATTTCATTGTCTGCCAGTATGCAACGGCAGCTTCAAAGTCGGCGCCGGTCGGGGCAAAGTTACGGCCCTGGATGTAATCAAAGGTGGTCTGATCCGGTGCGATCAGGCCCGCTTTGGCACCCAGCTCAATCGCCATGTTACAGACCGTCATCCGGCCTTCCATGCTGAGATCCGTGATAGCTTCGCCACAGAATTCCACTACATAGCCGGTACCGCCGGCGGCTGTGGTTTTGCCGATGATCGCCAGAATGATGTCTTTGGCTGTGATGCCAGGGGCCACTTTGCCTCTGACTTCAATTTTCATGGTTTTGGCGCGGGCTTGTTTCAGGGTCTGGGTGGCCAGAACGTGCTCAACCTCAGACGTACCGATACCGAAGGCCAGCGCGCCGAACGCCCCATGGGTGGCGGTGTGGGAATCGCCACACACGATAGTCATGCCCGGCAGGGTAATACCCAGCTCAGGCCCCATGACATGGACTATGCCCTGATATTTATGGTTCAGATCATACAGGGTGACGCCAAAATCTTTACAGTTCTTAGCCAGGGTTTCCATCTGGATACGGGCCATCTCACCCGATGCATTGATGTCTTTGGTCTGCGTTGAGACGTTGTGGTCCATAGTGGCGAAGGTCTTGCCGGTCTGGCGAACCTGACGGCCTTTTTCACGCAAACCGTCAAAGGCCTGCGGCGAAGTGACTTCGTGCACCAGGTGGCGGTCGATATACAGGATCGGGTTTTCACCTTCGGCGGCTACCACGACGTGGGCATCATAGACTTTTTCGTACAGCGTTTTGGCTGTGTGTGTTGTGTTTGACATTGCTCGTTTGCTCCTCGTCGTTCGGCTTACGCCTGGCGGATGTAGGCGGCGATTTTATCGCCCATGGCGTCGGTAGACAGGGCTGGGCGGCTGCCGGCCAGATCGGCGGTCAGCTCACCGGCTTCCAGTGCCTGGGAGACGGCTTGCTCAATGGCGCGTGCCGCTTCTTCTTGTTCCAGACTGTAGCGCAGCATCAGGGCCGCCGACAGGATTTGTGCCACCGGGTTGGCGATGTTTTTACCGGCGATATCCGGCGCTGAACCGCCTGCCGGCTCATACATGCCGAACTTGTCCTGGTTCAGGCTGGCCGAAGGCAGCATGCCCATAGAGCCGGTGATCATGGCGCATTCGTCGGAAATAATGTCACCGAAGATGTTGGAACACAGCATGACGTCAAACTGCGACGGATCTTTGATCAGCTGCATGGTGGCGTTGTCTATATACATGTGGCTAAGTTCGACATCCGGGTAATCTTTGGCGATCCCTTCCACCACTTCGCGCCACAGGATAGAGCTTTGCAGCACGTTGGCTTTGTCGATGGAGCAGACTTTCTTGCGGCGCAGACGGGCAGATTCAAAGGCGATACGGGCGATACGCTCGATTTCATAGCGATGATAGATCTCGGTATCATAGGCCTTTTCCATCGCGCCTTCCCCTTCGCGGCCTTTTGGCTGACCGAAGTAGATGCCGCCGGTCAGCTCACGCACCACTACTATGTCAAAACCACGCTCGGAGATGTCGGCACGCAATGGAGAAAAGGCTTCCAGACCATTGTGGATCTGCGCTGGTCGCAGGTTACAGAACAGCTGAAAGTGTTTACGCAGCGGCAACAGCGCACCGCGTTCCGGTTGTTCATTGGCGGGCAGGTGTTCCCATTTCGGGCCGCCCACCGAGCCGAACAGCACTGCATCGGCAGCTTCACAGCCTTTCAGAGTGTGGTCCGGTAACGGCGAGCCGTGATTGTCGATGGCAATACCACCCACATCATATTCTTCACGGTCCAGGGTGAAGCCAAAACGGGCTTCAATGGCGTCCAGCACTTTGTGTGCCTGACGCATGACTTCCGGACCAATCCCGTCGCCGGATAACACGGCAATTTTATAGCGTTGACCTGCCATGGTTATACTGTCTCCATTTTTGTTTTCTGTTTAATTTCTGCAATTTGCTCGGCGCGGTGAATGCTGTTGATCACATGCAGCAGAGCCTGTCCGGACGCTTCAACAATGTCGGTTGCCAGACCGGTACCGTGGTATTTACGGCCTTTGTAATTGGCAATGATATCCGCCTGACCCAGGCCGTCTTCCCCTTCGCCTTTGGCGGTCAGGTCAAACTTATCCAGGGCGATCTCATAGCCGGTTAAGCGGTAGATACACTGGTACAGCGCATCCACCGGACCATTACCGACTGCCGCTTCACATTTCTCTTCGTCACCGCACTGCAGCTTAATGCTGGTGGTGGCCATGACGCTGCCCGATTGCACGCTCAGGTAGTTCAGCTTGAAGTAATCGTCTTCCTCGCGCATGTTGGCGAAGTACATCAGGGCTTCCAGATCGTAATCGAACACCTGGCCTTTGCGGTCGGCCAGCTTCAGGAAGTCGGCGTACAGGGTGTCCAGGTTGTACTCGTTGTCGTTGTAACCCATGCTGTCCATGTGGCTCTTGACGGCCGCGCGGCCGGATCGGCTGGTCAGGTTCAGCGCCTGGTTCTTCAGGCCGATTGATTCCGGTGTCATGATCTCGTACGTGTTCTTGTTCTTCAGTACGCCGTCCTGGTGGATACCCGACGAGTGGCTGAAGGCATTGGCACCGACAATGGCTTTATTGGACTGAATCGGCATGTTGCACAGCTGGCTGACCATCTTGCTGGTGCGGGAAATTTCTTCGTGTTTGATATTGGTGCTGACACCCAGCAGCTCGGCGCGGGTTTTGATGATCATGGCGATCTCTTCCAGCGCACAGTTGCCGGCACGTTCGCCAATCCCGTTAATCGTTCCCTCCACCTGGCGGGCACCGGCCTGAATGGCGGCCATGGAGTTGGCGACCGACATGCCCAAATCATCGTGGCAGTGCACCGAAATGACTGCTTTGTCTATGTTTGGCACCCGGTTAAACAGCTGACTGATAATGCCGCCAAATTCGCTGGGCAGGGTGTAGCCTACGGTATCGGGGATGTTAACTGTGGTCGCACCGGCCTTGATGGCGGCTTCGACCATGCGGCACAGATTATCTATCGGGGTACGGCCGGCATCTTCGCAGGAAAACTCCACATCGTCCGTGTACTTGCGGGCACGGGTAACGGCAGCCACCGCCATGTCGATAACATCATCGTAGCTGCGGCGCAGTTTGTCCTGAACATGGATGGTGGAGGTGGAGATGAAAGTGTGGATTCGGAAGGCTTCGGCAACTTTTAACGATTCGGCAGCGACATCAATGTCGTTCGCCACGGCACGGGACAAGGCACAGACGCGGCTGTTCTTGATGTGCCTGGCGATGGTCTGCACCGACTCAAAATCGCCCGGCGAGGACACCGGGAAGCCAGCTTCAATGATATCTACACCCAGACGCTCCAGTGCGTAGGCAATCTGCAGCTTCTCTTTCACGGTTAAGCTCGCGGACAGGGCCTGTTCGCCGTCGCGCAAGGTGGTGTCGAATATAATGACCTGATCGTTCATGATTGCTTCCTTTTTAGTTGGCCTGCCTGTCTATGATGGCTGGGTCGCGTCCTGTACGCCGGGCCTTTATACGAAAAACCCGCGCTTGGGCGCGGGTTAATCTGAATTTTTAGCGGTGAATTTCACCCATCAGCTACCCACGCGACTGGTCACGAGAAGGAGTAGGCTGAGGAGAAGGGTGAATTGTGTTTGCATTGTTTTTTTGATCCGCTGTGTTGTTGACCAAAGGAATATCAAATTGTACAGACTAGCGTCAAGCGATAATTGTATCTTTATGCATTTTCGATAGGAGAGCGGAGGCGTCTGACTCCTTTTGGCGATAGCGCAACAGTGGCCGGCACCATCCGGTAGCGCAAAGACGGCGATTGTCATTATCCCTCCTCGAAATCGTCACCCGCATGTCATATCTGCTTCTTAATCTGGCTGCACAGGTTAAGAGGAGAATAGTGCTATGGCAGTGACTGTATTGGTACCTATCCAGCGCTTTGATTACGCCTTTTCCAGTTTATGTCTGTGTCACCGCTTTAATCAGCCGGTGGCGACACTGAGCCGGATGGTCTCCCGTTCTGGGGACGGGCCTTTATACTTACTGTTCGGCTTGCTGGCCTGGGTATTTGACCGGCAACAGGGCGGACAGGTATTAGGCTTGGGATTACTGGCATTTCTGTTGGAATTGCCTGTCTACCTGCTGTTGAAAAACACCTTCAAACGAGATCGTCCGGCGCAGCTACCCAGTTTTATTCAACCTTCTGACAAATACAGTCTGCCATCCGGACACACCGCCGCTGCTTTTCTGATGGCGTCGTTAATTTCTACCTTTTACCCGGCAGCAGCCTGGCTGGTCTGGCCCTGGGCGATACTGATCGGATTCTCCCGTGTGCTGCTGGGTGTGCATTTCATTACCGACATTGTGGCGGGCGCTTTGCTGGGCATGATGTGCTTTGATGTCGTCAAGGGGGCGATATGAAGATACTTTACGGCGTACAAGGAACCGGTAACGGCCATATTTCCCGGGCCAGGGAAATGGCCAGAGCCTTTTCCCAGCTTGGCGTGACCGTCGATTTCCATTTCTCCGGCCGCCAGGCTGAACACTATTTTGATATGGAGTGCTTCGGCGATTATCACACCTCCCGCGGGCTGACTTTTATCACAGAGCGCGGCAAGGTGAACCAATGGCAAACCTTCAGGCAGAATTCGTTGCTGGATTTCTGGCGGGAGGTTAAGGCCATGGATCTGTCCGGTTATGATCTGGTGCTCAATGATTTTGAGCCAGTGTCTGCCTGGGCCGCTCGCCGGCAAGGGATCCCCAGTCTGGGGCTCAGTCACCAGAGCGCGTTTTTGTATGATGTGCCGAAAGAGGGAGAAAGCTGGCTGGACAGAAAGCTGATCCGTTATTTTGCACCGACGGATCAACAACTGGGCCTGCACTGGTACCATTTCGGCGCTCCGATCCTGCCACCGATTGTGCCTCAGCAAACTGATTCCCCGGCGCAATCTGACGGGTCAGTGCTGGTATACCTGCCGTTTGAAGGGCTGGATAAGGTGCTGGAGATGCTGTCCCGTTTTTCAGCGGTGACCTTTTATTGTTATCACCCCGCTGTGCGCCAGAGCTATCAGCAAGACAATGTCCATGTCTGCGCGCTGAGCAGGACTGGCTTTCATCAGCGGTTAGCCGTATGTGACGGCGTCATTGCTAATGGAGGTTTTGAGCTGCCGTCAGAAGCTATCGCATTGGGCAAGAAATTGTTGCTCAAACCGCTGCAAGGCCAGTATGAGCAACTGAGCAATGTGGCAACGCTGGAGCTGATGGGGCTGGCGGTTGGTATGCATTCGCTGGATGCGGCCGCGATACGCAACTGGCTCGACAGCCATTCGCCGGGACAGGTTATCTGGCCGGATGTGGCGCTGGCCGTTGCCCGCTGGCTACAGGAAGAAAACCGTCCATCAGTGGAGGCGCTGTGTCAGTCACTCTGGGAACCTGTCAGCTTTCCGGAGCCTGTTCTTGAAACCGTGGCGGATTTCGGCTCAGAGGCCGGGATCTCCAGTAAGCGATCATTAATCACCGGGACTTATTGATCACCTCCTCTTCCTGACGTGGCTGGCACGTCAGGAGTCTGACTTCCTTCTAAGTGCTTGAAATTCATTTCTAGTCATATTGTTTTATATCTTTTTAGATATTTTTATAACGAATTTATCTGCTTGTTTTTGTTTGGACTATCGTTCAATATTGACCCATATCATACTGTTAGAACCAGGTTGGGAGCTCTCAGGGTATTGGTGTCATCATTCTTTTGAATAATACTGATTACCCCCAATTTTCTAATGGGTATGTGAGGGTGTTGTGCCCTGGTTAGCGGGAGCAAGACTCTCCGGATTATTCGCAGAAGAGGTCAGAAATGGCGCGTAGAGGTATGTCTTTCCAAGCAGCAGAAAATCTCTCCATGGGCTTGAGCCTGCGGAATGTAGATCTGAATTTGCTGACAGTATTCGATGCGGTGATGCAGGAGCAGAACATCACCCGAGCAGCACATAACCTGGGTATGTCTCAGCCAGCGGTGAGTAATGCCGTCGCGCGACTGAAAACGACCTTTGACGATGAGCTGTTCATTCGCCATGGAAGGGGAATCCAGCCTACCACCAGAGCCAAGCAATTATTTGGTCCCGTGCGTCAGGCGCTACAGCTTATTAAAAATGAACTGCCGTCTTCGACTTTCCTGCCGGAAACATCGAACCGCTTGTTCCGCCTGGCGGTGTGTAATCCGCTGGATATCCGTTTCGCCCCCCATATTCTGCGTCAGCTGGGCGATCTGGCCCCCAAGGCACAGGTGGCGCTGGAAGCGGGTATTGAAAGTGACATGGTGCAAAAACTGCGCTATCAGGAACTGGATTTCGTTATCGATTATCTTCGTTTCGATGATCAGGGCTTCACGTCTACTGAATTGTTTAAAGACGAGCTGGTGGTGGTCGCCGCCGGTAACCACCCGCGCATTCAGGGGACGCTGAGTGCCGGCGAGTTCGTAGCTGAAAAGCATGCTGTGCTTCAGCCAGTGCAGGGAGCGCGAGGGTTTGCAGAGGCCGTATACCATCAGGCGCCGGGCTGTCACGCCGCCTATCAGGGCGGTAGCCTGAGCAATATGATGTACGTGGTCGGCCAGTCCGATCTGATTGCCGTGATGCCAAAATGGCTGGCGCAATCCATGGCGGATACCTTGTCGCTCCAGCTGATGACACTGCCGTTTGAAGGTAAAACCATCAGCGGTTATCTGAGCTGGCATGACTCATCGCAAAAAGATAAGGGCCACCAGTGGCTGCGCGACCAGCTACTGGCTATCTGTGATCAAGTCACCTGCTAAATATCGCAACGTCTAATGTGTTGAATACGGCTATTTCTCTTCGGGGAAACAGCCGTTTCTTTTTTTCGGGCTCAGGAATTGAGTGCGGATTGTCGCCGAATTGTTTTATGCCATCTTAAGGAGTGAGAGCCATGCAGCATTCTGCCTGTCACTCTGATGATCTCTGTTGCCTTTTGATGTCCGATCAGTAGACTCTCCGCTCCTTCAGCGAACAGCTGTAAGCTAATTTCATGACAGAGCCGTTTATGTCACAACTTGACTACCACATAGTTCACCGTATTCAGCACCAGATCGCCCGTTTGGGGAGCCGTATCGCGCTTCGCTATCATCATGATGGCCAGTGGCGGGACATCAGCTGGCAGACGCTGGGGGAGCAGATTCACCAGCTCTCACTGGCGTTGCTGGCTCAGGGCATCGGCGTTCAGGATAAAGTCGGGATTTTTTCGCCCAACATGGCCCGCTGGACGGTCGCCGATCTGTCGACCTTGTACCTGCGCGGGGTGACGGTGCCGATTTATCCGACCAGTACCGCTCAGCAAGCGGCTTATATCATCAATAACGCCGACATCAAGGTACTGTTCGTGGGCGAAGCCGCCCAACTGGATGCGGTATTGCAGATAGCGGCAGAGTGCCCGCAGCTGGAACGTATCGTGCTGATGGATGGGCACAGTGACCATACCGATCATGCTTTGGTGTGTGATTACCAGCAGTTTGTCGCCCAGGGTAGAAGCGGGGATGAAGAGGTGCTGCAGGCCCGTCTGGCAGATTGCCGGATGGATGATTTGCTGACGCTGATCTACACCTCTGGCACCACAGGTACGCCCAAAGGGGTGATGCTGGATTACGCCAATATTGCTGCGCAGCTGCAAGGCCATGATCAGAGACTGGCCCTGAGTGAAGGGGATGTTTCTTTGTGTTTCCTGCCATTGTCCCATGTGTTCGAACGCGCCTGGAGCTTCTATGTGTTGCACCGCGGTGGTATCAACTGTTATCTGACCGATACCAATGCCGTGCGTGAGGCGCTGGTGGAAGTGCGTCCGAATGTGATGTCAGCGGTGCCGCGTGTTTACGAGAAAATTTACGGTGCGGTGCAGGCCAAAGTGGCCAAAGCGCCTGTTCACCGCCGGGCGCTGTTTCACGCCGCGCTGGCCATTGGTCACCGTATGGCGGCATGCCGGCAGCAGAACCGGCGGCCGGCGGTCTGGTTAAACATCGCCCACAAAGCGGCAGACAAGCTGGTGCTGTCAAAGCTGCGTGATGTGCTGGGCGGACGCATTAAGTTCATGCCTTGCGGCGGCGCCAAGCTGGATGCCGGTATCGGACGTTTCTTTCATGCCATAGGCATCAACGTCAAGCTGGGCTACGGGATGACGGAAACCACGGCCACCGTCTCCTGCTGGGACGATATGGGTTTTAACGCCGATTCGATTGGTACCCTGATGCCAGGTGCGGAAGTGAAAATCGGTGAGAACAGTGAAATTCTGGTGCGCGGGCCCATGGTGATGCGCGGGTACTACAAGCTGGCGGAAGAAACCGCCGCGAACTTTACCCCGGACGGTTTCCTGAAAACCGGTGATGCCGGCGAATTCGATGCACAGGGGAATCTTTTCATCACCGACCGGATTAAGGAGCTGATGAAAACCTCAGGCGGTAAGTATATTGCGCCTCAGGTGATTGAAGGCGCGATCGGCAAGGATACGATGATCGAGCAAATCGCGGTGATTGCCGATGCCCGCAAGTTTGTTTCTGCCCTGGTGGTGCCTTGCTTCGACACCCTGGAAAATCACGCCCGCGAGTTGAATATCAAGTATCACAACCGTCTGGAGCTGCTCAGGCACAGCCAGATTATGGCCATGGTCGAGAAACGCATTGCCGAGTTGCAAAAAGATCTCGCCAAGTTTGAGCAGGTGAAAAAGTTTACGTTACTGCCCAAGGCATTCTCTATGAATGATGGAGAGCTGACACCGACGCAGAAGCTGCGCCGCAAGGTGATCCTTCAACGCTATCATCAGCAGATTGAAGCCATGTATCACGAGAACCCGCGCCAGGAGCCACCGAAGCGTTAAGCGGCTACAGTCCGAAATCCTTTCCGCAACCAGCGGCCTGCCGGCAGGCCGTTGTCTTACCTGTCATACTCTCGCCTGCCTTTTCATGATTTTCTGTCAGCATTCCTGCTTTGTAACGGATAGTGATGGGTGTATATGCTGATTTTTTAGTGTGATTTTGGTTCATTATCCCGCTCTGTGTTTATTCTCTGGCCGTTAATAAGGTTATTTATAGTCAGTACAGAAAATAACCATGAAATAGCTGTGGGGAATGGACGCCAGCGGTTAAAAAACGTTAAGGTGGCGACTGGGTTACTGCTGGTGGGAATGTCCATTGGCAGTCACATAGTACGAAAACACACTGGATTTCTTTAGGCTAAAGATAAGCCCTAACTATGTTATACCCGTCTGTACCACTGACACTGTTGGTCTGCTCCCTACCGCTGTCTTGCTGACGGCGACGAATGTTAAGCAAACCCGTTCGGTATGCTGGCGTAACCCGGTATGACTGCCCTTCTGCTGCTCCGGCACAGAAAGACAGCCCCAGCTCGCCATCATACCCGGCACACAAGGTCAGGTGCTCCGGTACAGACGCAGGTATACGCAACCTGGAGACAAGAATATGGAAATGTTGTCCGGCGCTGATATGATCGTCCGTTCGATGATCGACCAAGGCGTGAAGCATATCTTCGGTTACCCTGGCGGTTCTGTTCTGGATATTTATGATGCGCTGCATGAAAAGAGCGACATCGAGCACGTATTAGTGCGCCATGAGCAAGCAGCTGTTCACATGGCTGACGGCTATGCCCGCGCTACAGGTGACGTCGGCGTTGTACTGGTGACATCCGGTCCGGGTGCAACCAACGCCATCACAGGTATTGCCACCGCGTATATGGATTCAATCCCTATGGTGGTACTGTCCGGTCAGGTTATGAGCCACCTGATTGGTAACGATGCTTTCCAGGAATGCGACATGGTCGGTATTTCCCGTCCGGTTGTTAAACACAGTTTTCTGGTGCAGCGAACAGAAGATATTCCGGCCATCATCAAAAAAGCCTTTTACATCGCAGCCAGCGGCCGTCCCGGACCTGTGGTAGTTGATATCCCTAAAGACATGCTGGATCCGTCAAAAGCCTATCCGTACCAGTACCCGGAAGCGATCAGCATGCGGTCGTACAATCCCACCCTGCAGGGCCACAAAGGTCAGATCAAGCGTGGCGTGAAAGCCTTGCTGGCCGCTAAGAAGCCGGTGCTGTACGTGGGTGGCGGTGTCATCATGTCGAACAGTGAGCAGCAAGTGCTGGCACTGGCAGAAAGCCTGAATATTCCTGTGGTCAGTACCCTGATGGGGCTGGGCGCTTTCCCCGGCACGCACCATAACAGCGTGGGTATGCTGGGTATGCATGGTACCTATGAAGCGAATATGACCATGCACAATGCTGATCTGATTTTTGGTATCGGCGTCCGGTTTGATGACCGTACCACCAATAATCTGGAAAAATACTGTCCGAACGCCACCATCATGCATATTGATATCGACCCGTCGTCGATTTCGAAGACAGTTAAAGCCGACATTCCGATCGTCGGCTCGGCAGATGCGGTGCTCAACAGCATGCTGAAACTGCTGGAAGAGCAGCAGGACAGCAACGATAAAGCCGCGATGGATGAATGGTGGAGCGAAATAGAATCCTGGCGGGCACGCAAGTGTCTGAGCTACCAAACTGACAGTGATCGCATCAAGCCTCAGCAAGTCATTGAAACGGTTTATAAATTAACCAATGGCGATGCTTACGTGGCATCGGATGTGGGTCAGCACCAGATGTTTGCGGCCCTGTATTATCCGTTCGACAAGCCGCGGCGCTGGTTAAACTCCGGTGGTCTGGGCACCATGGGCTTTGGCCTGCCGGCGGCGATGGGCGTGAAGTTCGCCTTTCCTGATGCGGAAGTTCTCTGCGTGACCGGTGACGGCAGTATTCAGATGAATATCCAGGAATTGTCGACCGCCCTCCAGTACGACATTCCGGTGAAAATCATTAACCTGAATAACCGTTTTCTGGGCATGGTAAAACAATGGCAGGACATGATTTATCAGGGCCGCCACTCGCACTCCTACATGGATTCAGTGCCTGATTTTGCCGCTATTGCAGAAGCTTATGGCCATGTCGGTATCCGAATTTCGGATCCGGCGAAGCTGGAAAGTGAGCTGGAACGCGCTTTAGCAATGAAAGATAAGTTAGTCTTTGTCGATATCAGCGTGGATGAAACAGAGCACGTTTACCCAATGCTGATCCGAGGCGGATCCATGAGTGAAATGTGGCTGAGTAAAACGGAGAGAACCTAATGCGCAGGATTGTATCAGTATTATTAGAAAACGAACCAGGTGCACTTTCACGCGTGGTGGGGCTGTTCTCCCAGCGTGGTTACAACATTGAATCTTTGACTGTGGCACCGACGGATGACCCGACGTTGTCGCGGCTGAACATCACCACCAGTGTGGAAGATGCGGCGCTGGAGCAGATCGAGAAGCACTTGCACAAGCTGATCGATATTCTGAAAGTCAGTAATGTGACCGACTCTGAACATGTTGAGCGTGAACTGATGCTGGTGAAAGTTAAAGCCAGCGGTTATGCCCGTGCCGAAGTGAAGCGGACATCGGATATTTTCCGTGGTCAGATTGTGGATGTTACCAGCCAGATTTATACCGTTCAGCTGGCCGGCACCAGTGACAAACTGGATGCGTTTTTGGACGCGGTCAGCGAAGCGACTGAAATCATTGAAGTTGCCCGCAGCGGCGTGGTCGGCATTGCCCGCGGTGAGCGTTCACTGAAAGCCTGATCCTTCCAGCAAAATACCTTCCTTTTCAAGCCCGCCAGGCAATACCTGGCGGGCTTTTTCGTAGTGGCCTTTTTTGTCGACATTAGACTAAAGTCTAATAAGGAGTGCGGAGACATTTTCGGTTGACCGTGTGGCTGTGCCATTGGATTTCAGATGTTTTCTATCTGGCAGACAGCATGCGTGGAGGGCAGGTCGATGTTCAATACCGTTTTAGTTCGTTGTATGGCATTGTTGCTGTGTTGGCTCGGCTTTCACGTCAGTGCCTTGTATTTCCTGCTGGCTGTCTTGTTACTGAATACGCATCACAAGGAAATCTTTGGCTGGTGAACCTTTTGTCGGGTAACGCGAAACAGTCGGGCAGATAAACAAAACGGGAGCCGAAGCTCCCGTTTTCTATGCGCCTTGCTATATGCAGCAATTGCCGTAACGGCTGAAATTACAGTACGTGTACCGAGGCAGTGTTAGTCGTGCCTGAAGGTACCAGCGCACCAGAGACCATGACCACGATATCGCCTTTTGCACCCAGACCAGACTCCAGCGCCAGCGCTTTACCGCGTGCGTAGAAGGCATCAGTGCTTTCGATGGCATCGACAACCACTGGCGTGACGCCTTTAGTCAGGCACAGCTGAGCGGCGGTTTTGGTGTTAGTGGTGATAGCCAGAATGTTGGCCGTCGGGAAGTACTTACGCACAGAGCGGGCAGACTTACCGGCTTCGGTCGCTACAACAATCAGTGGCGCATTCAGTTTCTCGGATGTGTCTACCGCACCTTTACAGACGGCTTCAGTAATACGCAGGCGAGGGCTGTCCAGGCGCGCACTCAGTGACGCACGCATTGCTGAGTCGGTACGGGCACAGATTTGCGCCATGATGGTCACGGCTTCAATAGGGTATTTACCTTTCGCGGACTCACCAGACAACATCACGGCATCCGTACCGTCCATGATGGCGTTGGCAACGTCACCGGCTTCCGCACGGGTCGGACGCGGGTTCTTGATCATAGAATCCAGCATCTGAGTGGCAGTGATGACCACTTTACGGGCGCGGTTACATTTCTCGATCATCATCTTCTGTGCGAAGATCACTTCTTCAACCGGGATTTCGACACCCAGGTCGCCACGGGCAACCATGATGCCGTCAGAAGCTTCCAGAATCGCGTCGAAGTTATCAACACCTTCCTGGTTTTCGATTTTAGAGATGATCTGGATCTTCTCGCCGCCGTTGGCGTTCAGCAGTTCGCGGATTTCATTAACGTCTTCTGCTTTACGGATGAAAGAAGCGGCAACGAAGTCAACGCCTTGCTCACAACCGAATTTCAGGTCGGCTTTGTCTTTCTCAGCCAGTGCCGGCAGTTTGACAGACACGCCAGGCAGGTTCACACCTTTGTTTTCGCCCAGATCGCCGTTGTTCAGTACACGGCATTTCACTTCTGTGTCGGTCGTCGCCAGCACTTCCATTTCGATCAGGCCATCGTCAACCAGGATAGTGTCGCCTGCGCTCAGATCGTTGGCAAAACCAGGGTAAGTCACGGCCACGCGGTCTTGGTTACCGACAACTGTGATATCAGTGGTGAAAGTAAAGTCCTGACCAGCTGTCAGTGAAACGTCTGCGCCGCCTTCCAGTTTGATGGTGCGGATTTCAGGCCCTTTGGTATCCAGCAAAATGGCTACAGGTTGACCGGTTTGCGCCATGACTTCACGAACGTTCTGGATACGCTGACCGTGCTCGGCGAAATCGCCGTGCGAGAAGTTCAGACGCATAACGTTCATACCGGCGTTAACCAGTTTGGTCAGCATTTCAACAGATTCTGTCTTAGGACCAATCGTGCAGACGATTTTGGTTTTTTTCATTGAGAATATTCTCCGAGAACTTGAAGGAAACTTCTGGCGCTTTTATACCTCAAAGGGGTGATCTGTTGATGTTGAATCATAGCTACAAAATGAGATCATGATCGTGTTTTTATCAACAAAGTCCTGAAAGGTATCACTGAGCCATACAAATTGTTTGGCAACATTACTTGCTTTATAAAAGCAGTTGCATTGCTTTGATAAAGCTGACGAAAAGGCTTACAGACTGACTGAATCGTCGACACAAGGGCTGTGGAGATCCGCTGCCAGTGCCACAAAGTGGCTGAATTAACAAGGTCGTAAGTATAGCAGAGTTTCTTTTCCTTACCAGCATGTGAGTTGTGTCAACTTTTTGACCCGACCAGATATCTATGCGTCTGATTCCTCGATAAAAGCCACAGACGATAAGGCATTGACCTACTCATCAGCAGGATTGGGGGCTCACCCGGCCGAAAAAAGATTTTTATCAAATAACCAATTCTGTTGAAGAGAGATTGCTGTTTCATGACAGGCGCTGAATTTTATGAGGTTTTGGCCTGCTTACCATGCTGTGGAGCAAATATCTGCTGAAAAAGCGCCGCCAGAGCAACCCGTTAAACCACAGCCTGACAAAACCGTGAAAGCCGCTGAACCGACCGCGGCAGCACAACAGGCGGCGGCAACAGCGGCCAGTGCGCCAACAGGCGTGAAAGCCCAAGAGAAAGCCGAGGCGATCACAGCGCCTATGCATGGTCAGCTCAGGCGCTGGTTAAACGGGCCGAGCCTCTGCCCAGGCCGCCGTCCGGTATGGCGGGTGAGCGCTTGACCTTTACCGTCCCGATCAGCTTTCGGCGCTCAGGGTTAGACGGAGGGGCGATCGTTCGTGAAGTCTACAACCAGCCGCTCTCGCAATAGACGAGATGGGCTTTGGGCTCAGCTGACAGTACGATAGAACGGCCTTGTAAAGCCTGTTGATAGTGTTGCTGCCGCTGTTCGTCTTCAGGTTGCCATTGCTCGGGAAAATCTGACTGAAACTGTGCCAGAGTGGCAATTGCCCGGGCAGGCTGCCCCAGCTCGTAATGGGCCCGGGCGGTGTAAATTGCTTCAAGTCGGGTGATAGGCGTGACACTGCTCAATGCAATCACGGCAGCATAGTTGCCCTGTTCTAAATGAATCCGCATTTTGCTGTAGCGGATATAGCTCTGGGTCAGCGGGAGGTTCAGCGATTGTGCCAGGTGCCCGGCACGATCAAGATGTTCCATTGCCAACGATATCTGGTGTTGATCGGCTGCGATCCAGCCTTGAAATAAAGCGATATTGGCTTGCAAAAGAGGAGATACCCCTTTTGTCAGCAGTTGTGAAAAAGCTTTCTCAGCGCGTGCCAGTTGTTGGGGTTGTTGCCCGTGTTTGCCCAGCCACTGCAGATCCAACCCTTGATCCATGGTGGCAAAGGCCTGGTAGAACTCACTGTCGAGGAGCAAGCGTCGCGCACCGAGCTGTTCAGCCAAAGCCCTGGCTTCAGTGAAAAAAGTGTCCGCAGCTCGGCCCTGATGGGACTGCATTAAATAAAATCCCTGATAAATCAATGCCAGCGCCAGCTCATAAGGCTGGCCGAGATCACGGTACATTGCGATGGCTTCGCTCAAGGAAGATTCGCGGATCGGTGGCTCAATCTGATCATTTTGTGCGATGGCCAGTAATGTAGCAGCCTGACGTGGTTGATCAGCAAGCTGACGATAAAAATTCAGTGCCTTAAACAGGCGCTCTTTATTGGCCGCAAGGTCATTGTCTGGGCTTCTTTCCAGCCCGACACTGGCGGGACGGCCGAGGTAAAACTGTTGATCGGCATCCTGACGCAGTGCCTGTCCTTTTCCTAACAGTGCAGTGATGTGTTGCGTGATCTGGTTATGGGTTTCCCAGTCCATCTCATTCCACGCCAGCTGCGCCTGTAGCTGGTAAGCCATGATGCGCATCTGTGGATCATTCGACTGATCTGCGGCACGAACAGCCTCATCAGTCAAAGTGGCAGCATCCGAATCGCCCTGTCGGTAACTCAGTTCAGCCAGCCAGTAGCGCTGCGCCGCATACAAAGCCGGTTCCTTACGCACCAGTGCTTCCGGCAGAGCCTGAAGCCGAAGCGCTGCTTGCGGCCACTGCCCCAGCAGTACTTCCGTACCGGCCAGCTGGATCTGAGTCCACAGACTCTCTGGTTCCAGAATATGCGCCGCTTCGAAGTATTTCCTGGCCGCCTGAGCGCCTTGTGTTTGCAGCAATGATCGCCCTTGTGCCAGCGTCTGTACGGCAATCGCCGGAGCCTGTTGAGGTTCGGGCCGTATGTCGCCGGGGCTGAGCAGTCGGTTTAGCTGGTGACTGACTGAATGCATGGCTGATGCCAGTTGCGGATAGCTCATACTGCCTTGCTGAGTCCGGCCGTCCGCATAAATCACCTGAAATGTCAGCACCTGCTGCTTATTGTGCAGGCGGACGCTGGCAAACAATGCTGCCTCGTAGCCCCGCTGTTTGAGCAGCGTGCGTATCTGAGCCGGAAGTGCAGGCCAGCTGAGCTCCGCATCCAGAAGCCAGGCTTTAGCAAGGGCCGGCGGAATCACGCTCAGTGGTCCGTTTTGATTCAATTGCACTGACAGCATATCGGCCAGCCCGAGCTGAACCCAGTCGTACTCGGCTTTGCCTGTGTCATTGATCATGGGAAACACGACCAGCCCGGTGCTGCGATGGGCGTTGAGTGGCGGCGGGTTATGAGCCGTCAGAAATACCGGGCGTTGCATCAGCCACAATCCGGAAATGAGAACCAGTAAAGTGAACAGGCCTGAGAGCAGAACGGGTCTGGATATCTGGCGGGTTCGTTTTTCAGGCCGCGCTTCCTGTCGTGTGGGTGATGGTACGTCCTGACGCCTCGGTTCGCTGATTGGACAGATCCACTGATATCCCCGCTGAGGATAGGTCCGGATGAACTGCGGGTTCTGGGCACTGTCACCCAACGCTTTTCTCAGCTCACGAATACTTTGTGTGAGGGAATTTTCCCGGTATTCGCTGTGCTCCCAGAGAGCGTCCAACAGGGTGTCTTTGCTGATGAGCTGATCCGGATGGGTCAGTAAATAGGTCAGTAACTGTGACACTTTATGGCGCAGGTGGATGTCGGTTTGACCTGCGGACGTCTGCTGGCACAACTGTCCTGTTTCGGGATCAAACGTAAAGGCAGCAAACTGAAAGCAGGCCATAAATTGTCCGGTTGAGTGTTGATTTATGATGCTTCATTTTACGGACAAACAACTTGAAATCAATCTGATAGTGGAAAATGCTCAAGCTTTAAGTTATTGATTATTTTTGTTTTATATTGATTTCATTTAGATTTTACCGCCATTTTAGGCCGATTTGAGAACTCAAACTGAGTTGTTCGATATAACCGTTGCATCTTTATTAACAAAGGATGCGACCTCCTATGGAAACCGCTATTCAGACCGCGCTTTTCAATCAGCAATTCGGGTTGTGGATTGTTGGCGCAGTATTTCTTACCGGGCTGCTGACCAGCCTGACTCCTTGCGTTTATCCCATGCTGCCTATCACTGTCTCTGTGGTTGGCAGCCATGCCAAAGGACGTTGGCAGTCCTTCGGCCTTTCTGTGAGTTATGTGATTGGCCTTGCTGTGATTTACGCCTTGCTGGGGGTACTGGCGGCGACGACCGGGCAACTGTTTGGTGTTGTGGCCAGCCACCCGATCACCCTGATGCTGGTGGGGATGTTTTGTTTCGCCATGGCCGCCTGGATGCTCGGCTGGCTTCAGTTACCGGGCCTCTCGCTGGGTCTGCCTCTGCCTCAGTTTGTCCGTCAGCCCGTGATTGCCACATTTTTGGCCGGTGCCTGTTCAGGGCTGGTAATGGCGCCCTGTACTTCTCCGGTGTTGGGCATGCTGCTGATGTACGTCGCCTCCTCCGGTAATGCGTATTGGGCCGCTTTGCTGATGTTTGTGTTTGCGCTCGGAATGAGCGCGCTGCTGGTGCTGGCTGGCACTTTCGGTGGCCTGCTGACGTCGCTGCCGCGTTCTGGTCAGTGGATGAACCGGGTGAAATGGCTGATGGCCGCTCTGATGGCCGGCGCCGGGACCTTCTTTTTCTTTCAGGTAATGTAAACGGAGATGATATGAAAGCTTCTGTGTTAATCAACAAAGGGTGGCAAGTCATGGTACTGGCAGTTGCCGTGTCAATGTCTGCAGTCCAGGCCGCGGAGACGGATCAGACCGCACCGCTGTTTGAGGCTAAAACTCTGTCTGGCCAAGCATTCGATTTATCGGATTACCTTGGCAAACAACCTGTCTATCTCAAATTCTGGGCGACCTGGTGCAGCTTCTGCAAAGCTGAGATGCCGCATCTGAATGCCATTGAGCAGCAATTTGGTGATGAGATTAAAGTGATGTCGATCAATGTTGGTTTCAATGATTCGGTGGCAAATATTCAGCAGTTTTTCAGTCAGGAAGGGTATGACATTCCGACCATCTTTGATGCCAACGGGGAGATCACCCAGAAGTATCAGGTGGTGGGCACCCCGCACCATATTCTGATCGACAAAGACGGAAAAGTGGCCTACCGCACTTTTCTGGCCACTGACCAGCTGGATCAGATCATCGAGCAATGGGCTCAGGACTGAAGTGTTCTACGAACGAAAATGAGAGGATGAACGCATGAAACGATCGGGTTTTTTATACACATTTTCTGTGCTGGCCTGCCTGCTGACACCGGCGGTGACTCAGGCTGAATCAGGCGTGGCATTACTGGAGCGGCAACAAACCCTGTCCGGCCAGCCGATAGATTTGTCTGATGAGACACGAACCCATCTGGTGTTTCTGGATATCTGGACCAGCTATGCCGGTGGGGGGACGGAGGCTTTTGTTGAACAGCTGCCAGCATCATTCCGGCAATCGACACATCAAATCTGGATACAGCCGGAATTTAATGTGACGCGTGCGCAATTGCAGGAATTTCAGAGCTATTATCCGCAAGTCGCACCACTGGTGCTCGACCATCAGCAGGCGCTGCTCAAGCAGTTCGGCTTCTGGCAAACCCCGGCACATGTGCTGATTGAGCACGGAAAAGTCGTGTTTTCGGGCGGGAATGACGCCCTGCTGGCTTACCTGAATCCAGCGGCCAAGGCTGAAGCGCCCCCGGCGCGGGATGCAGAAACCTACGCCTGGAAAGCGGTCCAGCCGCCAACTGAATCAGAAAGTATGACGCGTAAACAGCCTGCGTCTTATGTGGTGCCGAAGATAGGTGCTGAAGCGCCCCGGTTTGAGCGCCAGACTTTATCTGATCAGACTGTGTCGCTGGCGGGATTGCTGGCGCAAAACAAAGGCAAGCAATCTGTGTCTCTGGTCTTTGTTGATGCCCTGTGCCCGATGCCGCACTTCCCGGATTGTGAGGACAAGCTGGCACAGTGGCAGCAGCAGGTCGAGTCGGATCAATCACGCCAGTGGGTTGGCGTGATCAGCGGATATTACATTGATGCCGGCATCGCAGCAGGCTTTGCGGAAAAATTTGGACTGACGGCCCCGCTGATCTTTGATACGGACAATGCACTGTACAAAGCGTATGGCGTACATGCCACGCCCTATCAGATCGATGTCGGGCCGCAAGGGCGCATTCAGTACCGCGGCGACCAGATACGTTGATCCCGGAGAGATTGTCCGTCATGGCTGGCTGTGGAACAGTGCAGCCAGGCGGGCAACCCGCGGTTCGATGTCTGCGGGAGCCACATTGCCAAAGCCGAGCACTGCTCCGTGCCAGTCTCTGGCCTGGTGCTGCTGGTGTTCGTAATAACTCAGCGGCCGCAGCACTATGCTGGCGGCCGCTGCTTGCTCCGCCCAGTCATGCTCATTGATCCCGCCCTGCCACCTGAGCGTAATGTGCAGTCCGGCAGGCTGGCTGATCACTTCAACCTGATCCCCGAAAAATCGGCTGATGGCATCCAGCATCAAGCGATGCTTTTCTTTGTACAGCCGACGCATTTTTCGGATATGGCGCAGCAGATCACCTTCCTGAATGAAATCGGCCAGTGCGGCCTGAGTGTGCGCCTGGGTGTCGCCGGTCAGGGCATCTTTGATCATCAGACAAGGTGATACCAGCGAGGGCGGCACCACCAGATAACCCAGCCGCAGGCTGTTGAACATCACCTTGCTGAATGAGCCGGCATAGAGTATCTGATCATCACAGCCCATCTGGCCGGCCAGCCCCTGCAGACTGGTATAAGGGCGGTGGGCAAACTGAAATTCACTGTCGTAGTCATCTTCGATGATCCAGCGCTTGCCCTGTACAGCCCACTTAATCAGCTTCAGTCTTTGTTCTGTGTTCAGAGTCGTGCCCATCGGGTACTGATTACTGGGGGTTAAGTAGAGTGCCTCTGACTCACAGGCCAGCACGGATTCTACATCCAGCCCCTGATATGCCCGCACAGGAAGCGGTTGTAAGTGATAACCCTGCCAGTTGATGATCTTGCGCATCTGGGTGTAGCCCGGCTGCTCCATCAGTATCCGATCACCCCGGTTGAGTGTCGCCAGCAGGGCAAGAGACAGCGCCTGCTGTGCTCCGCTGGTAATGATGATTCGATCGGGATCACAATGAACCGAGCGGCTGGAAGCCAGATAGTCAGACAGCGCCTGTCGCAGTACGGGTAACCCTTGCAAATCCTGGTTACCCATCAGTGATTGCCGACCAGCGTGGCGCTGCAATAAGATTTGCCATTTGGCCGCCGGAAATGCATCCAGATCCGGCACACCGGGCGCAAAAGGCGCATTCAGATGAAAGGTCTGCGCGGTGGCTGGCGGCTTGCTCTCGACTCGTGGTGATTGCGCCGTCAGATAGTGTTCCGGCAGCTCAACAGAGACGTAAAATCCCGAGCCCAACCGGCTTTCGATATAGCCTTCCGCGACCAGTTGCTCATAAGCCGCCGTGACGGTATTGCGGCTCAGGGATAATTCATCAGCCAGTTTGCGCGTTGACGGTAATTTCCCGCCCATTGGCCACAAATTACCGACAATCTTTTCACGGATCGCGTGAAAAAGTCGATCCTGGCGCGTACCCGAACCACCAGTGATCGAAAGATCGCCGGTTTCTATGAGTGTAGGAGTAATGTGAGGCATAACTGGACCTGTCATTTGGTTAAAACTGGCTATGAAAATCATACCGGTTTGCCGGTATCTTTTCATGGTTATTTGAGTTGCAGTGGAATCAGGGACAGCTATGTTATCGACCAGCAAGAGAACCGACATTAAGAAAGGAGCCCACAAGGCGGTGTTTGAACAGGAAGCCTTGTATCAGATCATCGATGAAAGCCTGGTGGCGCATGTGGCGATACAGGAAGAACAGGGGCCAGTGGTGATCCCTATGCTGGCGTGGCGGGTGGGGGATTTTGTCTATATTCATGGCGCCAACAACAGCCGTTTGCTGCGCAAGCTCAGGCAGGAGGTGCAAACCTGTTTAACCTTCACCCTGTTTGATGGCTGGGTGCTGGCGCGGTCGGCGTTTAATCACAGCGCCCATTACCGCTCGGCTGTGGTGTTCGGCCAGTTTGAGGTGATTGAGGATAACGCTGAAAAAGACAGGGTGCTGAACCATTTTGTTGAGCAGATCGCCCCCGGACGGACGCAGGACATCCGGCTGAGTAATAGCAAGGAACTGGCAGCGACGACTGTGCTGCGGATGCCGCTTAACGAGGCCTCGGTGAAAATCAGCAATAAAGAAGTGGGCGACGATCCGGCGGATCTGGATTTGCCGGTCTGGGCGGGTTTTATCCCGTATCGTACTGTGGTTGGCCCGCTCAAAGCGACGGCGGGTTTGCACGAAGCGATCCCGACGCCGGATTACCGCGCGGCCTACGGGAAGCGCTGGGAAAATTAAGCTAAGCCGCCCTCGCAGCGAGAGGGCGGCTTTGATTACTCTTTCGCCTGTTGCTGATCGTCGTTTTCCTCTTCTTCCATGTTCCACGGCAGGATGCCGGGCGACACATGCAAGAAGTGCAGGTAGTTTTCGAACTGATCCAGAATGTCGGAAATAATGTCCTGCTGCTCATAGCCGTAAACATCGTAGGCCCGGCCACCGCGGCGCAGGAAGACTTCCGCCCGGTAATAATGCTCCGGATCTTCCGGGTTATGATCAGTTTCAGGGAAGGCAAAATCAGGCATAAGGTAGCCCCGCAGTCTGACTTCGTACAGAAATTCCAGTTTGCCTTCCTGATAGACCTCGAATTTGGCTCTGCCTTGATCTTCATCGTAAATCACTTCGGCCACCCAGCCCTGCTGCTCAAGCTCCTGCTCTACTTTCTCCATGCTTGGGTAGACTGTCTTCTGAATAAAGCCTGAGACTTCTTGGCGTCCGGGGAAATCGACAATATTGGCCAGACGTTTTTTCCAGTATCCCGGTCCGGTTTTCCCGCCACTCTGTCGCGAGCGGGATTGCACGTGCTGCTCCAGACTCTGGCTGTGGTGGCTTTCAATCACCAGCGCCCGCCACATGCCAACTGCCGCGATCAGCATGATGATTGCAAAGGGCAGCGCACTGACAATCGATGCTGTTTGCAGAGCACCAAGGCCGCCGGCCAGCAGCAGTACAGCGGCGACCAGCCCTTCCATCGAAGCCCAGAATACCCGTTGCCAGGCCGGTGTATGGGCAACGCCGCCAGAGGCCAGCGAGTCGATAACCAGCGAGCCGGAGTCTGACGAGGTGACGAAGAAAGTGATGATCAGCAGGACAGTAATAAAGGACACGATCGAAGTCAGTGGTAGCTGTTCCAGCAATTTAAACAGCGCAATGGCCTGATCAGCCTGCACGTCTTCAATTAGCTGGGTGTAGCCATCGACCATGATCATATGAAGCGCGGTATCGCCGAATACCGAGAACCACAGAAAAGTGAAAATGGTTGGGACAACCATCACCCCGACCACGAACTGGCGAATGGTGCGGCCGCGGCTGATTTTCGCCACGAACAAGCCGACGAAAGGCGCCCAGGCAATAGTCCAGCCGAAGATAAATAATGTCCAGTTACCAATCCAGTCGCTGGCGGTATAAGCCTGTAAATTAAATGTACGCTCGACAATATTACTCAGGTAACTGCCGGTGTTTTGCATGAAAGTATTGAGGATGAAGATGGTAGGTCCGACGGCAAACACAAACAACATTAACGATATCGCCAGTACCATATTCAGGATCGACAGGCGCTTAACCCCTTTGTCCATGCCGGCGACCACAGAGAAAATCGCCAGTGCGGTGATCACCACAATCGCAATGATTTGTACTGTGGTATTCACAGGTATCGATGGCCAGAGATAATTCAGCCCGGCATTGATCTGTGCCACCGACAAGCCCAGCGTGGTCGCAATCCCGAACAGGGTGCCGAGGATGGCAAAGATATCCACGGTATGGCCAATCGGGCCGTGGATTTTTTCGCCGATGAGCGGATACAGCGTCGAACGCATCGATAGCGGCAGGCCATGACGAAAGGCGAAATAGGCCAGTGTCAGCCCGACCAGGCCGTAAATGGCCCAGATGTGAAACCCCCAGTGGAAAAAGGCAATTTGCATTGCCTGCCTGGCGGCATCCACTGTCATGGCCGGACCATCAGGCGGCGAGGCATAGTGCAGCACAGGCTCGGCGACGCCAAAGAACAGCAGGGCAATCCCGTAACCGGCCGAGAACAGCATGGCAAACCAGGCCGGAAAACTGTATTCCGGCTCGGCGTGGTCCGGACCGAGCTTGATCTCTCCCCATTTAGTCAGTGCGACGGCGACGACAAAAAACAGAAAGATGGCGACGGACAGCATATAGAACCAGCCAAAGCTCTGGGTAACGTAACTGAGGGTTTCCGAGAAAACTTTTCCGGCCAGAGTCGGATTACTGATGGTGCCTATCACCATGAGTAAGATGACCGCCACGGCGGGGATAAAGACGGGGATCAGGATTGTTGAACTGCGCTGCGTTTTTTCTTCTGACGGCTTATCTGCTGACATAGTCTCGCTCCACGATTCAAACCTTGCTCCCAAGTATGGCATACGCAACGGCATGCTTCAGAGTGAATTGTCCTGTTCAGACAAGACATTACCCGGCGGGTCCGATAATGAGACGGCTGCTGATTTAATCTGAGTGGAAAACATCCGCATTATGAGAGTAGTGCCTGACATTCGGGTGACCTCAAGGTACCGGCACCTGCACGGGCGAGTTTGAGATCATCCGGGTAGACCGATTTGGCTTTGGATCTTGAAGAGAGTACCGGATGCAAGAAAATAATATCGCGAACAATGATTTTTTATGGTCTAAGATCAAAAGCTTACTGGGAATGACTATTGCAACCATAGGTTGCTTTTTCTTTTGCCTGCAGGCATACCAGAACTTTTTAGCCTCCTTTCAATATACGTCAACCAGCACCAGCTACACCTATATTGCTATCTCTATCGGCTCGGGCCTGATCGCTATTCCCTTCTTTCTGGGCGCAGTGAAATCTTTGCTGGCTTTTCTGGGTCAGCGATAACAAAGGTTTGTGAAGCACCGCTAAACGCTGTTCCCAGTCCGTTCAGATCATGGCGGACTGGGATTTTTGAACTCTTGTCTTTTATCTGTCATCCAGTGTGTAACGACAGCGGCTTTTTCGTCTAACCCTCAAATAAACAACACACTTCTCACTCGCCAAGCACAAAAACGTCATCATGATGTGTAATACATCCGCTCACCCAGCCGGGCAGGCTTAAAGCCCGTATTGACCCCAAATCGCGTTCAACCTCTTGCTATGGCACATGTTCAATAATGTGTTCAAAGTATGCTCACACCACATACCTTTCACAAATGGGACATAACACAAGTTTTGAATAAATTTGTTGTCGTTATTTTATGTGTTTATGTCATTCCTTATCTACGCTTTCAATGCTCGTTTCAAATGTTCACATTTTTGTCATAACGCTGTGTAACGGCGCATAAGAACACAACAAAAGATGGAAAGATGATTATGGATAAAAAGCACTTGGCAATTGCAGTGGCAGCTGCATTTTATGGATCTCAGGCAGTCGCGGTTGAGTTATACAACGAAGGTGATACTACGCTCTCCATAGGTGGTCATGTTTCTGTGGGTCTTGGCGGCTCTGAAGAGGGCGAAACGGAAGTGAAGCAAGTGTCGCCGCGTATCAACATTAATGCGGCACAAGATATCGGGAACGGTTTTACCGCCGATGCAAAAGGCGAATGGGCGCTGAACTATCTGGAAGGCGGCGAAGAGACGTTCTCCACCCGTCTGGGTTACATTGGTGTCTCACACAATGCTTATGGCCGCGGCGTGGTGGGCACGCAATGGTCACCTTACTATGATGGTGCAGGGATCGCCGATTTGCCTATCGCGTTTGCGAACGACTTCCTGTATGACGATCAAGGCCCGCTGGGTACGGCACGTGCCGAGCGTATGATCTCCTACCGCAATAGCCTCAGCTTAAATGATGCCGGCGATCTGTTGTTTGGTCTGGGCTGGCAGGGGGCAACAACGGGTGAGGAATTGGCAGGTACGGCAGCAGACTATGATGACCGCTTCCAGATTGCACTGAACTACTCGATCATGGGCTTCGGCCTGAACTATGCCTTCAACACCGGTGATGTTCAGATACCAAATACAACATTTGATGAAACCGCGCTTTCACACATGTTCAGTGCCAATTACGGCACCTATGGTGACGGCCTGTACGTGGCGGTTGTGTATGCGATGAACGAATACATGAACCGTGGTCTCGAAGAGTCAGTGGCGATTGAAGGCCTGCTGGCCTATGCCCTGCCAAGCAGCCTGAACCTGAGCGTGAACTACGAATCTGTTGAAGATGACAAGAACAGCAACACCATCTTCAGCCAGATGGCGCTGCAGGCAGAATATAACTTCACACCAACTTTCGTCGGCTTCGGTGGTTACCAGTTTGATCTGGGTAACGATATCAATGTTCCTGAAGATGATATGTGGATTATCGGTATGCGTTACTACCTGTAATCAATACCGAAATACCATTCAATATGGCGCTGCGGGGGCAACCTGCAGCGCTTTTTTGTGATTCAATGTGGCGCTTCGCTGCTAGCTTGTTCTTCAATACTAAGCCATTTCAAAGTGCTGGCTTAAAACCGCCCGGCCTTTTTCTGCCACTGTGACTTCTCTGTATCCCGGTACGTGTTCTCAGCGTGGTATAGAAATCCGTTATGTGTCAGATTTCTCTGAACTTATGGCGTCTTGTTGAGGGGATATACTGGCTTCTGTTGCTTCCTGCTTCTCTAACTTGATCCAAAAAACAAACAGTTCATACCAGATAGCCAGAATGACTGCGCCGAGGAACAGGCCGGTCATGCCGTAATACATCATGCCGCCAATTGCACCTATCAGTATGATGGGCATAGGTACAGCTACCCCGCGGCCCATCAACATAGGTTTGAGCACGTTGTCAGACAGCGAACCGATACCGACCCAGACGGTAAACAGTGTTGCTGTGGTGGCGTCCTGGGTCAGGTACATGTAAATGATCACGGGCAGAACGGCTATCAGAGCCGGCAACTGGGCGATACATAAAATGATCAGGAGTAACGTCAGCAGGCCAGCCGCCGGGACGCCAAAAACAAAGAAGCCGGCACCAATCAGTAGCGCCTGAATGGCTGCCACACCAACAACCCCAAGTAAGACGCTTTTGATCGTTGCGGCAATCAGTGAAGTCCAATGCCTGGCGTTAGTACCTGCTGCGCGCACTGCAATGGTCTTTAACGAGGCGGTAATTTTTTCTGAGTAAGTCATAAAACCGGCAGCGATAGCCAGCGATAGGATGAATATCAGCATGTCGCCCAACGCACCGCCCAGCACACCAATTAAAGCGGACAGTGCAGACTTGATTTCCGGCAGGAAGGTTTGAATGGCTTTTTCCAGATTACTGGCGAACATACTCCACATGTCGAACAGCTTATCGCCGATAACCGGAATATCCGCAATCCTGCTGTCTGGCCCCGGAAGAGTCACCTGACCCTGTTGCAGCGTCTCCAGTATCTGGATTGATGCGTGGTAGACGGAAACCGAGATCATCACTAACGGCGTCACTAATAGCACAATACCTAACAGGGCAACGGTTGTGGCCGCTAATCCGCGGCGATTGCCATACCAGCGCTGGATTCTCAACGTCAGTGGCATCAGAGCGACAGCGATAATGGCCCCCCAGATCACAGGAATGATAAATGGCCTGATGATGTCGTACGTGAACATCAGTAGTACCAGCAGTAAGCCGATACGGATCGCGGATTCCACCATATTGCCGATGAAAACTTTGTTTTGATGCTGTTCTGGTTGCTTATCCATGTTGCTTCCTGATTTTCAATGTTAGCGCTGATAGGGCTGGAAACTATGTTGCCTACAGAGGCCGTAATGTTTCATGCTCACGGCTGTGTTATCAGAAACCGATATCAGCACATATCAAATGCAGGCTCAGGCAGATGATAAACGTCAGTACTGGAAACGGTATTAGTTCAGACTAGATCTGATACTTTAATTTGAAAAGAAGAGAGAATTTTAAAAGAAGAAAGTTGGAGACTGCACGGTAATCTGCGTGTTTAGTTTAGAACGTTAGCCAAGCCAAAATACTGGCTGAAAGCCGCCTGGCCTTTTGCTGTCACTGTGACTTCCCTGTATCCCGGCACTTTTTCTATCCATCCTTGCTGCTCAAAGCACTGAAAAAGTGCCGCCCCGGCATGGCCGCCAAGGTGAAATTTTCGCTCACTCCAGTCTAAACATGCACAGCACTTTTTACGTTTGGTCTTTGCATCGAGCATGACACCTAATTGACTGAACTGCGCCTTACCTAAAGGAGTTAACGCATTTCCGTCGCTGGTAATCCATGCATTCGCGAAAAGGTAATCGTAAATACCGACGGCGATTTCGCCTGCCAGATGGTCGTAGCAGGTTCGTGCCCGTTGTAATTCGGCCGGCACCCGTGTTTTTGGTGGCTGCATCGCGCTAAACGAAACTCCCATCATATTTTCAAGCAGGGCGGCAATACTGGCACTGTAGAGACGAAAATACCGGTGACGCCCTTGCGATAAACAAGTGACGAGATTGGCTTTCAGCAATCGGGACAGATGCGCGCTGGTGGTTGACGGTGCGATATCAGACACAGCGCTTAATTCAGTGGCTGTCCAGGCGCGGCCATCCATCAGCGCACAAAGAATTTTCATGCGTGACGCATCAGACATAGCAGCCGCAAGGGCTGCCATAGATAACTCCTGCTGAAATTCTTCCTGTTCCTGCGGGACTTGCGGGTGAGGCTTCACAATCAGACCATCCAGTGTCGGGTTACTGTTTCTGCAACCTTATAGTCATCAGTGATGAGGATCAAACGGTTTGCGTGGTCGCTGTATTGGGTGATGATGTTGACGCCATTATCCGCCAGCACTCTGGCAATAGCGCCTAATTCGCCCGGCTGTTCCTGCCTGAGTTTCCGAATCAGCGGCCTGCAGATATCTATGACATCAAAACCCTGTTCGATGAGTACCGCTCTGGCTTTTTCGCCATCTTCCACCAAAAAGTGGGCGTGACTTTGCTGGTTGACGGAAAAGACGCCGCCACCTTCCAAGCCAATGTGATTTGATCCGAGTGTTTCGCCTAACCGCGCAAGCTCTCCCGGCAGATTCTTCAAAACGACATGAATGTCATACATAGCGATAGCTTCCTTGCTTACTGGGATGATGAATATTCTCTGATCAGGCTGAGTACCTGAATGCGATAAAAAGAGAAAATGGACTCCTTTCCTTCCTGTTGTGCCGATCGGTGCAGCATGTTGTGCTTCCATTGCAAAATGGCCTCCTCGTTCTCCCACCATGACAGCGAGAGAAATTTTTCTGGATGGGTCAGGCTTTGAAAGCGCTCAACAGAAATAAACCCCTCAGCATGGCTCAGCAGCGGCTTCAACTGTTCAGCCAGCTCGAAGTAGCGAGCCTGCTTTTCAGGCACGGCTGTCGCTTCAAAAAGAACCGCGATCATTGTCTTATCCTTCTGAATGTCAGTGTGTTTGGCTCAATATAGCGAGGTGAAAAAAGGATACTTCGATGATGGGCGAAATGTGGTGTTTACTCGGTAGTGTGCTGGGGAAAGGGCAATGTCAGTAGCTTGGTGGTGTGTTCTGCAAACGAGAAGCGCAGGTGTTCCAGCCAAACTATCAGGTTTCATTCGATATTTATACAGCGTCTTAAAACGCAGCTTAAGACCGAAAGAGAACCGGAACGCGATAACGGCAGGTAGATCTATCGCTCATCCTAAGAAGGTATGTGATCGAATCAAGAAAGCTGCTGGGATTACAGACAACTTCCGAATTCATGATTTAACGCATAGCTTTGCATTGATACTGCTCAACTCAGGGAATGTAACGCTCTATGATGTTAGGGCATCACTCTCCGCAGACCAGTACGAGGTATGCTCATTTGGCTTCTAGCCGGTTGAGGGAGGTGAGCATTAGTGTGACTGAGTTGGTTTATGATGTAGTTACCCTGAGAAGTAGTTGTTTTAGAAAGTTTTCTAGAACCATGGAGACCTTAGTTTCAATGCTTTCTTTTAGGATTGATTTGGATGCCAAAATGAGCTAACTTGAAGAGGCTCTTTAGCGTAATTTGGATTAAGTTTATGATTTAATCTAGTTTGGCGTTGCGCCAAACTCTAATTTATTGAGTGGTTTTGCAGCTGCGGAACGTCATTTCCGAACTGCAATAGTTACTCATTTTTCGCAACGATTGCAGATCGGAAATGCCGCTCCGCGTCTTTAAGTAAAGAGCTATCGTGATACAGGGAAACCTGTATCACACTTATTTTTCAAAGTAAGCAACTATATCAATGAAGCTTCCAGTCCTCAGCCGCATACCACCTGAAGTTTTTCCTAGTGAATTTAGCCATTATTTGGCTAAGAAACCTTCGGGTCACTATAAAGTTTATAAGATTCCAAAACGAACATTTGGCTTTAGAGTGATAGCACAACCTACGCCTGAGTTAAAACGCATTCAGAGAGCTATAGTTGAACAGATGAAGCCTTACGTGCAGGTTCATAGTTCAGCTAAAGCTTATGTAGAAGGGATCAACATTAAAGATAATGCGAGTGTACATGTTAAGTCCAGCTATTTGCTAAAATTGGATTTGGAAAACTTCTTTAATAGTCTAACACCATTTATGTTTCTGAGTGCTCTTAACTATCAGGAGATAGAGTTGATTAATAAAGATGTTGAGCCGTTGATGGAATTACTATTCTGGAACAGGACTAAAAAGAAAAATCCTAACCTCGTACTTAGCGTGGGAGCTCCTTCTTCACCTTTTCTATCGAACTTTATCATGTATGAGTTTGACAAAGTAGTTACAAGCCACTGCACTAAGTTACATATTAACTATTCCAGATATGCTGATGATTTGACGTTTTCCACTTCAGAGAAGAATGTATTATTTACTATCCCTAAGTTTATAGAAAGTACTTTACGTGATTTGTTTGATAGAAAAATAAAACTAAATCACGCTAAGTCATTTTTTTCTTCCAAGGCTCACAATCGTCACGTTACTGGAATAACATTATCTAATAATAATAAATTATCTCTTGGCCGGGATAGAAAAAGATATATTCGAGCTTTATTGCATAAGTTTTCTATACAATCACTTGAAAATGAAGAGGATATAAATCATTTAAAAGGGCTTGTTGGCTTTGCTAAAATGGTAGAACCAAGTTTTTTAGATAAAATGAAAATTCGATATGGTGAAAAAGTTTTTATTGATTTATTCAGATGCGGTGGTGGTAATTAGATGGAAGAAAAAGTTAGTAAAATAATTCGACGTTTGATGTCTAGATCTGATAAAGGTGATTTCTCCGCATCTTTCCAACTAGCACAATCTTATGATGAAGGCTTTAGTGTAGAAAGAGATAAAGAAAAGTCACAACACTACTTAACCGTTTGCGCTAATCAACTGAAAGACAATAAATTTCGAATAAAATCAATCAAGCTGAACAACTATAAAGGATTCGATTTTTTAGATTTGACTTTTTCCACTGAAAGCTCCACTACTGTGCTAGTGGGAAATAATGGCTGTGGTAAGTCAACTGTACTAGAAGCCATTAAAAAATGTTTAACTCATCTCAATTCTAGGTTAGGAACAAAATCAACAAATGGTGATCTGATAGATGAAATTGAAATAAAGAATGGTGAAGATTTCTCGAGTATTAGTACGGAATTCGAAATAGAAAATCAAGTCGTCAATATGGAATTGATGCAGAAGAGTTCTTTGAGTTCAAAAAGAGTTCGAGGCAGTTACACGCAGATCAACGATATATGTCAAATTTTACGGCAAGCAAATGAGTCTGATCCCCAACTATCACTACCCCTATTCTGCTCATATACAGTGGAAAGAGCAAATGATGTTACAACCAAAGACATAGAAGAATCTGACGA
This sequence comes from Photobacterium sp. WH24, assembly GCF_019204055.1. Lineage (NCBI taxonomy): Bacteria > Pseudomonadati > Pseudomonadota > Gammaproteobacteria > Vibrionales > Vibrionaceae > Photobacterium > Photobacterium sp. WH24. The sequence continues at coordinate 237,433 of NZ_JAGSOZ010000002.1, read as the reverse complement.
AATTAAAGATGAACATGTATGGAATAAAGCTAAGGCATACAGTAAAAGTTTATCTGGTAAAGCAGATTTTAAGCTGTTTTTTAGGTGGTTCAAGGAATTAATTGAAAGTGATAACGAAATTTCAAGTAACACCGATGAGCTAAGAATAAAGATTCAAGCTAAAGAGGCAGAGATAAATAGCCCACTATTGAAGGAGCTAATCACTAAGCATCCTGAGTTGGAGCACCTTTTAGATTCTCACAAAAAAGAATTGGCAAACTATAAGAAACAATTAAATACTATATACTCTATAGATGAGAAATCATTAGATATTGTCAAGGGTGCTATATATAAGTTTCTGCCAGGTTTTAGTAACTTGAAACTCCAGAGAAAACCTCTAGACTTAACGCTTGATAAGAATGGAACTCAACTAAGTGTATTGCAACTTTCCCAAGGGGAAAAAACCATATTGGCCTTAGTTGCAGATATTGCGAGAAGACTTACTTTACTTAACCCTAAATCGTTATCACCTTTAGAGGGATCAGGAATCGTTCTGATAGACGAAGTAGATCTGCATTTACACCCTTCTTGGCAACAGAAAATTATTAAAAGGCTTGAGTCTACTTTTCCAAACATTCAGTTTGTAGTAACAACCCACAGTCCACAAGTCTGCCATACTGTCGATAGTTCATCTATCTGGCTGTTAAAGGATGGAAAAAAGTATCGAGCTCCCAAAGGCACTAGGGGGGCAGTGTCATCTTGGGTATTAAAGAACTTATTTGAGGTTGAGGTACGCCCACCAGAAGATGAAATAACAAAAAATCTAGAGCGTTATAGAGAGCTTGTTTATGATGACAAGTATGACTCTGAGGATGCTTTAGAATTGAGAAAACAACTCTCTCGCCATTTTGGTTCTGCATATGAGGACTTAGTCCAATTAGACTTATATATAGATAATCGTAAGTGGGAGAAAGAGTATGAGGAAGATTAATAAGTCTCAAGCTCCTAATGAGCTTACTATTTATGCGATATGTAATCCTGATGATACTTGGGATAACTTTCGAAGTAATAATGGTAGAGATGCAAAAAAAATAAAAAAGAAAATTTTTGAAGAGCAGCATTATATTTGCGCGTACTGTGAAATTGACCTATCTGAAAATAATACTCATGAGCACCATCGAAGAGTTGAACACTTCAATTCTAAATCTGGGTGGGTTGTAGGAGAAACACAGCCAAATTGGCACCTAGATTGGAATAATGTTATTGGAGTGTGTATTGGTGGAACTGATAGAAATAACATCGAACAATTCGTTATGCCAGACAATAAGTCATGCGACTCATATAAAGAGCACCTCGAAACTAATCATAGCGAAAGTAAAAAGTGGCTAGGGAAAATTGTATCTCCCTTAGAAGATAATTTGAGTAGTGATATGTTTAACTATTCTCTAGCCACTGGAAAGCTTGAAGTTAATGTAGATGCTGCAAATTTAGAAGCATTCGAGCACAATAATTTCGAAACAAGCTCAGAACTTCTTGAGTCTACTCTCGAAAAGCTTAATTTGAATTGTGATCGACTAAATCTTGTAAGAAGAGAAGTCCATATTAGTTTTGAGAAGTTGATAGCGTCCTTCAGAAAGTCTAAAGATATGAAGAAATTCAAGTTTATGCTGCGTAAATGGGCGGGTGAAGATGCCCCTCTTTACTTTCAAACAACAAGAGATATCTTGGTCAGAGAGAATCGTATTGCCCAAAAAGCTCTGGAAGAGGAGCTACCTCCACACTGAAATTCTAGATCGCTGGGTCGGTCACACCAGACAGGCCCAGTCACTACCTCCCAGCCCTTACACTGCCTGACTCTCAACCCATAATTTTTCCACTGATTTGCTGTCGCTGTCGTCGTTCCTGTCCGGATCCGGTCTTTAACCCCGATTTTAGGCGGTTTGCCGTCGTCGACGACGACAAAATCACATCTGAATTTCCGCTAAGCTCGTCACTATCAACTCAGCAGAATCACACTCCAGACTCATAGCAGATTGCTCCCAGAATCAGATCCTGCTCATGAATTGCCGTTGCCAGTATGAATACCAATTTATTGATTAACAGCTAGAAATTTTCCTGTGAGTGCGCTGTTAGATAAGGGGCTGGATATTGATCAATGTGATGTATGAACCACAGACAGATCAGCGTAGCTATTCAGTACATGGATGTAATCTCAGAAATGGTGAGTGATGGAACCTTAATGCAAGGTTTCGATGAAGTGGACTAAAAGCTGAGTGACCGGAAGGAAAGACGGACCGGATATAGACCGGCCAGAACGAAAAAAGGCTCATGGATTTCTCCATAAGCCTTCTGGAATCTGGTGGCCCCTCCCAGACTTGAACTGGGGACCAAGCGATTATGAGTCGCCTGCTCTAACCACTGAGCTAAGGGGCCAAATGTGCCACCGATTATATGGGATGGGTGGGGCATTGTCTAGGTGCGAAGGGGCAAGTTTTGTTTGTTTCTTAGGCAGTTAAATGCAGGGCAAGCCCTTGAGTGGCAAGGGGTGTGAGCGAGGTCGCATGTGCGGCAGGCAAAGAAAAAGCGGGCTGTTTAGCCCGCTTTGTGATGTGGTGTTTCTGGTGAGTGGCTTACTCGTCCAGGAAGCTGCGCAGCACGTCGGAACGGCTTGGGTGGCGCAGTTTACGCAGGGCTTTGGCTTCGATCTGACGGATACGCTCACGGGTAACGTCAAACTGTTTGCCCACTTCTTCCAGTGTATGGTCTGTGTTCATGTCGATACCAAAACGCATACGCAGTACTTTGGCTTCACGTGGGGTCAGGCCAGCCAGTACTTCGTTGGTGGCCGCACGCAGGTTAGTTGCCGTGGCAGAGTCCATTGGCAGCTGCAGCGTGGTATCTTCAATGAAATCACCCAGATGTGAATCTTCATCATCACCGATTGGGGTTTCCATCGAGATTGGCTCTTTGGCAATCTTCAGCACTTTGCGGATTTTGTCTTCCGGCATTTGCATGCGTTCAGCCAGTTCTTCCGGCAGTGGTTCACGGCCCATCTCCTGAAGCATCTGGCGAGAGATACGGTTCAGTTTGTTGATGGTTTCGATCATGTGAACAGGGATACGAATCGTACGTGCCTGATCTGCGATTGAACGTGTGATTGCCTGACGGATCCACCAAGTGGCGTAAGTCGAGAACTTGTAACCGCGACGGTATTCAAATTTATCGACCGCTTTCATCAGACCAATGTTACCTTCCTGGATCAGATCCAGGAATTGCAGGCCACGGTTGGTGTATTTCTTGGCGATAGAAATAACCAGACGCAGGTTGGCCTCAACCATTTCTTTCTTGGCGCGGCGTGCTTTGGCTTCACCGATAGACATACGGCGGCTGATGTCTTTGATACGCTCAATCGACAGGCCGGTTTCATCTTCCAGTATGCGCAGCTTCAGCGAGGCACGACGCAGGTCTTCTTCGTAGTTTTTCAGGCGCTCGGCATACGGTTTGCCTGAGTTTAGTGCTTCGTCGATCCACGCAGAAGAAGATTCATTACCGCTGAACAGCTGTACGAAGGTCTTCTTCGGCATTTTGCTGTTGTCGACACACATACGCATGATCAGGCGCTCATTGGTACGCACCTTATCCATAGAATCACGCAGTGAGCTGACCAGACGGTCAAACTGTTTCGGGATCAGACGGAACTGTTTGAAAATTTCAGACAGCTCGGCAATAGCGACTTCAGTGTCCGGGTGATGACGGCCATTGGCATCGATGGCTTTGGCCATATTTTCGTAAGAGATACGCAGTTCTTTGAACTTCTCGCGTGCCACTTCCGGATCGATGCTGCCGTCGTCTTCTTCTTCTGAATCGTCGTCATCGTCTTCAAGATCTTTGTCTTCATCTTCAAGATCAGTTTCACTTAACTCGGAACCGATGTGCGTGGCTGTCGGAGCGGCTGTCTCTTCTTCGTTAGGATCCACGAAGCCTGAAATGATATCAGTCAGACGCAGCTCTTCTGCTTCAACCTTGTCAAACTGCTCAAGCAGATGCGAGATTGCTGACGGGTACTCAGCAACAGAACACTGAACCTGATTGATACCATCTTCGATGCGTTTAGCGATGTCGATTTCGCCTTCGCGGGTCAACAGCTCAACTGTACCCATTTCGCGCATGTACATACGAACCGGGTCAGTGGTACGGCCGATTTCGCTTTCTACGCTCGATAATGCCTGAGCCGCCGCTTCAATGGCGTCTTCATCGGCGTTATCTTCAGTCATCATGAGTTCATCGGCATCAGGGGCGGTTTCCACCACCTTAATACCCATGTCGTTGATCATCTGAATAATGTCTTCAACCTGATCAGAGTCAACAATGTCTTCTGGCAGGTGGTCATTAACTTCGGCATAGGTCAGATAACCTTGCTCTTTGCCTTTGGCAACAAGCAACTTTAGCTGTGACTGCGGATTTTGCTCCATAGACGATATCCAACTTAGGGTCTGAGTGAGAAAAAAGGATGCAGAAATGCAAACCAGTAATTATAACAAATGTCAGAATTGTTGACTACTTTTTAGACGGGGCGATTTAACAGCAATAGCTGAAGCTCCCGCTTCTCTTCGACTGATAAGCCGACGGTGTTCGATTTAGCCTGCAACTTCTCAATTTGTTGTGTGACGCATTGATCGATAACTTTATCCATCGCGTCAAAAAATACAGTGTGTAAACTGTCTTCATCGCTGCCGAGCGGTATTTCCCAGCTGGCCAAACGGGCCATCAGCGATGCTTGCTCGGTCTCACGCCAATCTTCTAGCAACTGTCCAGTTGTGATATTGGGATGAAGTCGACATTTATCAACTATTTTCAATAATAATTTTAAGCCCGCCAGCTCTGTGCCGGCGAAGTCATGGGTATTCAAACCCAGTTCAGTGGCAAAGCCCGGGTTTTGCAGCAGCAGCGCAATCGCGATGCGCATTGGTGTACGCTTGATGGCGGGCTGAGCCATTCTTACCGGCTTGTTGTCTCCGTGTTCGCTGATCAGCTGTTTGAGCTGCTCTTCATCAGGAAGACCGAGTTTTTGTCCTAAAACTTTCCGTAAGTATAGTCTCAGGGTGCCGCCCGGCACTTTGTCAATCAGTGGCACAGCCAGCGTACTGAGCTTGGCTTTGCCTTCCCGGCTGCTGGTATCCACCTGTTGCAGCAGGGTGGTGAACAGGAAATCAGACAGGGTCATCGCCTGTGTGATGGCCTGCTCAAAGGCTTCTTTGCCATGCTGACGCACGAAACTGTCCGGGTCTTCACCGTCGGGCAGGAACATAAATTTCAGCTGGCGGCCGTCAGTCAGGTAGGGCAGTGCCTGCTCCATCGCCCGCCAGGCCGCATCGCGACCGGCGCGGTCACCGTCATAACAGCACACCACAGTACCGGTTTGCCGGAACAGGGTCTGAATGTGCTCCCCTGTGGTCGAGGTGCCCAGTGAGGCGACGGCATAGTCGACGCCGTATTGCGCCAGGGCCACTACATCCATATAGCCTTCGACGACCAGAACGCGTTCAGGTTCCCGGTAGGTTTGCATCACCTGATACAAACCGTAGAGCTCGCGGCCTTTGTGAAAAATCGGTGTTTCCGGTGAGTTGAGATACTTGGGCGTACCTTCGCCCAGTACCCGGCCACCAAACCCGATCACCCGGCCGCGGCGGTCGTGGATCGGAAACATAATCCGGCCACGGAAACGGTCATAGCGACGGCCTTGCTCGTTTTCGATCAGCATGCCGGCGCTGACTAAATCTTGCTGTGCCTGCTCGTTGCGGCCAAAACGGCTGCGCACCAGATCCCATTGGTCAGGCACATAGCCGATGCCGAACTGTTTGACGATCTCGCCAGACAGGCCGCGTCCTTTCAGGTAGTTAATCGCCACCTGCGCATCGCTCTGACGCAACAGCGATTGATAATATTGGGCGACCTGACCCATCAGGTCATAAAGGCTTTGTTTCTCTTGTCGCTTGATGCTGCTCTGGCCACTGGTGCCTTGTTCGCGCGGAATTTCAAGGCCAAGCTGAGACGCCAGTTCTTCGATGGCATCCACAAAGTCCAGCCGGTCGAACTCCATCACAAAATCGAGTACGTTGCCTTTTGCACCGCACCCAAAGCAATAGTAGAACTGTTTATCGGGACTGACAGAAAAAGACGGGGTTTTCTCATTGTGGAAAGGGCAGCAGGCACCGTAGTTCTTGCCTTGCTTTTTGAGTTTCACCCGCGCATCAATTACATCGACTATGTCATGCCGTGAGATGAGGTCATCGATGAATGAACGAGGGATCTTTCCTGCCATACAATGAGTGTTACCTGAAATTAACTGGGAAGAGATACAAACAAGCCGCGCATTCCCGAGAGGATAGCACGGCTTGCTGTAGAGTTGGGGCAGTTTTAACCGAGTTTGGCTTTGACCAATTGGCTAACTTTCCCCATATCGGCGCGGCCCTGCAGCTGTGGTTTAAGCACAGCCATCAGTTTACCCATGTCTTGCATAGTGCTGGCACCGGTGCTGGCGATAGCGTCTTCCAGCAGAGCGGCAACTTCGTCGTCGCTCAGCGGCTGAGGCATAAATTCTTCCAGTACGGCGATTTCAGCATGCTCAACATCGGCCAGATCCTGACGGCCTGCGGCTTCATACTGAGCCACAGAGTCACGACGCTGTTTTACCATTTTCGTCAGTACTGCCACTATGTCGTCGTCGGTCAGAGTGATCTTCTCGTCGACTTCACGTTGTTTGATGGCAGCAAGAACAAGACGGATAGCACCCAGGCGAGCTTTGTCCTTCGCCTTCATGGCTGCTTTTTGTTCGTTCTTTATACTTTCGATTAGGGCCATTACGCTGTCCTTGTTATCTGTAAATTAGTACAGACGAACGCGACGTGCGTTTTCGCGAGCCAATTTTTTCAGGTGACGCTTAACAGCCGCTGCTTTAGCGCGCTTACGTACAGTTGTTGGCTTTTCGAAGTGCTCACGACGGCGAACTTCAGAAAGGATACCTGCTTTTTCGCAAGAGCGCTTAAAACGACGTAGAGCTACGTCGAACGGTTCGTTTTCACGTACTTTGACTACTGGCATGTAATACTCACCTCAGAGTGATTCGATTAACGCTGATGATCAAAATTATCAGCTGATTAAAAATGGTGCGAAATTCTAATCTGATCCGGGGTCATTTGTAAAGCATTCTGCAAGTCAGAACTGGTGAAATTCTGTCAACAGCGGTAACATGCCCCTCCGATGTTCCGCACCGGCTTCGGCTTTCGGTTTGTAAGTATATAAGTATAGAGGTTGATATGCGTATCCTGGGCATCGAAACGTCCTGTGATGAAACAGGCGTGGCGATTTACGATGATGAGAAAGGCCTGCTGGCTCATGAGTTGTACAGCCAAGTGAAGCTGCACGCCGATTATGGTGGCGTCGTACCTGAACTGGCCTCACGGGACCATGTCAAAAAAACCATCCCGCTGATCAAGCAGGCGCTGGCCGATGCCGGTTTAACCCCGGCGGATCTGGATGGCGTTGCTTATACCGCCGGCCCCGGCCTGGTCGGTGCTCTGTTAGTGGGCGCGACCATAGGCCGCAGCCTGGCGTATGCCTGGAATCTGCCTGCGGTGGCAGTACACCATATGGAAGGCCATTTGCTGGCGCCCATGCTGGAAGACAATCCCCCTGAGTTTCCGTTTGTGGCGCTGCTGGTTTCTGGCGGTCATACCATGATGGTGGAAGTCAAAGGGATCGGCGAATACCGCATTTTGGGTGAGTCGGTTGATGATGCCGCCGGTGAAGCCTTTGATAAAACGGCCAAACTGATGGGGCTGGATTATCCCGGCGGACCGCTGCTGTCAAAACTGGCCGATAAAGGCACGGCTGGCCGCTTTACTTTCCCGCGTCCGATGACGGACCGTCCGGGCATGGATTTCAGTTTTTCCGGCCTGAAAACCTTTGCGGCCAACACCATTCGTGGCAACGATGATGATGAGCAGACCCGGGCAGACATTGCTTATGCGTTTCAGGAAGCCGTGGTGGACACCCTGGCAATCAAATGTAAGCGCGCCCTGAAAGAAACCGGCTTTAAGCGTCTGGTGATTGCCGGCGGCGTGAGCGCCAACAAACACTTGCGTGCCGAGCTGGCGACCCTGATGGAAAAACTGGGCGGCGAAGTCTTTTATCCGCGTACTGAGTTCTGTACCGATAACGGTGCCATGATTGCCTATGCCGGGATGCAGCGCCTGAAAAATCAGGAAATCATGGATTTGAGTGTCAAAGCCCATCCGCGCTGGCCGATCGATACACTCAAGCCATTGCGCTGAGGCGGCTCAAGCCGGTCAGGCAAGCGAGCAGCGGATAACACTTAACCGCCAGGACGAATCAGGGTTTCGACTGGCGGTTAAATTTATGCCATATCTTATATTCTTTGCCGTCCAGCAAACGGCGGACATTCTCGTGATGGCGCAGAATGATCAGGCACGACAGCATAGCCACCGGCATGGTGTACTGAGGTTTGACCCACCAGGTAAACATGGGTGCTATTAGCGCGGTGATCATGGATGCCAGCGAAGAATAGCCACACAACACGGCCACCACTAACCAGCTTGCAATCAGCATCCCGCTTAAATCCCAGCCAATCGGGGCCAGCGCGCCAAGTGCCGTCGCTACGCCTTTACCGCCACGGAAGTGGAAAAACAGCGGGTAAATATGCCCCAGACAGGCGGCAATCCCTATGATCCCCAGCAGAAAGGGGTTAATCCCCAGAAAATAGCTGATCCAGACCGGCAGCATGCCTTTGAGGATATCGCATATCAGCACCAGTGCCGCGGCACCCCGGCCGCCGATACGCAGGACATTGGTTGCCCCCGGATTACCCGAACCGCTGTCTCTTGGATCTGGCAGGCGGAACAGACGGCAAATCAGCACCGCACTGGACACAGAGCCCAGCAGGTAAGCAGCGATAATGATCAGCAGCACCAATGGTGTCATAGCATCTCCAGTAAGCCCCTGACGTTGTTGTCATCCGGGGAGCGGGTGTTTATGAGCCTGTACGCCACGGCCTTTTTGGTCGTCATGAAAGTGGTAAAAATGTGATTACTCAGCGCCCACGTCTGATGACATTATGCATAACAGCTGTGGTATAGTTCATCCACTTTCAGGAGGCTGGCGTGTTTGAAACGCTGGGAGCCTGTTTTCTGTCATCAATATGATGAACTCGTCCCGATAATACGCACTTTTGCTCACATTGGGTATCCGACCTCTACACAAAATTAGCGATGGAACATGGATTCAGTATTTATCGAACATCTTGACGTTATCGCCTCTATCGGGGTGTATGACTGGGAGCAGGAAATTAAGCAGAAACTGGTGCTGGACCTGGAAATGGCCCATGACAACCAGCCGGCCGCTCTGGCCGATGATGTGTCGCTGGCGCTCGATTATGCCGCCGTCAGCCAGACAGTCACCGAATTTGTGGAGCAGGGCCGCTTTCTGCTGGTCGAGCGGGTGGCAGAGGAAGTTGCCAGCCTGATCATGACACGTTTCAACGTACCCTGGATCAAAGTGACAGTGACCAAGCCGGGCGCAGTGCCGAATGCGCGCGGTGTTGGTGTGGTGATTCAGCGGGGACGCCGTGACTAAGGTTTACATCAGCATCGGCAGTAATATCGATCGTGAGCACTATGTGCGTGCGGCGGTGGCTGAGCTGAAGCAGTTAGGATCCCAGTGTCGCGTTTCCCGTATTTTTGAAGCGGAACCTGTCGGTTTTGACGGTCCCGTTTTTTTCAATGGTGTGGTGGCTCTGGAGACAGATTTGTCGCTGAATGCCCTGCAACACAGGCTGAAAGATCTGGAAGTGCAGTATGGCCGTCAGCCGGATGCGGTGAAGAATCAGAACAGAACGCTGGATTTGGATCTGTTGCTGTTCGGCGATCGGATCAGCCCTGAAGCGCCTGCGCTGCCGCGAGCGGATATCTACAAGTTTGCTTTCGTTTTACTGCCGCTGTATGAGCTGAGCCCGCTGCTGGTGATACCGGGAGATGGACGCACTGTGGCGCAAATCTGGCAGGCATTCGACAAGCAGCAGGTATTAAGGCCGGTCGCGCTGCATTTTGACACAGTTTGACAGCAATGCACTGAACTGTCAGGGAAACCAGAGGTCAATCCATTGGCGATACACTTTCTCGTATTATGTTTTCGAAGAGTTAAAGGTAAACAATGAGTCATTTTGAAGCGTTCATGTTGGCATTGATCCAGGGGCTGACTGAATTTTTGCCGATTTCCAGTTCGGCGCATCTGATCCTGCCATCGCAGGTATTTGGCTGGGCAGATCAGGGTCTGGCTTTTGATGTTGCTGTGCATGTGGGTACGCTGGCGGCGGTTGTGATGTATTTTCGCAAAGAAGTGGTGTCTTTGCTGGCGGCCTGGTTGGCATCTATCTTCAAAGGCCACCGCTGCCGTGAAGCCAGTCTGGCCTGGATGATAGTGCTGGCGACCATTCCGGCCTGTGTGTTCGGTTTCTTTATGGCCGATATCATTGAAGTGTATCTGCGCTCTGCCTGGGTAATTGCGGTCACCACCATAGTGTTTGGTCTGCTGTTGTGGTGGGTAGATCGCCGTGCGAATCAAACCCGCGATGAGTATGATGCCAACGCCAAGCGCTCACTGTTTATTGGCCTGGCGCAGGCGGCGGCCATGATTCCCGGTACCTCACGTTCAGGCGCGACCATGACAGCAGCACTCTATCTGGGTTTTACCCGCGAAGCCGCTGCCCGTTTTTCGTTTCTGATGTCGATCCCTATTATTCTGCTGGCCGGCACGTATCTGGGGACCAAGCTGGTTGAGAGCAATGCCCCGATTGATTTTGGCGGCTTAGGGATAGGTCTGGCGGTGTCTTTCATCAGTGCTTATGCCTGTATTCATGTGTTCCTGAAGCTGGTAACGCGCGTTGGTATGCTGCCATTTGTGATTTACCGGCTGCTGCTGGGCTTTGGCCTGATCGCGTTACTGCTGAGCCAGCAGTAATTCAGCCAGAGCGAAATGAAAGGAAGCCGGACTTTGCTCCGGCTTTCTTATGCGCTGAGATTGTGCCCTGAGCTTGTGTGTTGAGATTATGCACAGAGGCTGTGTGCTGAGGTGATAAGCTATTTTTTAACGCCCCAGCACCTGCGCCGCTGCCTCGGCGCGGCGGATAGCCAGTTGTTCCTTGATGGCTGCGCCCTGGTAGCCCGCCTCAATGATGGGTTTTACTTCGACGGTCTGTACGGCCGCGAAGACATCCTGCAGAATATCGGCCTGCGGGTAGGGGTCGTCTTCAAACCCGGTCCGGCCGCGAATATCCGCCCGGCAGCAAATGGCTAGCTGTTCAACACGCTCCGGCTTTCGCCAGGCGTCTATCTGATCAAAGAGTCTGATAAAAGTGGCGGGGCGCATCTCTTGCGCGCGGTGTACTTTGGTGTGCTGAGCGCAGACCATGAGCGCGGTATCGCGATAATGGTTCGGCACTCTCAGGCGCTGGCACAGCTGGCGGATCACATCCATCCCCAGCTGGCAGTGCAGTTTATGGCTGGGCAGTTCAGCTTTGGGCGACAAGGCTTTACCCAGATCATGCACCTGGGCACTAAAGCGGATCACAGGATCGTCACTCAGCAGTGCCGCCTGATAGGACACCATCAGGGTATGGATACCGGTATCGATTTCCGGGTGCCACTTCTCGGGCTGCGGAACACCAAACAGCGCGTCGATCTCTGGCATTACGATGCCCAGTGCGCCGCACTGGCGCAGCACGGTCAGGAAGATATCCGGGCGCTCGGTATGCAGGGCACGCTCCCATTCCTGCCACACACGCTCGGGCGTCAGGGCTTCCAGCTCACCGTCAGCTACCATCTCCTGCATCAGAGCCAGCGTTTCCGGTGCAACGGTGAAGCCCTGCGGGGCAAAACGGGCAGCGAAGCGGGCGACCCGCAAGACACGCAGCGGATCTTCAACAAAAGCCTGCGATACATGGCGCAACTGACGCTTTTCTATATCCTGCTGGCCCTGATAAGGGTCGAACAAGGTGCCATCCTGCGACTCGGCAATGGCGTTGATGGTCAGATCCCGCCGCATCAGATCCTGCTCCAGTGTCACATCCGGCGCGGCGTAGCATTCAAAGCCGGTATAGCCTTTGCCCGATTTTCGTTCGGTACGGGCCAGGGCATATTCTTCTTTGGTTTTGGGGTGCAGAAAGACAGGAAAATCGCTACCTACCTGGCTGAACCCTTGATCCAGCATGTGCTGAGGCGTGGTGCCGACGACCACCCAGTCTTTGTCTTTGACGGGTAATCCCAGCAGCCGATCCCGTACCGCGCCGCCAACCAGATAAATATCCACTTTTCTCTCCTCGTCTTTTGTCAGTCTTGCCCCCGAAGGGTATACAATCGGTGTCACGAACGCTAATGTATCTCAGTTATTTTACTTCATCCCGGACGAAGACATGTACAAGGCATTTTTTGGCCTGACCGAAGCCCCGTTTTCGATTGTGCCCAGCGCACGATTTCTTTATCTCAGCGATCGCCACCGTGAAGCGCTTAATCACATGCTTGCCGGACTGACTGATGGCGGGGGGTTTGGGCTGCTCACCGGCGAAGTCGGTACCGGCAAAACCACAGTGCTGCGCGCCTTGTTATCCAAGCTGGGCGAGGAAACCCAAGTTGCTGTGGTACTGAACCCGGCGTTATCGGCCCATGAGTTGCTGGAAAGCATTTGCGATGAGCTAGGGCTGCAGGCGTCACCGCAAGACAGCTATAAGATTTTGACCGACAGACTGTACGGCCACCTTAAAGCCAATGATCAGGCTGGCCGCCATACCCTTTTACTGGTCGATGAAGCGCAGCATCTGCTGCCGGATGTACTGGAGCAGCTGCGTTTGCTGACCAACCTGGAAAATGATCAGCGTAAACTGCTGAAAGTGGTACTGGCTGGCCAGCCTGAACTGCAGCAGTTACTGCAGCAGCCGGGATTGCGTCAGCTGGCTCAGCGCATTACCTCACGCTATCACTTGTTACCCTTAACCGAAGTAGAAGTGGCAGCTTACGTCCGTTTTCGTCTTGATCAGGTTGGTTGCGCTCACCAGATTTTCTCTCCTCAGGCACTGAAGACGCTGGCCCGGGTATGCGGCGGCATTCCGCGCCAGATCAACCTGGTGTGTGATAAAGCCTTGCAGCTTGCCTGCCGGGACAGCCGATATCAGATCAACCCTGAGCACATCAGGCAGGCCAGTGAACTGGCGCTGGGATGGGCGGTCGCACAACCTGTACCGGCCGCGGGCCAGACGCGTAAACGGTTGGGCTGGGCGATTGCCGTTGTGCTGGCTCCGGCATTAATTGCGGCGGGCTACTGGGGCGGTGGCTGGGTAGCAGAAAATAAGCTGGGTGCAGTCGTGCAGGAAACGGCTGTGGTGTCAGCGCCTGCTGCTTCGGGTCATTCTCCTGAAACGGACCAAGCCCAGTCGCTGACGGCACTGGAAAAACGCTGGCAAGCTGTGCTGGCTCTGCAGCCGACGGAAAGACAAGCCATGCAGACCCTGTACCAGCTGTGGGGCTATGAAGTCTCGCCCAGTCAGGCAAACTGTCTCAGCAGTACGCGTATCGGTCTGACCTGTCAGCAAAGCAAAGGCGATCTTGCACAGCTCAGCCTGATCAATCGTCCAGCCATCCTGCCTCTGACCAATGACGATGGCGACAGCTTTTATGCGGTACTGTACGCGCTCTGGCCGGGCGAAGCCGAGCTGATGCTGGGCGGAGAGCGGCTCAGAGTGAGCCGGGAGTGGCTGCAGGCGCACTGGCAGCAAGATTATACCCTGATGTGGCGTCCGCCGATGGGGGAGAGCACCAGCATCCGTTATGGTCAGCAAGGTAGCCGGGTGGCCTGGCTGGATCAGCAGCTTAACCGTTTACTGGGTGAGCCGGGCGTGGCCAGCAGAGACTTTGATCAAAGTGTGCTGGATAAGTTACGTCGTTTTCAACAGGCTCAGGGCTTGTATGCCGACGGCATTGCCGGGCCGATGACGCTGATGGTACTGGACACTGCATTGTCGCTGCCCGGGCCGACATTGCATCAAGAGTACCGCACCGATGGTGATACTGTTATTGGCGGACACCCTATGTCGTTTTTGCCGTTACCCAGGATAACTACCGAGGCCTTGCCGGCACCGGGTTTGCCCTTATACAGTAATGCAGAACGCAGTGCTTCTGAGGTCTGGCGGCCGTTAAACTCCTCTTCTGGTGAACAGCCCTTTGGCACAGCTGCCGGTAATACTGCTGCCATGGACACAGCAGCAATGGACACCGCAGCCAGTGACAGCCAGATGAACTTTCTGGATTTGGATAAACTGGATTTGTCGGGCTTGTCGCCTGAGCTGGCCAATCGGCTGCATCAGGCAATTGCTGCCACCGATCAGGCCGATACACCGGCCTTGGTGGATCCCAGAACGGTCACCGCAGCGGTTGTGAAACAAAAACCCTACGTAGCAGAAAATGTCATGACGCTGGCAGACTTGCCTCAGGGCGTTCAGGCGCGTTTACCGGCCATCAACCTGCAGACTCATATCTACTCATCCAGTGCGGACAGTCGCTGGGTTAAGGTGAACAACCGTGATGCTTACGAAGGGGATGAGGTTGCTCCTGGCGTGACGCTGGAGAAGATTGAGCCGCGTAAGGTGATTCTGGATTTTGAGCATATCCGGTTTGAAATGGCAGCATTGTCGCAGTGGCCGTCAGGGTAAGGCTCACTATCGGCTTCAGCCGGAAAGTGTGGCAGACGGAAACAAAAAAGGCAGCTCAGCTGCCTTTTTTGTCTTTGGAACGGCTATTGGCGCATGGCCTGGCCATCAGGCCCAGCCATTATTACGCTTCTTGCGGCGTGGGATCAGGTGCGGCAGTACCAGACCAAACAGCAGTCCTCCGCCTGCGACCATGCCGCCGTAGGTAAACCATCTCATCAGCAGATCGTCTGCCTGGGTATCCAGTTTAGCGCGCAGTTCGCGGATTTCAGACTGGGAAGTCGACAGCTGATCATTCAGCTTGATGTTTCGCTCTTCCAGGTCGGTGATCTGCTCAGTGCGGTTCTCCAGTGATGACTGAAGAGTCGCATTGCGCTCATCGCTGGACTGCTTGGCGTTGGCCAGTGCTTTTTTCACTTCAGTCAGTTCTTTTTCTAATTTTGGCAGGCGTTCTTTCAGGCCAACCTGGTTAGAAATGAAATCACTCTTGACCCAGCCTGTGCGGCCACGGTCGTCAACCACCTTAGCGAAACCCGATTCTTTGTTGACTTCCAACAGGGTTACTTTTGTGCCAGCGTCTACGCTGCCCATAATTTTGAATTGCGTACTTGGCCCGCGATGCATGTAAGTAAACAGGTCATCGGAGATGTAACGCACCTGCTGAGCGTGTACCTGAGCTGTCATCAGAACGGTGATAGCGGCAAAAACTAAGCGGATAAGTTGCTTCACTCTGGGATCCTTGAAGGAGCTTGATTAATCGATGGAGCACAGATACTAAGAATTTTGCGGCGATGGCGCAAGAGGAGAGGGAGGCATAGCCTCCCTCTTTTGACCTTGTGCTACTTTTTTGTAAAGTTTACGGAAGACTGACAAAAATCAGCCAAAAGCCGCTTGCATTACATAGAAGAAAATGACTGCTAACAGGGCACCTGCTGGCAGGGTAACGATCCAAGACGCCACGATGTTACGAACAACACCCATGTTCAGGGCGGCAATACCGCGGGCAAAGCCTACACCCAGTACCGCACCTACCAGTGTTTGCGTGGTAGAGATAGGCAAACCTGTGCCCGACGCCAGTACGACGGTCGACGCGGTAGCCAGCTGTGCTGCAAAGCCGCGACTCGGTGTCAGCTCGGTAATACCTGTACCCACAGTCGCCATGACTTTGTGACCCATGGTCGCCAGACCCACGACTATACCCAAACCACCCAGCGGCAGAATCCACCAGGCAATGGCGGTTTTCTCGGACAGCTCACCCATGTGTTCAACCGTCGATACCACAGCAGACAATGGGCCAATGGCGTTAGCCACATCGTTGGAGCCGTGTGCAAATGCCATCGCACAAGCGGTGACCACCATCAGCAGGCTGAATACGCGCTCAACGCCCGCATAGCCGTTATGGCCAACAGTCTGTTCGGCATCGGCATAGTTGCGACGGATATAGAGATAGCCAAATCCCATCACGATCAGTGAAACCGCGATCGAAGCCAGCCAGGCTTCACCTGTCGACAAGTGCAGGCCAACATGTTTCAGACCTTTCTTGATAGTCACCAGTGCGATGACCATAGTGGTAAGGAACATATAGACAGGGACAAAGCGCTTGGCGTTGATGAGCGGGGTATCGGTATCAAATATCAGCCTTTGTGCACTGATAAAGATGACATAGGCAAAGATACCAGAGATCAGTGGCGTAATAATCCAGCTGCCCACTATGCCCTGCACTGAGCCCCAATCAACGGCTTCCGTACCGACAGATACGCAGGCAAAACCTATGATGGCACCTATGATGGAGTGCGTAGTGGAGACAGGCCATCCCATGTAGGACGCCAGCAATAGCCATGAACCTGCCGCCAGCAACGATGCCATCATGCCGTAAACCAGTACTTCAGGCTGATTTACGTAGTAAGAGGTGTCAATTACCCCTTTACGTATGGTGTCTGTGACTTCGCCACCGGCCAGATAGGCGCCGGCAAATTCAAAGATCATGGCGATGATAATAGCCTGTTTGACTGTCAGCGCCTTGGAACCTACAGAGGTACCCATTGCGTTAGCCACATCATTGGCACCAATACCAATAGCCATTAGAAAGCCAAAGAGGGCCGCCACCATGATGATCATGGTGCCATAATTAGCCAGGATTTCCATTGTAAAACCTTGTTGTATTTACCTTGCTCGTTATGAGCGGGATAGCATGATTTCGAGTCGTGAACCGACACGCTGAGCCTGGTCGGCGATACCGCCAATCCATTCGAAGATCTTATACATAAACATCACATCGACTGGATTGTACTGGTCTTCGACCTTACGTAGTTGCTGGCGCAGGATAACCTGCATGCTGTCGGTATCATCTTCGATAACGTCAAGCTGATTGATCATTTCTGCTACCAGGGTAACTTCACGGCCCTTAAAGCCGGTTTCCAGCAGTTCATCCAGTTCATGGATGACACGGCTGGCCTGATTGGCAGCATCAAGGCAGCGTTGAACGTAGGCAAGAAAGTCTGGATAAAAGTGCTCAGGGATGTCTAACTGACGTCCGTAGACACGACCTGCAATATCTTTGGCCAGATTTGCGAGTTTGTCCTGCTGAGTGAGGAGATCCAGCATGTCAGTCCGGTCGACTGGCATGAAAAGACCACGAGGAAGCTTGAGACGGATTTCACGTTTGAGCACATCCGCATCTTTTTCAAGCTGCGAAATCTGTTCACGATACTGTCCGGCTTTTTCCCAATCTTTGGCGTGACACGCCTCGAAAAACGGAACAAGCAGTTCACAACATTCATTCACACGAGTGACATGGCGTTGCAATGGTTTGATTGGGGATTTAGCAAAGAGCCCCATAATTGTATTCACTGGCATAGCCGATCAACCTAAAGATACCTGTAATAAAGGCGAAATCTTGAGCGATGGATCAGAGCCTGTTGCCTTTGGAGTATCGACCCGAAAAGAGGCGAGTTCTATGCTTTAAAAAGGCAGGAATGGTATGGCGGAAAGAGAGCTAGAGAAAGAGGGTAACGTCACAAGCCAGAATTGTCCCCACCGCCCCATCAGGTTGAGGAGAACAAGCGCTTCTCTGCGTTACTCATCATTTATTTAGCGCACTAAACTCCATGATTCGTGCCTTGATTAGCGCTTTTTCAGCACTGGTTAGAGCAAATAGTCCAAAGGTCAACAGGCCCTATGGCGCGCATGTTAACGTATAACTTAGTACAGGGAAACACATTTTGTACGCCTATTTCTGGAGATTTCTTGCTTGCTACAGGCCGGATTAGCCAATATCCTTGGCTGGCTACCGTTTATAGGGACAATTATGGAAACCGAGATAGAACTGAAGTTTTTCGTCTCAGCGGATTTTTCGGGTCAGTTATTGCGGAAGATTGCTCAAGCCAAAATCTTGCAGCAAAGCAGTAAACGACTGGGTAACATTTACTTTGATACCCCTGAGCAAATTCTTCGTCAGCACGACATCGGCTTGCGGGTTCGCCGCATTGATGATGTTTATATTCAGACCCTTAAGACAGCCGGACGTGTTGTTGCAGGACTGCATCAGCGCCCCGAATACAATGCTGAACTCAACGGCCCGCAACCGGATTTAGCCTTACATCCGAGCGATGCCTGGCCTGAGCACTTTGATATTGCGGCTATTTCCAGCCAAATCTCGCCTTTATTCTCTACCGACTTTGAACGCCAGCAGTGGTTGATTGCTATGCCGGATGGCAGCCAGATCGAACTAGCATTCGATCAGGGTGAAGTGCGTGCCAATGACAGCAGTGAGCCGATATGCGAAGTGGAACTGGAGCTGAAATCCGGCCAGACCGATGCCTTGTTCACTCTGGCTCGCGAACTGTGTGAAGAAGGTGGTATGCGTCTGGGGAACCTGAGTAAAGCGGCAAGAGGCTATCGTCTTGCTGCCGGGCATCAGGGGGATGACGTGTTGCCTCTATCTTATGTGCCTCTTGCTGCGGATGTCTCATCAGAAAATGCGTTAGTGATTGCCATGGAGCATGCGCTGGCGCACTGGCATTATCACGAGCAGATCTATGTTGAGCGTCAGGCATTGCCGGCACTGACTGAGATCAGCCATTCGATTTCCCTGATCCGCCAGACCCTGGTTGTGTATGGCAGCATGATACCTCGCCGGGCCAGCGCGCAGCTTCGTCAGGAACTGACCTGGCTTGAAGGTGAGCTGATCTGGCTGCAAGAAGCGGACGCGATACAACGCTGGCTGGCCGAAAAAGGCCATGCGCTGAAAAAGCTCAATGCCAGAAAATCTCTGGTCAAACAGCTCAAAGAACGTCAGGAAGAACTGCCGGAGCCGGATGATATTCTGCGTCTGTTCAAATCGGCGCGTTACTGTAATTTGCTGCTTAACCTGAGCAGCTGGCTGCTGAGCCGCGGATGGCAACCTTTCCTGGACGAAAAAGCCAGAGAGCGGCTGGCGGCATCGGCGAAGTCATTTGCCGATTCGGCCTTGTCGAAAGCCTGGGAAGAGCTGGCAGAGGCCTTCAGTGAGAAGCGTGCGCTCAGCCGGGCAGATTATCTCGACCAGCAGGCAAGACTGCTGCGTAACCTGGTGGGCGGCCTGTGTTTTGCTTCTTTATATGAAGATGAGCGCCGCGAAGTGTTCCGCAGCCCGTGGCTGGATATTCTGCAGGGCATGGAAGACTTGCGTCAGCTTGAGCCGATTCGCTCCCTTCAGCCTGACTACGAAGATGAAGAAGATCGCAAGCAGATCGATAAATGGCTGCACCGCAAGGAAGACTCCCTGCTGCATGCGATGGATCAAAGCCGCCAGATAGGTCTGGCACAGCCGGCTTACTGGCCATAATCTTTATCCCATACGCCATTGCCGCCGTTAACGCCTTCTGACTCAGAAGGCGTTTTTTGTTGTTTCCCCTCAACCACTGCCTTTGGTGGCTGTGTTATTTTTCGTTTTCTTTTCCGCTGTGCTGAGTCGATTCAGTCAGTCGCTGCTCAAGATCATCAATACGCTTGAGCAACAGATTCTGGTTATCAAGAATTTTGTCCCAGTGCTTTTGATCATGGTGGTGGATGGCGGGCTTGTGTCTGTCGGGGTCTGACACAAACGAGCTGATCAAACCTGCCACCATACCGAACAGGCCAACACCGCAGGTAATAATCACGGTTGCCAGTATTTTACCCAGTGTCGTCACCGGATAGTGATCCCCGTAGCCCACAGTGGAGATAGTGACAAAGACCCACCAGATAGCATCATCGGCCGAGTGAATATTGGCATTGGGATCGTGGCTTTCAATGATAAGGATCAAGGAGGAGCCGACGGTAACCAGTACAGTGAGAAGCAAAACAATAGTGGCTATGGTGGCTTCGCGCCGGTAATCCAGAATATGCTGCAAAAGCTGCTGGCCGGAGCGAATCAGACGTAACACCCGGAAGATCTGCACCAGGCGCATAAAGCGTAACGGCTCGATGATAGGTATGCTGGCAAGGTAATCGGGCCAGTGTGTTTTCAGGAAGGCTTTTTTGTTCTGGCTTCGCAGCAGATCACCGGTGAGCTGGAGCCAGAAAACCAGACAGATTAGCGTATCTATGGTGATAAACAGTGAATAGACCCTGTCTTCACGCGGAATAAAGAACAGGCTGGTGACCAGAGCCAGTGACACGAATGACAATACGAGTGCCACCAGACTCATGGGATTCAGTTCATGTTTGACACCATCGATCTTTTTCATCATTCAATTTCAGATATTTAATACAGACATATATGATACTCGGTACCGCTGGCAAGTTGAATTTACTGGTGTTGTTGAGTCAATTGCAAGCCTGTTCTGAGCGCAGACGGCGTTTTTGTCAGTTTGCAGATAACTTATTCAATACTGGCTCCTTGCAGCCAGGCCGATGATTCGAAGCGTTCGAGGACTGAACCGCTTTAGGATCAACAGATCCTAGGACAAAGGAGAGATAATAATTATGGCTGACATGGCTTTCAAACCCTGGGAAAAAGGGCTGAGTAATATCAGGTTAGTGCCCAAACTCATCGTACTGATGGTATTCAGTACCTTATTACTGGTAGGGAAACAATTGTGGGACGCCAGTATTTTCTATCAGTCAGTCATTGATATTCAGAAAGAGCAAGTCAGAGAGCAGGCACAAAAACAAGCGGCTATGTTTAGCAGCCTCTTGTCTCAGGGGGAGCAGGGACAGGCGATGGCTCTGGCTGCGGTACAGGCGCAAAAAAGTGTGGACGGTGCGTATTACTATCTGGTTAACACAGAAAACGGCCGGGTGCTGGGTCATCCGGATGCTGAGCAGATCAAGGCGCTGAGCCGCTCTGCCGAAGATGGCCAGCCGCTCGGTGCTGTGCTGTCTCAGTTAAGCAGTGAGCGCGCACTTACCCTGGATGGCGGCAAGCGATTTGAATTTGCCGTGCCTCTGGTCGGCAGCGCTCACTGGTTAGTGATCGCTTCACAGTCTGCCGATTATGCGGACAGTTACTACAGTGCCTATATGGTGCAGATAGCCTGGCAGACGGCCTTGATGATCCTGGCTTTTATGGTGTTGCTGTTAGGGGCTGCCAGCCTGATGCTGCGTCAGACCGGCTATCTGGCCGATGCCATTAAGCGTCTGGCCAACCGTGATCTTTCTCAGCCAATAGTGATGAATTGTCAGGATGAATACGGGGATTTGGCGCGCGAGCTGGAACGTACCCGCATTCAGCTCAAAGAGGTGATTCAGAATCAACGCAGTGTTTCGGGTGAACTGCATGAGCTGGCGGATGTGATGTCAATGAGCATGCAGGAAACCAAAGAGTCGGCGCAGGAAGAGTTTCATGAGATTGACCAGCTGGCTTCTGCCATGAGCGAAATGACCTCTACGGTGCAAACCGTGGCCGAGCATGCACGTGAAGCCTCCGGTGCCACCGAGGGGACGGCGAAACAGGCCCATCAGGGGCAGGAATTTGTGGTGAAAACGATCGCCACCATAGATCAGCTGTCCACCGATATCCGTGCCTCTGCTGAGGCTGTGACTCAGGTTGAAAGCCGGGTTGAAAAAATTGGCAGCGTGATTGTCACCATTCAGGGTATTTCCGAGCAAACTAACCTGCTGGCACTCAATGCCGCCATTGAAGCCGCACGGGCCGGTGATGCCGGGCGAGGATTTGCCGTGGTGGCCGATGAAGTGCGTAACCTGGCGCAACGTACCCAGGTGGCCACTGTCGAAATTCAGGACATGATTGGTCAGCTGCAAGACAGTGCCAAGCAGGCTGTTGGTCTGATGGAGCAAAGTGTGGTTGAGGCCGCTGAAGGGGTGGATCTGGTGACCAGCGCAGGCGGGGAGCTGGATAAGATTGTCCAGCAGGTTCAGCGCATCAATGACATGAACTTCCAGATTGCGACTGCCTCTGAACAGCAAAGCGCGGTGGCGGAAGAGATGAACCAAAATCTGAATAATGTAAGGGAATTAGTGGAAGCTTCTGTGGTGGTAGTCACTGAACTGACAGAAACGGCGGATACGATGAAAGGCCAGTCAGCCGATTTGGAACAGAAAATTCAGGCCTTCCGCATCTGACAGATCCCAGACTGTTCTTCGCGCCATTTTTAGACTCACACGCCCACCGACAGGTGGGCGTTGTTGTCGTAATCCGTTATCTTATTGCTTATACCTGAGAAACCTGACCAGGCTCGGGTGGTTGACTGCGATGCTGGGCGGACAGCCCCGACTGATTGCCAAGGAATTGATATGACACACGCACTCTTGCAACACGCTGCTGAACAGGCTCTGGAAAAGTTGCAGCAGGCTCACCCGAATGCATTGGCCCAGTGGCCATCGGATTTGAACGACGAACTGAGTGCCGTGCTCGGTCTCAGTGATTTCATACAGACCTCTCTGGTGCAGGATGGTGATTTACTGTCCTGGCTGTCCCAAGCCCTGACTGTCGGGGAGCGCGCCGAGCAATACCGTTCTGAGCTCAGGGAAGCCCTGTCAGCAGTGGTTGACGAAACCGTGTTGTTAAGGGAGCTGCGCGCCTTTCGTCGCCGTGAAATGGTGTGGATTGCCTGGCGCGATTTTACCGGCCGCGCCACCCTGAGCCAAAGCTTGTCGCACCTGTCCTGCCTTGCCGAAGCGCTGATCATGGAAGCTTATAACTGGCTTTACGCGCAGTGTTGCCAAGAATATGGCACCCCAGTCAATGCTGACGGTGAGCCCCAGCCTATGCTGATCCTGGGCATGGGTAAACTGGGTGGCGGTGAGCTGAATTTCTCTTCAGATATCGATTTGATTTTTACTTATCCGGAAAACGGCGAAACTCAGGGCGGACGGCGCAGCATTGCCAACGCCCAGTTTTTTACCCGTCTGGGACAAAGACTGATCAAGGCGCTGGATCAACAGACAGTTGACGGCTTTTGCTATCGGGTTGACATGCGTCTGCGTCCGTTTGGCGACAGTGGCCCTCTGGTCATGAGCTACGCCGCACTGGAAGATTACTATCAGGAACAGGGCAGGGAGTGGGAACGATACGCCATGATTAAAGCCAAAGTCATGGGCAACGAAAGCGCTGGCCATTATCAGGCTCTGCGGCAGATGCTGCGTCCTTTTGTCTTTCGCCGCTATATTGATTTCAGTGCGATACAGTCACTGCGCCGGATGAAATCCATGATCAGCTCAGAGGTTCGCCGTCGCGGTCTGAGCAATAACATCAAACTCGGCGCGGGCGGGATCCGCGAAGTCGAATTTATCGCACAATCTTTCCAGTTAATCCGTGGCGGGCGAGAGCCCAGCCTGCGGCACCGTGGCCTGCGGGAAACGCTGGATGCCGTCAATGCTCTGGGGTTATTGCCGGCAGAGCAGGTACAGCATCTGGAGCAGGGGTATGCTTTTTTGCGCCGTCTGGAAAACCTGTTACAGGCCATCAATGACAAACAGACGCAGACTCTGCCGGATACCGAGCTGGACAGAATACGGCTCGCCACCGCGATGGGATGCACCGACTGGCACGGACTGCAACAGCAGATTCAGCAGCACATGGCTGAGATCCATCAAGTGTTCGACGAGATTATCGGGGCCGATGAGGAAGACAGTCATGACGCTGCGGCGCAGCCTTATCATGAAATGTGGACCATGATTGAGGATGAAGAGCTGGTAACAGCGATTCTGAATGATGTGGCCGCCCCGGATGCCGCCCGTCAGGCTGAAGTGCTGAGCCATATGAAAGCGGAGCTGGCCAAGCGCACTATAGGGCCGAGAGGCCGTGAAGTACTGGCCCGTCTGATGCCCGAAGTGCTGGTGCGTATTGTCACCCGTGCAGATGCACCTGTGGTGCTGGATCGTGTCTCCCGCCTGATTGTCCGCATTGCCACCCGGACCACCTATCTGGAATTGCTGAGCGAACATCCCGGCGCGCTGGATCACCTGGTTAGGCTCTGTGCGGCCAGCTCTATGGTGGCAGAGCAGCTGGCTCAGTATCCCATTCTGCTCGATGAATTACTCGATCCTCAGCACTTGTACAATCCTGTGCCTCTGGATCAGTACCAGTCTGAGTTGCAAGAGTACCTGGCACGAATCCCGGAAGAAGACATGGAGCAGCAGATGGAAGCCATCCGCCAGTTTAAGCAGGCGCAGTTACTGCGTATTGCGGCGGCGGACATTGCTGATGTGCTGCCTCTGATGAAAGTCAGTGATCACCTGACCTATCTGGCGGAAGCGATTATCGCTGCTGTAGTCAAGCAGGCCTGGTTACAGATGGTGGCTAAGTATGGTGAGCCGTCACATCTGGCTGAGCGTAACAGTACCGGTTTTGGTGTGATCGGCTACGGCAAGCTGGGGGGGCTGGAGCTGGGCTACGGTTCCGATCTGGATCTGGTCTTCCTGCATGACTGCCCGACAGAGGTGTACACCAATGGCGATAAAGCCATTGACGGTCGTCAGTTCTACCTGCGGCTGACGCAGAGAATCGTCCACTTGTTCTCTACCCGTACCTCATCCGGCGTCTTGTATGAGGTTGATGTCCGTTTGCGTCCGTCTGGCGCATCCGGGTTGCTGGTCAGCCCGCTGGACGCCTTTGCGGCCTATCAGGCACAGGAAGCCTGGACCTGGGAGCATCAGGCGCTGGTGCGTGCGCGTATAGTGTATGGCGATCCGGTACTCAGGGCCGGTTTTGATCAGGTCAGAGCCGACATATTGTCACGCCCGCGTGACGCCGGTGCGCTGCGTAAGGAGGTGATGGAGATGCGCGAGAAAATGCGCCAGCACCTCGGCACGAAAAAACCGGGGCAGTTTGGCCTGAAACAGGATCCCGGCGGCATTACGGACATTGAATTTATCACTCAGTATCTGGTGTTACGCCATTGCGCCGGTCAGCCGGCATTAACCCGCTGGTCCGATAATATTCGCTTGTTTGAAACCATGGCAGCCAAAGGGGTACTGGAAGAGGAGCAGGTGATGGCGCTGATTCAGGCATATTGCACGCTGCGTGATGAAATTCACCGCCTGAATTTGCTCGGTCACGATGCCTATGTCGATGACAGCCAGTTTACGGCAGAGCGATACCTGGTGACACAACTGTGGCAAACCATTTTTCGGCCAGAACCCAACGCAGCCCCTGAGTGTTAACCCGATGCCAGTGACATGCCCTGCCTGTATGCAGTACAGGCTTTTATGATAATATTCCGCTGTTTTTACCGTTCCGGAGAGAAGAATGAAACTGACACTGCCTGATTATGACCAAGCCAGTGTGCTGGTTGTGGGTGATGTAATGCTGGACCGCTACTGGACTGGCCCGACTGGACGGATTTCCCCGGAAGCGCCGGTACCCGTTGTGAAAGTGGACCAGATTGAAGAGCGTCCCGGCGGTGCTGCCAACGTAGCCATGAACATTGCCGCCCTGGGCGGGCACGCTCGCCTGGTTGGCCTGACAGGCATTGATGATGCTGCGCGGGCGCTCAATGAAAAGTTGGCATCGCTCAAAGTGCGTTGTGATTTTGTCTCCCTGCCGGATTATCCCACCATCACTAAGCTGCGCGTGATGAGCCGCGGGCAGCAACTGATCCGCCTGGATTTTGAAGAAGGTTTCCACGATGTGGATGTCGACCTGATTCTGCCACGGCTTGAACAGGCGTTGCCGAACGTGAAAGCAATGATACTGTCCGATTATGCCAAAGGGGCGCTGGAACATGTCCGCGCAATGATCGAACTGGGACGCCGCTTCGGTGTGGCAGTGCTGATCGACCCGAAAGGGACAGATTTCGAGCGTTATCGCGGCGCGACTATGCTAACGCCCAACCTGACTGAATTCGAAGCGGTTGCCGGTAAAGCGAAAACCGATGAAGAGCTGGTGGAAAAAGGGCTGGCGTTGATCGAGAAATTTGATCTGGAGGCCTTGCTGATCACGCGTAGCGAGCATGGTATGACCTTGCTGCAGAAAGGCCAGGAGCCGCTGCACATGCCTACACAGGCCAAAGAGGTGTACGATGTCACCGGTGCCGGCGATACAGTGATTTCGGTACTGGCAGCTTCGCTGTCGGCCGGTAAATCCCTGTCTGATGCCTGCAAGCTGGCCAATGCCGCCGCTGGCGTAGTGGTTGGTAAACTGGGTACTTCAACCCTGTCGACCATTGAGCTGACCAATGCGGTGCATGGCAGTCAGGACAGTGGTTTTGGGGTGATGGCCGAAAGCCAGCTTAAACAAGCGGTACTGGCGGCCAAGGCCCGTGGCGAAAAAGTGGTGATGACCAATGGTTGCTTTGACATCCTGCATGCCGGGCACGTGGCTTATCTGAATGAAGCCGCCAAGCTGGGTGATCGCCTGATTGTGGCGGTGAATGCCGACAGTTCAGTGCGGGCTCTGAAAGGGGCGGGACGTCCGGTGAACCCTGAAGATCGCCGTATGGCCGTACTGGCCGGTCTGGCTGCGGTAGACTGGGTCGTGCCGTTCAAAGAAGATACGCCTCAGCGCCTGATCAGCGAGATCCTGCCGGATCTGCTGGTGAAAGGCGGTGATTATAAACCTGAGCAAATTGCCGGTGGCCAGGAAGTGATTGCCAACGGCGGTGCAGTACGTGTACTGAACTTTGAAGACGGCTGTTCAACCACAGAAATTATCGAAGCGATTCGCGGCGGTAAAGGCTGACAGGCTGTTCGGTGCAGGCCGCAGCACAGCGATTGAGTGTCTGCGGCCACTGTGACTGAGGCTATTGTTACCAAGACCACAGTTACCAAGGCCACAGCTACCGAGGCGATGGCACTGAAACTTGAGCCGAACCTATAAAAAAAGCGCCATTGCAGGCGCTTTTTTTGTTTCAGGGCATAATTGCGTCTTTTTTTGCGATCTTATTTTTTGACCGGGATAAGACCTGTGTTGACATCCAGAATGTCCTGCTCATTGAGCGAACCGACAGCCTGCTTGAGCTGCAACTGGCTGATAATGTAATCGTAGCGGGCAGTAGCCAGCTGACGGTTGGCATCATACAAACGGCGGGTTGCGTCCAGAACGTCAACAATAGTACGGGTACCGACATCAAAACCGGCTTCGGTGGCTTCCAGTGCTGAACGGGCCGAGATCACCGACTGCTGGTAAGCCTTCAGAGCGCCGATAGATGCGTTGATGTTGTTATAGAAAGCCCGCACATTCTTGACTACGCCGCGGTAGGTTTCTTCCAGAGTCTCACTGGAGGAGACGTAAGCGTATTGGGCTTGTTTCACTTCAGAGGTTACCCGACCACCCGTGTAAACCGGCAGATTCAGGTTAATGCCTGCAGAAATGGTTCCTTCATCGCTGCTCAGGCCTTGCTGCATGTCGTTGTAGCTGTAGCCGGCATCAAAGCTCAGTGTTGGCAAATGCCCTGACTCAGCCAGTGCAATACGGTCGCGCGAGACGTCCTGAGCAATACGGGCACTTAGCAGTGTCAGGTTTTCGCTTTCTGCGTTTTCAAGCAGGGTGCGAACAGTATTGTTCGGGCTGCTGGCGGAGAAGCGCTGGGTATCCAGAACAGAAAGATCTTTATGCGCCTGACCCGTGATTTCACGCAGTTCTTCATAGCTGTTGGTCAGGGCGTTTTCTTTCAGGATTTCATCAGCCAGAACGCTGTCATACTGAGCCTGTGCATCGTGTACGTCAGTGATGGCAGACAAGCCGACTTCAAAGCGCTGTTTGGTCTGCTCCAGCTGACGGCCAACGGCCGCTTTTTCGGCACGTACGAACTCTAAATCGTCCATTGCACGCAATACTGAGAAGTAGGCGGTGGATACACGCAAAATCAGGTTTTGCTGAGCCACGGCATAGCTGGCATCGCTTTGACGGGCTTGTTTTTCGCTGATATCAAGGTTGACCCAGCTGGCGCGATTATACAGCGACTGACTCAGACTCAGACCGCCGTTAAATCCTTCATCATCGATGTCCAGGCGGGAGGCCTGCAATCCGGCAGTCAGATTGATTTGAGGCAATAGCGTACTGCGGGATGAATTAATCGCTTCGAAAGCGGTATCTTTATCAGCCGCGGCCCGTAGCAGCTGAGGGTCGTTCTGTTTGGCTTGTTCATAGATATCGGCAAGATCGTCAGCCATGGCAAATGGGCTGAGGCTACCCAGTGCTAAGCCTAGATAAAGCGGAAGCAATTTTTTCATGAATGCTTTTTCCTGGTCCTGACAAAATAATGTGCAATGTTCAGTTTACCTGATGATAGCTTGCTTGAAACTGATCAATTGTGATTTTTTTGTGCAAATTTAACAAAAGAACATGCTGTTTATTGAAGGAAATTGCAATCTTTTTGTACAGGTGTCGCAACGGTAGTGGTTGATTCCCATCATTGACCAGCAAAAATTTACTTGTAAGAAAGTAATATTGTACCAGTTTAACATTAGTCGCCAGATCACGGGTGTTCATTTTTGAGTTGAGTTAAATATAACTGCAACATTTATTAAAAAAGTTGAGCTCAGCCATTGCGTCATAATAGCGATGAATGAAAAAATGCCGTTTTGGTTTACTGTGGCCCCAAGTGAGCCTGAGCGATAATTGTGAAAGGCCCATGACATGGAGATTACCGATGTCTGACTCGTCCAGAAATAACCCGGGAGCGTTCGGCGCGATGGATGTCGAAGTGGAGCATGAAGAAACGCTTTATCAGGGTTTCTTCAGCCTGAAAGCATTCCGTTTTCGCCATCGCTTGTTTGCCGGCGGCTGGAGCCAGACTCTGACCCGTGAACTGCTGGAGCGTGGCCATGCGGCGGCCTTGCTGCCGTACGATCCTGTGCGTGATCAGGTGGTACTGGTGGAGCAGTTCCGAATTGGCGCCCTGGCTGGCGATTGCCAGCCCTGGCAGCTGGAAATTGTGGCTGGAATCATTGAGCCTGGCGAAAACGCGGAAGAGGTGGTCAGCCGGGAAGCGGTGGAAGAAGCGGGCATCCAGGTAGATCAACTTGCCCATATTACCCGCTATCTGTCCAGCTCAGGCGGGTGCTCGGAAACCCTGAGTGTCTATGCCGGTTGTGTCGATAGCCGCCTGGCATCCGGTATTCACGGGCTTGAAGATGAAGGTGAGGATATCAAGGTGCATGTGGTCAGCCGTGAAGAAGCGTATGATTGGGTGGTGTCTGGTAAAATAGAAAATGCGGCCAGCATCATTGCGCTACAATGGTTGCAATTACACTATCACCAACTGCAGGCCGATTGGGTTAAGGACAAGTTGTGAACAGAAGGTACACGGTCGATCTCGCGGGTATCATGCGTTTATATGAAACCAACTATGCGAAGTTGCTTCCATTACTGCCAAAAAGTGAAGCGGTAGGGGAGGAGTGTGCCTATCAGGTCGGCGGCCATGATTATAAGCTCAGGATATTGGAATCAACCCGTTACACCACGCTGATTCAGCTGCAAATGGAAACCGATACAGGCTTGCCTGAATACCTGGTACCCACCTTTAAAGTGCGGCTTTATCATGACGCCAGGGTGGCAGAAGTGTGTTCTATTCAGCAGATTTCACGTTTGAAGCCAAGGTATGATTACCCCAATATGCGGATGCACCAAAAAGATGAAAAACATCAGGTTAATCGCTTTTTGGGAGATTGGCTGGCTTACTGCCTGAAGAACGGTCTCAGTAAGCAATCGGTTTATTAACGATTTCATTCAACAAGGTTTTGACGTTTTGCAGACCTATTCTCTGCCGCAGGATAATTCAGATAGTGTACTTTTGCTGCAACTGACCGACACCCATTTGTTTGCGGATGCCAAGGGCAGCCTGCTGGGCGTGGCAACAAAAGACAGCTTTCATGCCGTACTCGACGAAGTGGCGGCTCAGCTACGCCCGTTTCATGCCATTATTGCAACGGGTGATATCTCGCAGGATCACACACCAGCCTCTTATCAGCGCTTTGCCGATGGGATCGGACGCTGGGTGCAACCCTGTTTCTGGCTGCCCGGTAACCACGACTATCAACCCAGCATGAAAAGCGTGCTGCCCTCACCGCAGATCAAGGCCTGTGATCAGGTACTGGCCGGTGAGCGCTGGCAGGTGATTCTGCTCGACAGTCAGGTGGTGGGCGTACCACACGGTGAATTAAGCCAGGTGCAGCTTCAGATGCTTGATCAGGCTCTGGCTGCCCACCCGGACCGCCATGCACTGGTGCTGCTGCACCATCATCCACTGGCTGCCGGCAGCCGCTGGCTGGATCAGCATCAGCTGAAAAATCATCAGGCCTTTTGGCAAGTGGTCTCTGAGTATCCTCAGGTGAAAGCCGTATTATGCGGACATATCCATCAGGAACTGGATGTACTGCATCAGGGAGTTCGGGTGCTGGCCACGCCGTCGACCTGTATTCAGTTTAAACCTGACTCCAATGATTTTGCTCTGGATCAGTCCAACCCCGGATGGCGTTGGCTGAGTCTGCAAGCGAACGGTGACATTGATACCAAAGTCGAACGGGTGCGCCAGCGCACCTTCTCGCCGCAGTTTGACGCCGCAGGTTACTGATGGAATCTTTACTGCTTTATCTGCACGGTTTTAATAGCTCGCCGCAATCGATGAAAGCCCGGCTGATGGCACAATACTGCCAGGCGAACCGGCCTGATATCCGGCTCGAGATCCCACAATTACCGTCTTACCCGAGCCAGGCGGCGCACGCTATTGATACATTAGTGACTGACTTAAAGTCGGCGTATCGCATTGGCCTGGTCGGCAGCTCGCTGGGCGGCTATCTGGCCACCTGGCTGAGCCAGCGGCATCATTTGCCTGCTGTGCTGGTCAATCCGGCCGTGAAGCCTTTTGAGCTGCTGACAGATTATCTGGGAGAGCAGGTAAACCCGTATACGCAAGAGAAGTACGCTTTGTCGCCGCCTCATATGGATGAGCTGAAGGTGCTGGAGATTCCAGAGCTGAATCAGCCGGATTTACTGTGGTTGTTGCAGCAGGAAGGTGATGAAGTGCTGGACTACCGTCAGGCGGTGGAAAAGTATGCAGCCTGTCGTCAGACGGTAGAACCGAACGGCGATCACAGTTTCATTGGATTTAATCGTTATCCCGCCGATATTGTCCGCTTTTTAGGTTTATAACTGTTTCGCAGCGTGCTTTCGGGCATGGCATTGTTTATTGACTCGTATTAGCCTCAGCTTGACATCAAGGCTGAGGTTACTGACTATTGTGGCAACATTTTCTCGTAACTTTCCGAATCTATGACAGACCAAAGCTATAACGCTGGAGCCATTGAGGTTCTGAACGGCCTAGAGCCGGTTCGACGTCGCCCTGGCATGTATACCGACACGGCGCGGCCAAACCACCTGGGTCAGGAAGTCATCGACAACAGTGTCGATGAAGCCCTGGCTGGCCATGCCAGGAAAGTCGAAGTGATCCTGCACGATGATCAATCGCTTGAGGTGATTGATGACGGCCGGGGTATGCCCGTGGATATTCACCCGGAAGAAGGGGTATCCGGGGTCGAGCTGATCCTGTGTAAACTCCACGCAGGCGGCAAATTCTCCAATAAAAACTATCAATTCTCAGGCGGTTTACACGGGGTCGGTATCTCCGTAGTGAATGCACTCTCTAAGCGCGTCGAAGTCACGGTCAAGCGTGACGGACAGGTGTATCAGATTGCTTTTGAAAACGGCGATAAAGTCAGTGAACTCGAAGTCATTGATACCTGTGGCCGCCGCGCCAAGGGGACGCGTGTTCATTTCTGGCCGGATGGTAAGTATTTCGACAGCCCGAAGTTTTCAGTCAGCCGCCTGAAAAGCGTGCTGAAAGCCAAGGCGGTATTGTGCCCTGGCCTGGAAATTGTATTCACTGACAAACTAGCCAACGAAACCCTACGCTGGTGCTACGAAGATGGCCTGAAAGATTACCTGTTTGAAGGTGTCAAGGGCTATACCCTGCTCCCTGAATCCCCCTTTACGGGTGTCTTTACCGGACAGACCGAAGCGGCAGACTGGGCCGTGGTCTGGTTGCCGGAAGGCGGTGAATTAATCACTGAAAGCTATGTGAACCTGATTCCAACAGCGCAGGGCGGTACGCATGTTAACGGCCTGCGTCAGGGCTTGCTGGATGCGATGCGGGAATTTTGTGAATTTCGTAATCTGCTGCCGCGCGGTGTGAAACTGACGGCTGAGGATATCTGGGAGCGCTGTGCCTATGTGCTGTCGGTGAAAATGCAGGATCCGCAGTTTGCCGGTCAGACCAAAGAACGCCTGTCATCCCGCCAGTGTGCGGCCTTTGTCTCGGGCGTGGTCAAAGATGCATTCAGCCTGTGGCTCAATGAGCGTCCGCAAATAGCCGAACAGCTGGCGGAATTATGTATTGCCAATGCCCATCGCCGGATGCGTGCCAGCAAGAAAGTGGTGCGTAAGAAAATCACCAGCGGGCCGGCATTACCGGGCAAACTGGCCGACTGTTCGATGCAGGATCTCAATAGAACCGAGCTTTTCCTGGTGGAAGGTGACTCAGCAGGCGGTTCCGCCAAACAGGCTCGTGATCGTGTGTTTCAGGCGATCATGCCGTTGCGCGGTAAGATTTTGAACACCTGGGAAGTGTCGGCGGATCAGGTACTGGCCTCACAGGAAGTCCATGATATTTCAGTGGCGCTGGGGATTGACCCGGACAGTGATGATCTGAGCGGCCTGCGCTACGGTAAGATTTGTGTGCTGGCTGACGCCGACTCAGATGGTCTGCATATCGCCACCTTGTTATGTGCGCTGTTCATGAAGCATTTTGAAGCCTTGGTGCGAGCTGGTCATGTGTATATCGCCATGCCGCCTTTGTACCGTATCGATCTGGGGAAAGAAGTGTATTACGCCCTGGACGAGGCGGAGAAAGAAGGCATTCTCGATCGCCTCAGCGGCAAACGCGGCAAAGTGAATGTGCAGCGCTTTAAAGGTCTGGGTGAGATGAACCCCTTACAGCTGCGTGAAACCACTATGGATCCCAATACGCGCCGTTTGGTGCAACTGACCGTGGATGATGACGAGCAGACTATCCTGATGATGGATATGCTGCTGGGTAAAAAGCGCGCTGAAGACCGCCGTAGCTGGCTGCAGAGTAAGGGTGATCTGGCCGACGTGGAAGTCTGAGCCTCGCCAATTGATGATTTCCGCCTGCCGGTCAGACCGGCAGGTATCAGGACAACACGGATTTAGCCACCATGACTGATGTCTCAATGGAAGGTATCGAGCAGCTGCCGCTGCGCAAGTTTACTGAAGATGCCTATCTGAATTACTCCATGTACGTAATCATGGACCGGGCCCTACCGTTTATCGGCGATGGCCTGAAACCGGTACAACGCCGGATTATTTACGCTATGTCAGAGCTGGGCCTGAGCGCCACAGCCAAATATAAGAAATCGGCTCGTACTGTCGGTGACGTTCTGGGTAAATACCACCCGCACGGCGACTCGGCCTGCTACGAAGCCATGGTACTGATGGCGCAGCCCTTCTCATACCGCTACCCGCTGGTAGACGGTCAGGGGAACTGGGGTGCCCCGGATGATCCGAAATCGTTCGCTGCGATGCGTTACACCGAATCGCGTCTGTCCCGTTTTTCTGAAATCCTGCTGAGCGAGCTGGGCCAGGGCACGGTGGAATGGGGGCTGAACTTTGACGGCACCATGAAAGAGCCGACTATGCTGCCAGCCCGGCTGCCGCATATTTTACTCAATGGGGTGACAGGCATTGCCGTGGGTATGGCGACGGATATTCCGCCGCATAACGCCCGTGAAGTGGCCAATGCCGTGGTGCATCTGATTGAGCATCCGCAGGCGGATCTGGATGCCTTGATGGAATTCGTCAAAGGCCCGGATTACCCGACGGAAGCGGAAATCACCTCTTCCAGCGAGGATCTGAAAAGAATTTACCGTACCGGTAAAGGCAGCGTGAAGATGCGTGCTGTGTGGTCGAAGGACAACGGCGAAATCATTATCACCGCTCTGCCGCATCAGGTGTCCGGTTCTAAGTTGCTGGAGCAGATTGCCGGCATGATGCGCGCGAAGAAGCTGCCGCTGGTGGAAGACTTGCGTGATGAATCGGATCACGAGAACCCGACCCGCATTGTGATCGTACCGCGTTCAAACCGGATCGACGCCGAGCAGCTGATGGAGCACCTCTTTGCGTCGACAGATTTAGAAAAGAGTTTCCGGGTTAACCTCAACATGCTGGGGCTGGATGGCCGTCCTCAGGTGAAAGGTCTGGTAACTATCT
Source organism: Photobacterium sp. WH24 (assembly GCF_019204055.1). NCBI lineage: Bacteria > Pseudomonadati > Pseudomonadota > Gammaproteobacteria > Vibrionales > Vibrionaceae > Photobacterium > Photobacterium sp. WH24. Next base: position 203,036 of record NZ_JAGSOZ010000002.1, on the reverse strand, counting down.
TGTCAGAATGGCTGGTGTATCGCCGCGAAACCGTGCGCCGCCGTTTGCAGCACCGTCTGGATAAAGTGCTGGCGCGCCTGCACATTCTCGAAGGTTTACTGGCGGCTTATCTCAATATCGACGAAGTGATTGAGATTATCCGCACGGAAGACGATCCGAAAGCTGAGCTGATCAGCCGCTTCGGGCTGAGTGCGACGCAGGCCGAAGCCATTCTTGAGATCAAATTACGCCAGTTAGCCAAGCTGGAAGAGATCAAGATCCGCGGCGAGCAGGATGAGCTGAGCAAAGAGCGTGAGAAGCTGGAACAGCTGCTGGGCTCTGAACGACGCATGAACACTTTGCTGAAGAAAGAAATTCTGGCCGATGCCGAGACATACGGTGATGATCGCCGTTCGCCGCTGGTTGAGCGTGCTGAAGCCAAGGCGATGACTGAACGTGACTTGCTGCCCAGTGAAGCTATCACTGTGGTGCTGTCCGACAAAGGCTGGATCCGCCACGCCAAAGGGCATGAGGTGGATCCGAGCAGCCTGAACTTTAAGTCTGGCGACAGTTACCTGAGCCATGCCCGCGGTAAGAGTAACCAGCCAGCGATCTTTATTGGCAGCGATGGCCGCAGCTATGCGCTGGAGTCCCATACACTGCCCTCGGCGCGGAGTCAGGGTGAACCTGTGACCGGCCGTCTCAATATTACGGCCGGCAGCAGCGTGCGTCAGGTGCTGATGTCTGAAGAAGAGCAATACTGGCTGATGGCCTCTGATGCCGGTTATGGCTTTGTCTGCAAGGCCAGCGATATGATCTCCAAGAACCGCAATGGTAAGGCCTTGTTGTCCGTTCCGGCGGAATGTGAGGTGATGCCGCCCCAGCCGATCTCAGATCTGAGCAAAGATCAGGTGCTGGCGATTACTAATGAAGGCCGCATGCTGATCTTCCCGATTCAGGATCTGCCGCAACTGGGTAAAGGCAAGGGCAACAAGATTATCAACATTCCTTCGGCCAGAGCCAAAGCCAGGGAAGAGTTTCTGTCTCACTTGCTGGTCTTACCGGCAGGCAGTGAACTGACCCTGTACGCAGGGAAACGTAAGCTGGGCCTGAAAGTCTCGGATCTGGAGAATTTCTATGGTGAGCGCGGCAGAAGAGGCGCTATGCTGCCTCGCGGTCTGCAGCGGGTCACCAGTTATGAAATTGCTTATCCTGATCATAATCAAGACAGCTGATTGCCATTCACCGCAGCGTGTTAGACAAAATAAGCCTCGTTCAGAGGCTTATTTTATTTGCGCTTTACCGAACGGAAATGGCGTCAGGATCAAACAAAAAAGCCGTGATAAGGGTGTAATTTCCCTTTGACTGAGTATACTAGCGCACGCTTGTACGCTGAGGAGAATCTGATGATTGCTGTATTACGACTGTTGGCACTTACGCTGTTTGCCATCGTCATGTTTGTGTTTGGCTGTGGTTACTGCCTGTTAAGCCCGCGTAACCCGAAACACGTCCACACTATTGCGCTGTATTTCGCGAAAATGGCCCGCTTTCTGGGCATTAAACTGGAATTACGGGTTGCGGACGCCGCGCGGGAAGTGGGTCCGAGCGTGCATGTTGGCAATCATCAGAATAACTATGATCTGTTTACGATTTCAGGTGCTGTGCTGCCGCGTACAGTGACTGTCGGCAAGAAAAGCCTGCTGTGGATGCCGTTATTTGGTCAGTTATATTGGCTGACAGGCAACATTCTGATTGATCGCGCCAACCGCAGTAAAGCAATGGGGACTATCGGTCAGGTGGTGGCTAAAATTAAAGAGCGTAAGGTCTCGGTATGGATGTTCCCGGAAGGTACCCGCTCTCGTGGCCGGGGTCTGTTGCCTTTTAAAACCGGTGCTTTTCATGCTGCCATCGGGGCTGGTGTGCCTGTGGTGCCTATTGTGTGCAGCTCCACCGACAAGGTGAAGTTTAACCGTTGGAATAACGGCGTGGTAATTGTGGAAGTGATGCCGCCTGTCTCAACGGAAGGCATGACCAAAGAAGATGTCCGCGAGCTGTCAGAGCACTGTCGCAATCTGATGGCGGCTAAGCTGGATGATCTGAACGCCGAAGCGCAGGCCCGTTCAGCGAAATAACCGTCTCGGATCGCGTCGAATTATCAGGAAGGCAGGCCGTTAGGGCCTGTCTTTGTTTTCAGGGCAGTATAACCTTTTAGCCGTCAGAGGGGTGAGAGATGAGCCGGGAATATGTGATATTGGTGAATCAGGCTGGTGAGCACCTGGGCCTGGCGGAAAAAATGCAGGCTCACCGTGACGGCAGGCTGCATCTGGCGTTTTCCGTTCTGCTGTACCGCCAGACGGCGTCAGGTAAAGAATATCTGCTGCAACAGCGAGCATTAACTAAGTATCACAGCGGTGGTTTATGGACCAATACCTGCTGCTCGCATCCCCGCGACGGTGAGAGTCTGCAGCAGGCGGCAATACGCCGGCTGGGAGAGGAAATGGGGATACGCGAGGTGGCGCAGTTTGAACAGGTCGCCCGTTTTATTTACCGGGCTGAACTGGATAACGACCTGACAGAACACGAACTGGATTATGTTCTGGTGGCGGAAACTTCAGATCTGCACATAGTACCGAACCCGGAGGAGGTCATGGCCTGTCGCTGGTGGCCGCAATCGGAGTTAACCGCTTGTCTGGACAGCCAGCCTGAACAGTTTACGGCCTGGTTCAGTCAGGTGTATCACAAGGTGCTGGCAGCACTTAAATAACAAAAAGACGGGCTTAACCCGTCTTTATTGGTACTGTGCACTATGCAGGGAAGCCTCAGGCTTTGCGTACCGCAATGGCTTCAATTTCGATTTTGACATCTTTTGGCAGACGAGCGACTTCCACACAAGAGCGCGCCGGGTAGGAAGCGTGGTTTTCATCAAAGAAACTGCCGTACACTTCATTGACTGTGCCAAAATCGTTCAGATCCTTCACAAATACCGTCATTTTCACGATATCCGCCACTTTCAGCCCTGAAGATTCGACGACCGCTTTGACGTTCTCCAGCGACTGGCGAGCCTGAGCGGCGATATCTTCCGGTACTTCTCCCGTTACCGGGTTAACCGGGATCTGGCCCGAGGTCAGAACCATGTTACCGAGATCAACACCCTGAACGTATGGGCCGATAGCGGCAGGTGCTTTGTCTGTGTGCAGTACTTGAGTCATGTTTGATCCTTTTTGGCTTCAACAGAAATGCTTACGGCCTCTAGTGTGCAATGCCTTGACGAACAGGTCAAAAGGTTTGCTAGCGGAACGTGGGATCATTGCTCAGGTTCTGGATGACCTCGGCCGGCGAACGGCTGGTATCGGGTTTCTCTTCCTGATAGATAGTCGCTGCACTGTGCTGCAGGGCAACATCATTACTGTTTTCATCCGGCGGCGGGAAGGAGCCGGACACTGGCGTTGCATAGCTGGTGAGCGGGGAGGCCGCTGCCGCATTGTGAGGGGCGACAAGCGGTGTCAGGCCGTTGCTGCTGTGATTCTGGTTATCGGGCAGACCCAGAGAATCGGGCACGTCTGTGCTGCGGTTGAGGCGATTGACATAAGGCGAGACCTGAGCGCTGGCCAGTGCCGGGCTGGCTGATACAGGGCGTATGCCCAGTTCCTGCAGCCAGTCAAAAATCAGTGTGGCAGGGACAAACTGGCTGTATCGTGCGGCCGGGCGCAGGTTGGCGAGATCTTCCGGGTTATCGACAATGGCAACCGTGATGCCGACGATTTCTCCGGCCTCATTGAACACAGGGCCACCGCTCATGCCAGACATCACAGGCGCATCGCTCAGGGAATACAGGCAATTATTGTTGGTATCTATCACATCCTGCAGGTACTTGCCTTTACCTTCAATGCTGTTTCCGAGCAGAGAGTGGCCCTGATGGACCACAGGCTGATCAGGAAAAATTAATCCCCAGGTGGGCACCTGGGCAGAGTCCGTGCGGATCAATGCCAGATCACACAGCGGGTGATAGATAACGTCACGGTTCCAGGAATAGCGCGCAACATGTTTGGCCGTGACCTGCAAATTCGGTGTGACAGGAACGGCTGAACCAAATCCGCCCAGCAAAATGGGCACCCCGATAATCACTTGCTGGTTGGCCATATTTTTTGGCGCATCAAAGACGTCACCGTTGGTCATGACACAACCAGACAGGATCAGACCGGCCAGAATGGCAGGCCGTACGGTTAACTGAGGCCAGAGATAACGATGACAAAACCGCGCACAGATATTCATGCTATGTACTCGTTGTTGGTCACACTTGCTCTTACAGAACGGGTTGATAACCGTTCTGTGCTGATTTCGGCTCAGCGCGGCACTTTGACTGTGAAAGGAGCCAAAAGTGGCACTTTCCCTGAGTCTAGAAACGGAATTAGCGAAACAATGTTGTTGAACTGAGAATGGCTGAACTGAGGCAGAAAAGGGGCGGGAAACTGAAAAGCCGGCTCAGGGCTGAGTCGGCTTTCTTATTTTTGTCACAGGCGGTTTTTCAGGCATGAGTGCCGGAATGTCAGTGGTAATCTGTCACTATGTCGCGAGCGAACACTTTTTCACAGTATTTGCACTTCAGGCGGACTTCGTCATGCTTGGTCACCACTTTAAAGCTGCTGTCGACCGGCTCGTTGTGGGTAATGCAGTTTGAATTCGGGCACTTAAAGACAGCGTTGATCTGTGAAGGCAGCGACAGGGTCAGCTTCTTGACCACTTTGTAGTCTTCAATCTGGTTCACTGTCGCCTTGGGGGCGTAGAGCGCCAGCTGGTTAGCCAGCTCCTCATTGAGGAACACATTTTCGATTTTGATCAAATCTTTGGTTCCCTGTGCTGAGGAAGGCAGATTGAGACCAATCGTGACTTTTTCTTCAGCCTGATGCAGTTGGAACAAGCGCAGCACTTTGATACCGACATTGGCAGGGATGTGGTCAATGACAGTACCGTTCTTAATGGCTTCGACCTGAAGTTGGGACTCTTTTGTCATGCGATATTCTCCTGCTTAAATGTCTTGATTGAGCACCAGTGCCAGCAGCGCCTGGCGGGCATAGACGCCATTTTCCGCCTGCTGGAAATAATAAGCGTGCGGGGTTTTGTCTACATCTGTCGTGATTTCATCAACACGTGGCAGCGGGTGCAGTACTTTGAGGTTGTCACGGGCATCGGTCAGCATGTCAGCACTCAGGATATAGGCGGCTTTCATGTGCGCATACTCGGATTCATCAAAGCGCTCTTTTTGTACCCGGGTCATATACAGGACATCCAGCTCAGGGATCACTTCTTCCATCTGGGTGTGCAGGCTGTACGCAATACCGGCCTCATCCAGCTCTTCGCAGATGTAATCCGGCATCGCCAGCGCTTCAGGGGCGATGAAGTAAAAGCGGATGTTATTGAACTTCGACAGCGCCTGAGTCAGCGAGTGCACCGTGCGGCCGTATTTCAGATCGCCGACAAAGGCAACATTGAGGTTGTCCAGGCGGCCTTGCGTTTCGGCAATACTGAATAAATCCAGCAGGGTTTGGGTCGGGTGCTGGTTGGCACCGTCACCGGCATTGATCACCGGCACTTTGCCTGAGAATTCTGATGCCAGACGGGCGGCCCCTTCTTGCGGATGGCGCATCACGAACGCATCCACGTAAGACGTAATGACCTGAACCGAGTCGATCAGCGTCTCGCCTTTTTTCGCCAGTGAGGTATTGCCACCATTATCGAAGCCAATCACGCTGCCGCCTAAACGCTGAATCGCCGTTTCAAAAGAAAGGCGGGTGCGGGTAGATGGCTCAAAGAAACAACTGGCAATCACTTTGTGCTTGAGCAGTTCAGGATTCGGCTGTTTCTTCAGCTGGGCCGCGGTGTCAACGATCAGCTCGAGTTCGCTGCGGCTAAGCTCGGGGATGGAAATAATGTGCTTATGATATAGCGAATTCGCCATGGCGCTTTTCCCTCTTTTAGTCTGGAACGGGTGGCTTTGGGTCTGTCTTGGCTATCGTACAGGCAAAAAAAAGCCCCCTGAGATCAGGAGGCTTTCGGATGACGATCCGGAGTAACAAAAACGGCATGGCACACCGTTAACCGGCGGCGTCGCTGCACAACTGTGATCGCGGATTGGGCCATTTTTGGTACTCGCTAGACAAATTGCGGAGGATTATACCGCCATTTCTCTATGGCGCAAGCGTTTGCCTGCACCGAACCTGACCCTGACGGTTGCGCACATGCCAGTGCTATTGACCTAAAGTCGCTACCATCACTGCTTTAATGGTGTGCATTCGGTTTTCTGCCTGATCGAAGACGATAGAGTGGGCCGACTCGAAGACCTCTTCGGTCACTTCCAGGCCAGACAGACCATACTTTTCAGCCACCTCTTTACCTACTGTGGTTTCATCGTTGTGAAACGCTGGCAGGCAGTGCATAAATTTCACATTGGGATTGCCGGTTGCCTTGAGTGTCGACGCGTTAACCTGGTATGGCAGCATGGTTTTAACCCGCTCGTCCCAGGCCGACTGTGCTTCACCCATTGAAACCCAGACGTCGGTATACAGATAATCACAGCCTTGCACGCCTTCCTGTACCGACTCGGTCAGGGTAATGCGGGCTCCAGTCTCACTGGCAATCTCCAGACACTGGGTGACCAGATCCTCTTCCGGCCAGTAGTCTTTGGGGGCAACCAGCCGGATGTCCATTCCCATCTTGGCCGCACCGACCATCAGGGAATTGCCCATGTTGTTACGGGCATCACCCAGATAGGCAAATTTTATGTCCTGTAACTGCTTGCCCGGGCTGTGTTCCTGCATGGTCAGAAAATCGGCCAGAATCTGAGTGGGATGGAATTCATCGGTCAGACCGTTCCAGACCGGCACACCGGCATATTGTCCCAGCTCTTCAACCACAGACTGACCGAAACCCCGGTACTGGATACCGTCGTACATACGGCCCAGCACACGCGCCGTGTCTTTCATTGATTCTTTGTGGCCGATCTGGCTGCCGGACGGGCCTAAATAAGATACACGGGCACCTTGATCAAAGGCGGCGACTTCAAAAGCGCAGCGGGTACGGGTTGAGGACTTTTCAAAAATCAGGGCAATGTTCTTACCGCTCAGGCGCGGCTGTTCATAACCACCGTATTTGGCTTTTTTCAGTTCTGCGGAAAGCGACAACAGGTGCCCGATTTCGCGTGGGGTGAAATCCAGCAGCTTGAGAAAATTCCGGTTGCGCAGATTAAATGCCATATCTCGTCCTCGTGTTCATGACTTCAGCGAACACTGATCGCTGCGTTATGTGTGAAAATTGATGTTTTATGAATAATTACCCATAAAATATGAAATTATATATATCTGTGTCAATCGCAAAATCCGAGAGAAAGGCGGGAAAAATCGTCTGCTGCATCAGAAAGGCGATTGTGCGACTTTCGCTGAACAGAGAATGGGGCGGGAAATCACGACAGAGGATGGAAATTCGCGGGGATCCGTGCCATATTGGCGGCCAATTTTATACATACTAGTGTGGCTGGTGCCCCTATTTGGAGAGACCTTATGTCTTACGCAGAATTGATTGAAGAGCAGAAGGAAGAGACTCGCGAAATCATTGAGTCCCTGCTGGAAGATGGCAGTGATCCGGATGCGCTGTATTCGATTGAACACCATTTTTCTGCTGATACATTTGCTCAGCTGGAAGGTGCCGCTGCTGAAGCCTTCAAGATGGGCTTTGAAGTGATGGATGCCGAAGAGCTGGAGCTGGATGAAGAAGACGGTGGCGGTACAGTCGTTTGCTTCGATGCGGTCATGGAGTCAGCCCTGGACGCTGAGCTGATCGATGAGCAGGTGCTCAAGCTGGTAGAGCTGGCTCAGAAGTATAATATCGATTACGACGGCTGGGGAACTTACTTTGAGTCTGGTGAAGACGACGAAGGCGAAGATGCCTAATCTCCATCGGTGATGGGAACATTGGTACCGCCTTGGCTTCATTGACATAAATCCCTCGACTTGTCGGGGGATTTATTATTGTGCTAAGCATGCTGGTGAGTTGGTGGTGAAAGCCCTTTCTGGATGAGCTTGGGCAAACTGATATCATATCAGGTTACAGGCTGAGGTTGCGCTCAAAATGTACGATATCGACATCCGGTTTTAACTTGTAGAGCTGTGCTAATCGGCCGCCGGATTTCACTTTTTCATCCAGGGCTTCAAACATCCCGCAAGCCTCAATTCTTCTTACCAAACTTTTACGTTGGATCGGCTTGCTAATGATCGCTTCAATTGCGGATTTGAGTTGCCCGATCGTGAACTGCTCGGGCAGGCAGTAGACCGGGATCATCGAATACAGAGCCTTTTGCTGCAATCGCTCTTTGGCTTTTTTGATAATTTGCTTGTGATCAAATGCGACGGCGAGATCGGAAAGCTCACCTAAATCCACCCACTTCACATCTTCAACTGAATCGATTTGTGTCGCGACTTGTTGCGGGGAAATTAAGGCGTAATACACCAGCGTTACGCTAAATCCTCTCGGATCACGGTTGATCCCGGAGAATGCTTGTAACTGCTCTAAATATTGCGGCGCAACGCTGGTTTTTTCTTTGATCTTCCTGAGCGCGCTCATATCTGTATTGTCGTCTGTTTCGACATCCACAAATCCTCCAGGCAACCCCCACCTGCCTTGAAACGGGGCGTTCGCTCGTTTCACTAAAAGAACTTTCAGGCTGCCTTGCAAAATTGTAAACAACACACTGTCCACAGTGAACAGTGGGTTTTTGTATTGGGTTAAATCGTAATCAAGCGTCATGACAATCATATTTTGTGTCTTTTCGACACAATAACGAATTCTTGATTATCAGGCAAATGAAAGGATACCTCCTATGTTAAACCTAATAATTGTGTCTAAAGGACATAAAGTTGTTGATTGGGTTAATCTTGTTTGCTACCTTAATTGTGTCTTAGAGACATTATATGTGAGGGATTATGAAAATCATCAGTTATGAATACTCTGGAAACACAAAAGATGTGGCATATGAAGCTTTTACTTTTTCTGGGGGTGAAGAGCACATCCGCTTCAATCCATCGGATTTTGCTCGAAGTGAAAAAATACAGGTGATTGCCAGAATCACGGATTCCTCACAGGTAATGCGTCTGTTGATGGCCGTTGATGCATTAAAAAGACTGTGTATGGAACGGACATCAATTGAATTGCTTATTCCGTATTTTCCGTATGCTCGTCAGGACAGGGTATGCGTGGCCGGTGAAGCACTCGGCGCGAAAGTCATGGCGTCACTGATCAACCAGCTCAATCTGGATAAAGTCACCGTGTGGGATGCGCATAGCGAGGTGGTGCCAGCGTTATTGAACAGGGCCGAAAATATTGACCAGGTTCATCTGATTGAGCAGTTTCCACAACTGCAGCAACAACTGAGCAACGGTGTAATCACTTTGGTCTCGCCTGATGCGGGCGCAAGTAAAAAGACAGTCAAAATAGCTGAGCACTTTGGTGGTGAGCCTGAGGTGGTTCAAGCGCAAAAAGTACGTAACCTAAAAACAGGTGAAATCATCCAAACCCAAGTGTTGGGCGATGTAAGTGGAAAAGACGTACTCATCGCTGATGACATCTGTGATGGTGGCAGAACCTTTGTTGAACTGGCGAAAGTACTGAAAGCGCAAGGTGTCCGGTCAATATCCCTCTACGTTACCCATGGGATCTTCTCTCAGGGGTTAGCAGTTTTCTCTGGTCTTATCGATACCATTTACACAACAAATTCTTGCCGTGACAAAGCGGACTTTATCCAGCACAGCGATGTGCAACTGGAAATGATTGAACTGTAAGGAGTACCTCATGACAATTACCGCAGCCAGCATGCAGAAAGATGTTTATAAAGAGTTTCACAGTCGTGCTTATCACCCTGATGTCACAGAAGTTTATGCGAACTATACGTCCCGAAGCGGTAAGTTAAGTAATGTGGAAAATAACAACAAAGTTGCCTTTGTCGGTCTGCAATATTTTATCAAAAGTTATTTGCAGGAAGAGTGGCAGGTCTTTTTTGATGCAGACAAAGAGAGTGCTGTGGCAAATCACAGACGAATCATGAGTGCCATGCTGGGCTATCCCGTTGATATCAGCTATCTGGAAGCGTTGCACGACCTTGGCTATCTGCCTTTAAAGATTAAGGCCTTACCTGAAGGTACCCTAGTACCTTATCAAGTTCCACCGATCACCATCGTGAACACGAAGCCTGGCTTCGAGTGGCTCACTAACATGATTGAGACCGTACTCAGTTGTGAAAATTGGCCGATCCAAACCAGTGCAACAACTTCAGTTGCATACTTGAAAGTCTTCCGCGAGTTTGCGGGAAAAACTGGGCTGCCAAAGGAAATCGTACCATTTCAGGGACATGATTTTAGTTTTCGCGGTATGTTTGGTAAACACGCGGCGGCGATGAGCGGTTTTGGCCATTTGGCATCGGGACTGGTGGGAACGGATACCATTCCTGCGGTGCTCTTTGCAGAAAAATACTATAGTGCGAATGTTGATGAGGAATTGGTGGGTTGTTCGGTTGATGCTACGGAGCATTCGGTCACTTGTTCTTGGATTCTTGAAGGGGAAATTGAGTTTTTCCGTTACCTGATGCGTGAACAGTCACCCACAGGTATTCTCAGCGTGGTTTCAGATACCTGGGACTTCTGGAAGCTGGTCACGGAATATCTGCCACTACTCAAAGAAGAGATCATGGCTCGCAATGGTACGGTAGTTATCCGTCCGGACTCTGGCGATCCGGTGAAAATTCTGACCGGATATCGTTTGTCACCTGTGTCTGAATACAGTGAACTGGTCAACTCACAACATGAAGCCGAGCAAGCTGCAGTGGGCGAAGGGTTCGAAGCCTATAGCTGGCAGGGGGAGTACTACGGGGTTGTCGAGGGCGAAACACAACGGCTTGAACTGTGTGAAATTAAGGGATTAATTGAGTGCCTGTGGGATACTTTTGGTGGCACACTCACCGACAAAGGCTACAAATTGCTGGATGATCATATCGGTGCCATTTATGGAGATGCGATTACGCTGACCCGGCAGCGTCAAATTCTGCAGCGACTGATGGATAAAGGGTTCGCCTCTAAGGTGGTGCTGGGGATTGGCTCGTTCAGCTATCAATATGTCACTCGAGATACCCATGGTTCGGCAGTGAAAGCCACTAGCGTGGTTAAAGGCAATCAACGGGTTGCAATCTTCAAAGAGCCCAAAACCGACAGCAAAAAGCGTTCGGCAAAAGGCTTACTTAAAGTGGATTGTGTCGATGGTGAACTGGTGTGCTTTGACAACGTCTCGGAAGCAGAGGAGCAGGAGGGATTATTGCAGGTGGTCTTTGAAGACGGAAAACTGATCAAAGAGACGACGCTCAGCGACATCAGAACACGAATTAGCACGCAGATATAACGCACATCAAATACTTAAACCAACCTGATTAAAGTTGCAATGGTAAAAGTGTCACCTTAATTAGGACTGACAGATAAGAAAAAAGCTGGCTTGCCAGCTTTTTTCTTATCTGTCAGTTGCTAAACCACGGATGCTCAGAACCACTTCACCATCCGGATCTCACAGGCGTCATGGCCTGTGTTGCCCATAGGTTCTTTGGTGTGTTCAAAACCTAACGATGCATACAGCGCAATGGCTTCTGTCAGATTGGCTGTGGTTTCCAGATAGCAGGCCCGGTAGCCCTGCTCACGGGCAAATTTCAGGGCCTTTACCGCGAGCTTGCGCGCCAGACCCAAACCGCGCAGCTCAGGCAGGAAGTACATCTTCTGCAGCTCGCAGATATTTTCTTCGCCTGCCAGCCTGGCGATACCGCCGCCTCCGAGCACCCGGTGGCGGTGCTCAATAACCCAGTAAGCGTGCCCTTCGGGCTGGTAAACCTCACTCATGCTGTCTAAGGTGGGATCGGCTACGCCATATCCCTTGTCTGCTGTCAGTCCGTATTCCGCAGAGACTTTTCGGATCACGGCCGCAATCGACGCATTGTCCAATGGCGTCAGCGGACGAATCTCGTAGCTGTGCTGTCTGCCCGCCATCATCATGGCTTTGCGGTACCGCTCCAGACTTTTGCCTAATTGTTCGATTTCATCTGCGTCCATTTGCGCCAGAAAGCCGTCGACCTGCTGATTCAGTCTCTGGTGCAGTTCAGCCAGCCTGGACTGGCCTGCCGAGGTAAGGCTGGCAATCTGGCTGCGTTTGTCATCAGGGTGCGGATGGCTGACGATCAGCCCGCTGTTGCTCAGCACCGCCAGCGTGCGGCTGGCGTTGGATTTATCCACATTGAGCAGGGCGGCCATGTCGTTGACCGTGCAGGGATTCGCCTCCAGTTCAATCAGGGCATGGGCCTGAACCGGGGTGAGATCCATGTTGCCACACTGGCTGTCGAGCATGCCGAGTTGACGCACAAGCTGACGGGATAACTGGCGGAGTGTCTGGGCATCCATGATGCTTTATCCATATTGTTGTGATTTGCAACTAAATATAATTGCGAGCCACAACTATGTCAACAGAGTACAAGTTAATGCAAGTTAATGGATGAACGAGTGATGCTGGCAGGATGAGAAAGCGGCTTGGTGCCGGCGCTGCTCTTTGCGCTGCCAGAAGGTTTCATGTACCAGATAAGCCAGCGTATTGATCGATGGTTCGATCAGTGCCATCACACTGCCAATCATCCAGCTGCCGCTCAGTAAATACGCCACGCTGAAGGCCACACTGAAATGGATCACCGCAAAACTCAGGGTTTTATTGGCGGGTTTGCCAAAGCGGGACTGTTTCAGCACAGGCCATTGCCAGGCTTTCTCGTGAAAATAAAAAGCCACAGTGTTGACCATAGGCTCAATCATGGCGATCAGGCTGCCGAGGATCACATCACCCGTCAGCAAATAGGCGATGCTGAAGGCAACGGTAAAGTGGATAGCAGCAAAGCTGAGTGTCTTTTTCATGGTAAAACCCTCTGTAGATGTTCTCAGTATGGGCGTGACCAGGTAATCAGTAAAAGCGTTTGATTCTATCCAATCAATAGTTAAATTCTATGATTTGATATTAATAAACATGAATAATGACTTATCGTCGCTTTATGATTGGGAGCGCTGTTTCAGAACCAAACAGTGCGCAAAAACTTTATGCTGTTGGTTGCATTTGGTTGGTTTATATTGAAGATATACTTTTCCAGCAATGAGGCTGGATTGTTCACATTTTTTGCGAAGACTTAGGATAAAAACAATGGAAAACAAGGTTAGGTTTCACGGCCAGGGGGGCGAATTTTTCGGTATCTGGATCGTGAATATTCTGCTCTCTGTCGTCACTCTTGGGATTTATTCTGCCTGGGCGAAAGTCCGCACCAAGAAATATTTTTACGGTAACACTGAGCTGGCGGGAGATAGGTTTGATTATCATGCCACACCGAAACAGATCCTGATTGGCCGTGTTATTGCCTCTGTCTGTGTGCTGGTGTGGTTTACCGCCAGCCATTTCATGCCGCTTTTCGCCCTTGTTCTGATGCTGGCCTTTTTTGGCATTTATCCATTGCTGGCCCGCAATAATGCCCGTTTTGATGCTCGCATGAGCAGCTACCGCAATGTGCGTTTTAACTTTAACGGCTCGGTGAAAGGGGCGTATTGGGCCATGTTGGGATGTGGTTTGGTTTCCATGATTCCGCTGGTGATCCTGTTTGTGATCACTGCCATGGTATTTGATAAATCGCTGTTAGTCGGCGCGCTGTTTGCGTTACTGGCTGTTGCCGCTTATATCTATGTATTTGCTAATATCACGGCCACCATCACCCGCTATTTTGCCAATGGTTACCAGTATGGTGACCGTCAGTTTAGCGCTGAGATAGGGACAGGTTTTTTCGTGAAAACCACAGCGCTGGCGTCTTTGCTCGGATTAGGGCTGTTTGTGGCGCTGATCGGCGTGTTTGTGCTGGTGGCTGGCGTGGGGGCGGTGTCATCCATTGCCAGCGGGCAATTGGATAACCTGCAAGGCGGTTCGCTCTGGCCTTTCCTGGCAATATTTATCGTTTATATAGGTATGTTGCTGGTGATGGTTGCCGTATCGGCATTTGTGAAAGCCCGCACCCGCAATTACACCTTTGCTCAGCTGAAAGCGGCCGGTGAGCCAGAGTATGGCTTTTCCTCTTCACTGAGAACGCCAGCTTTTGTCTGGCTGATTGTGTCGAATATCCTGATGCAACTGCTGACACTGGGACTGGCCCGTCCCTGGGCCATGGTGCGTACTCAGCGTTACCTGGCCGATAACACGGCTGTCATCGGTGATTTGTCTCTGCTTAACGTGACGGGCGAAGCCTTCGAGGGCGGTGCGGCCATTGCCGACGAAGTGGCTCAGGCCTTTGATGTCGGAGTAGGAATTGGATGATCATCAAAGGCTTCTGCCACCCGCCGCTCAGTTCTGAGCGGCGGGAAGCTGAGCTGGACTGCGGTCAGACGGGTCAGGTGACATTGCGCTGCGGCGAGCATATTGTCATGGCTGCCGTGGCCGAGCTGAAGATATCGCCGCCATTGGGCGCCTTGCCCGCCAGCATTGGTTTTGCTGATGGCTGGCAGTTCAAAGCGGGTCTGGATTATGAACTGGCCGAGTGGGTTCGCCACAACACAATTCAGCCTCAGCGCTGGGTACACAGGCTGGAGCGAAACTGGCTGGCGATAGTGGCCAGTGCGGCGCTGGTGGCCGTATTGTGTCTGGGCGCTTATCGTTACGGTATTCCGGCGGCCAGTCATATGCTCACGCGTCTGCTGCCGCAAGCCGTGCCTGTGTATCTGGGCGAGCATGTCCTGGAGACGCTGGACGATCATATGCTGGCACCTTCTCAGCTTGATGCCCAGGAACAGTGGCAAATACAGGACAGGTTTGCCTTATTACAGGATAACCTGCCGCCGTTACCTTTTGAGCTGAAGATAGTGTTTCGATCCTGGCCGCATGGCCCGAATGCCTTTGCCCTGAGCGATGGCACAGTGATCGTGCTGGACTCACTGGTGGAAATGGCCACCACACCCGCCGAGCTGGACAGTATTTTGTTGCATGAAGTCGGGCATGTGTATCATCAGCATGTGATGGAGTCTGTGGTGCAATCGGCGCTGATTTCTGTGGCCACCGCACTGATTGTCGGTGACAGCTCTGGGATGGCGGATATGCTGACCAGCACAGGCGTATTTGTTGCTTCCAGCGGATACTCGCGGGATGCCGAGCGCGAAGCGGATCAGTTTGCGGCCGAGCAGATGCGGAAAAACTATGGCACCACAGAACCGATGGCCGCCATGTTCAACCGTTTTATGGAACACTATGGCGACAGCGATTTACCTGAGTGGCTACAAAGTCACCCTGAGCTGGAGCAACGGGTTCAGGCCTTGAAATAGTATCCATCCGATTCAGGCCGGAGATTCGGTTTAAAATTGTGGCATAAAAAAGCGACCGATATCGGTCGCTTTTTTTTGTCTGAAGCAATGGACATCGCTTACAGCGCTGCGATGGTCGCTTTGTGTCCAGATAAGAACGCAAAACTCAATCAGGTGCATAAATCAAATATTGCAATGCATTGTATATGCAAGGTATCTTTCGCCTCCGGAATATTAATAAATCAGTAGCATATTTAAATACCAAGCCTTTCTCCTGATAACGCAGGGGACGTGCTGACTATCCTGTTGCTGAACAAGGGTTTATCACTGTGCTTTCTTATCGGATTGCGTTATAAAACGGAAATGGCGATGCTGACATATTCAAACATCAAACAAATAGTGTTACTTGCAAGTGTGATTTTTCTGACTGCCTGTAACGGCGGAGGCAGTGACAGCGCCAGTGGTGATAAAAAATCAGATAAACCGCCGGTTGAAGATATATCAACCAGGGTCAGCGGCCAGGTATTTAAAGGGCCGGTTGCGTACGCGACCGTCACCGCGTTTGATGCCGATGGCAACGCGTTGGCAAGTACGGTGACCGATGATCAAGGTTTTTACACCCTGTCGCTGGATGCGTCTTATCGTGGGGTTGTGCAGATTGATGCGACCGGCGGGGACTACATTAACGAAGCAACGGGCATGCGAACGCCTCTTACTGAAACGCTCCGTTCCGTGAAAGTACTGACAGAAAAAGACTCTGTCATGAATGTGACGTTACTGACGGAAATGGCCGTGCGCGAGCTGCCTTTTTTAGTGCCTGAGCTTGTCGTTGCTGCAAACCGCAAGGTGGCGGAAGCCATGCAGTTGGATTTGGACATTGTCAGCGAAGCGCCAGTCGATCTGCTGGATGAAGCGAACGTGGGCGAAACGGGCGGAAGAGTCGACTATGCGCTGGTCATTGCCGGTATGACGAAGGCCGCCGAAGCGGAGGATATCAAGCTCAGTCACTTGATGTTCGAACTGAATCAGGATATTGCGGACAACAGCAAGCTTGATGATGAGCTGCAACTCACCCGGTTAAATAAAGGGATCAATGCTTTTCTCGATTCAGCGCAGAACAAAGTGGCGGTGAACAAGGCGCAACATTACCGCAATACTTATCCTGTTGTGGCCCCGTTAGACATGCTGTCTGTCTATGCAAACCATCAACTGCGCATAGCACCTGACATCACCGATGATAAAGGGCAATTGTTTTATCACTGGCGTCAGGTGATGGGGCCAGCAGCGCTAATGGACGGTGCTGACACCGAGGCAATGACTGTCAAGGCAGCCGAGACGGTAAAAAAACAGACCCTGGCATTCGAGTTAACCGTGACTGACTCAGGTGGCTTAAGTGTCAGTCAAACTTACTATGTCAGGGTGTTGCCGATTCCCGTGATTTCAGGAGTGGTGTTCAAAGGACCGATTCAGGGGGCAAGGGTCAAAATCACTCAGGTTGACGGTACCCTCATCGGGGAAACCACTACAGCTTCGGATGGCCGGTATCAGGTCAGGAATAGCAATGCTTATCAGGGTTTGGTCATCGCTGAGGTGACGGGTGGCACGTATGTCAGCGAAGCGACGGGACAGACTGTATCGTTAGAACAGACCCTGCGTGCCGTCAAAAACATGAAAGCCACAATTACGTCGTTGAATATCACCCCTTTTACTGAGCTTGCTTTCCGCCGGGCAAAACATTTAGGGGAAACCCTGGACGTTAGCAAGGTTGAACAAGCTGCACTTGATGTGTCCAGGGCATTTGGTGTATATGGTCTTGTTAACAATGAACCCCTGAATCTCATGGATCCGTCGAGCAAGTTTGAACGCTACAGTTCTGAGTCTGATTATGCACTCGCTCTGGCAGCGGCTATGGTTGCCATGCACACACATTCACAGAGTTTAACCGACTGGCTGGATCGGGTGTCTGAAGACTTATCCGATAACGGAAAAATTGATGATATTGAGACACTGAATGCTTTGTATCGAGGGGTCTACAGCTTTATTAAATCACCTCAGAATAAAGCCAAAATTACAGAGTATGACAGCATCGTAGGAAGGAGTTTCTATCGAAGTACGCCACCTGAAATACTGTCAATTTCTTCCAGTGATGGTTATGAAAGGGCGCAAATCAATGTGCTGGTGCAGGCTCAAGACACAGGGATTGGTGGTATTCGTTTTTATTCTTTACAGCAGCTCAGTGGGCCGGCAGCGAAATTCACAGTGAAGCAATCCAGAAACTCTTTCAGAATTGGCTTGCCTGAACTCAATGGAGATCTAGCTGAAACCCTGACCTTCGAAGTCACGGTCAGCGATTCGGATGAACTGACCGCTTCAGAGATATTTTCGATTGAGGTACAGCCTTATCCCAATGCTGTACTGGATAAAATTATCGATCCGCAACTGCGCCAATGTATTGAGTCACACTCTCCGAAAGTCCGTGATATCGGGGACTTAAGAAGTCTTCAATGTGGTCCTGAGTATGCGGGGATCAGCCAGTTGGATGGCATGGAGCAATTTGCCTATCTAATTAACTTTATCGTGAAAGCGCAAAACCAGATCACGGATGTCACCCCCTTAGCGAGCCTGCCAAATCTGCGTAGTCTCGCCATTGAGCAGACAGTGATGACGGATCTAACGGCATTCACGGTACTGAAACTGGGGCAGTTAAGCCTCAAGAACAGTCCGTTGTTGACCGACTTTAGTGCTCTGCCTCAATTGGCTGAGCTGTATACCGGGAATTTTTATGGCACAGGACTGACTGATGGTCATATCTTCCAGCAGCTACCGGGCTTGAGTAATATCAATATAGGGAAAACGCAGATAGAGAACTTCAGTTTCTTACAGGAAAATGAGCGAATTCGTTCATTAGGGATCTCTGACTTGGGACTGACGGATATCACCTTGCTTGGGTTGGAACATCAATCCAATTTGTATCGGCTGGATCTGTCGGGCAATCCGCTGATCGATATCTCTCAATTGGCAGCGTTAACTCAATTGGATAGGTTGAATTTGTCAGGCACCAAAGTCTCAGATCTATCTTCTCTGGGCACCTTAAAAGGAATGGTTACCCTTGATGTGTCACATACGAAAGTGGCCGATTTGTCACCTCTGGCATCCTTAACCAGGTTAAGCACAATTGATGTGTCTCACACCGAGGTGACAGATCTGTCGGTTTTCAGAAGGTTTAAATCAGTCAGCGAGATTTCTTTACAAGCATTCAAGGGCACCGATATCAGTCCGGTGATTGAAATGAAGAGAAGCCAACCAGCCAGGTATTTGAAAAAGGTGGATCTTACTGGAGCAGTTCATGTGCCTTGTTCACAAATGACCGAACTGAGGGGGTTAGGCGTCTATATCGCTGTTGAAGTCCAGCCAGGGGTGACGTGCACGGCAGACTAGTCTGCGGGTTTAAAGTGTCGTCAGCATGCCGAAAAACAGGATAAAAAAAGAGGCCATCCGGCCTCTTTTTTGTTTTTTGATGTCGACGGACATCGCTTACAGCGCTGCGATGGTCGCTTTCTGCTCTTCCAGTTTAATCAGGGTTTCTTTGTAACCTTCCAGCTTCTCGCGCTCTTTGGCCACCACGGCTTCCGGGGCTTTCGCCACGAAACCTTCGTTACCCAGTTTGCCCGCGATGCGTTTGATCTCGCCCTGTGTCTTGGCCATTTCTTTGTCCAGACGCGCCAGCTCGGCGTCTTTGTCGATCAGGCCAGCCATCGGGATCATCAGGGTAGACTTGCCGACCAGTGCCGTGGCACAGGCTGGGGTTGCTTCGCCGTCTGCCAGCACCTGCAGGCTGTCCAGCTTCGCCAGCGCCACCAGAACGGCCTGATTTTGCTGCAGGCGGGCCGCGTCTTTGTCATCAGCGGCTTTGAGCATCACATTCAAACCTTTACTTGGTGCGATGTCGTACTCGGCGCGCAGGTTACGGATGCTGGTGATGAATTGCTTCACCCACTCGATGTCAGCCAGTGCGTCCGCATTGAAGTTTGCGTCATCATACTGAGGCAGTGCCTGAGTCATGATGGTGTCGCCTTCTACGCCTTTCACCAGTGGTTTCACGCTCTGCCAGATGGTTTCCGTGATGTACGGGATCACCGGATGGGCCAGACGCAGAGTCTTCTCCAGCACAGTGATCAGAGTACGGCGGGTCGCACGTTGCTGGGCTTCGCTGCCTTTCCACAGCACTGGCTTGGTCAGCTCCAGATACCAGTCACAGAACTGGTTCCAGATGAACTCGTAGATCGTGTTGGCAGCCATGTCCAGACGGAAGTTTTCAATGTGGGCATTGAACTCTTTCGCGGCCAGCTCGAACTGCGACTCGATCCACTTGTCAGCCAGTGAGTATTCCAGCTCGGCACCGTCGGCAAAACCGCAATCCTGATCTTCGGTGTTCATCAGCACGTAGCGGCTGGCGTTCCACAGCTTGTTACAGAAGTTACGGTAACCTTCCAGGCGTTTCATGTCCCAGTTGATGTCACGACCGGTGGACGCCATGGCGGCCAGGGTGAAACGCAGGGCATCGGTGCCGTAAGGTTCAATGCCGTTTTCGAACGTCTTGCGGGTATTCTTCTCGATCTTCGCCGCCAGCTTTGGCTGCATCATGTTGCCGGTACGTTTCTGTACCAGAGACTCCAGATCAATACCGTCGATCATGTCGATCGGGTCCAGCACGTTACCTTTCGATTTCGACATTTTGTCGCCGTTCTCATCACGGATCAGACCGGTGACATAAACGGTTTTGAACGGTACCTGGGCTTTGCCGTCTTCGTCTTTACAGAAGTGCATGGTCATCATGATCATGCGGGCAACCCAGAAGAAGATGATGTCGAAACCTGTCACCAGCACATCTGACGGGTGGAAGACTTTCAGATCGTCCGTCTGCTCCGGCCAGCCCTGGGTGCCGAAGGTCCACAGGGCAGAGGAGAACCAGGTGTCCAGCACGTCATTGTCTTGTTTCAGCACCACGACAGGGGCCAGGCTGTACTTCTCACGTACTTCTTCTTCGGTGCGGCCCACATAGACCTTACCGTCGTTGTCGTACCAGGCCGGGATGCGGTGACCCCACCACAGCTGACGGGAAATACACCAGTCCTGTACGTCGCGCATCCAGGAGAAGTACATGTTCTCGTACTGCTTAGGTACGAATTTGATATCGCCGTCTTCAACCGCTTTCACCGCCGGTGCAGCCAGCGGGGCAGTGCGCACGTACCACTGGTCGGTCAGCATGGGTTCGATCACTACGCCACCACGGTCGCCGTAAGGGACAGTCAGGTCGTGATCTTTGACTTCATCCAGCAGACCCAGCTGATCGAACTCGGCCACGATGGCTTTACGCGCTTCGAATCGTTCCATGCCCTGGTAGGCAGCCGGAAGGTCGGTGCTGTAAGCATCTGTGGGTTCGCCATTGCTGTTAAAGACTTCAGCTTCGTTGCGGATGTTGGCATCGAAGGTCAGGATGTTGATCATCGGCAGGCTGTGGCGTTTACCGACTTCGTAGTCGTTGAAATCGTGCGCCGGGGTGATTTTTACACAACCCGTGCCTTTTTCCATGTCGGCGTGTTCGTCACCGACAATAGGGATGCGACGATTGATGATTGGCAGCAGAATGTGCTGGCCGATCAGATCTTTGTAACGTGGATCTTCAGGGTTAACCGCAACGCCTGTATCACCCAGCATGGTTTCAGGACGGGTGGTAGCAACCACAATGTAGTCTTTACCGTCTGCGGTTTTGACACCGTCGGCCAGCGGGTAGCGGAAGTGCCACATGTGGCCTTTCTTGTCTTTGTTCTCGACTTCCAGATCCGAAATGGCGGTGTGCAGCTTAGGATCCCAGTTTACCAGGCGCTTGCCACGGTAAATCAGATCGTCTTCATACAGACGCACGAAGACTTCACGCACGGCGTTAGACAGCCCTTCGTCCATAGTGAAGCGTTCGCGATCCCAGTCAACAGAAGCACCCAGGCGGCGCAGCTGTTTGGTGATGGTGCCGCCGGATTCGCCTTTCCATTCCCAGATCTTGTCGATGAAGGCATCACGACCGTAATCGTGCTTGGTTTTGCCTTCTTCTGCTGCGATCTTACGCTCCACAACCATTTGAGTCGCGATACCAGCGTGGTCAGTACCGACCTGCCACAGGGTGTTTTTGCCTTTCATGCGCTCACAGCGGATCAGGGTATCCATGATGGAATCCTGGAACGCGTGGCCCATGTGCAGGCTGCCCGTGACGTTTGGCGGTGGGATCATGATGCTGTAGGCATCTTTCGTCGTGTCACCGTGAGGCTTGAAGTAACCTGCCTCTTCCCAGCGCTTATACAGCGCTTGTTCAATCGATTGTGGGTTGTATGTCTTTTCCATAGCGCTCTTGATGGATCTAGGTGGAATTAGGGCGATTCAGGCGCAGGTGTGGTCTGCAATTGAATGCCTGCCAACCGGTACGCTTTATAGCGTTCGCGGGCCTGCTGCTTGAGTTTTTCATCGCAAGGCACGAAGTCTACCACTTGTGCAAAGGTCACGGCAAAATTTGGTGCATCCTGACTGAGATTGATCAGTATTGCCCGGCGACCGCTGTGTCGCAGGCCGGGCCAGCCGATTTCAACCGGAGAACCCTGTCTGGGGCCTTCTCCAATCAGGTTGTGGGGCACGAAGTTGTCCGGATCTTGCTGCCAGAGGTATTCGTCCAGCCATTCGGCCTGCTCACGGGTTTCCGCCAGCAGGAACACAGACTGGCCTTGCTGATACCACCATGCTGCTTGCTGACCGGCCAGTTTCAGCCTCGCCTCAGGTTCGGCGTCGTCAATGATATAAAAGGTAGCATGGCTCATAATGTCTTATCCGAAAAAAGGGGCCGGCTGGCCCCTCTGTCGATGATGGTTAATCGAGGTTTTCCAGCCCGGCCCGGTTGAGCAGGAACTGGACCAGCAAAGGTACCGGACGTCCGGTTGCGCCTTTGTTTTTACCGCCTGTCCAGGCGGTCCCTGCGATGTCGAGGTGCGCCCAGTTATATTTCTTGGTGAAGCGCGACAGGAAGCACCCTGCGGTAATTGTGCCAGCGCCCGGTGTACCTATGTTGGCCAGATCCGCAAACGGGCTGGCCAGCTGTTCATGGTATTCATCGTTCATTGGCAGGCGCCATGCGCGGTCGCCGGCCTGCTCAGAGGCGTTGACCAGCTCATGCGCCAGCGGGTTATGGTTAGCCATCAGACCGCTGATGTGATTGCCCAGGGCCACTACGCAGGCGCCGGTCAGAGTGGCGACGTCAATCACGCACTCAGGCTCAAAGCGCTCAACGTAAGTCAGTGCGTCACACAATACCAGGCGGCCTTCGGCATCGGTATTGAGCACTTCCACGGTTTGCCCTGACATAGTGGTCAGGATGTCACCCGGACGGTAGGCATTGCCGCCCGGCATGTTTTCACAGCCTGCCAGCACGCCTATCACATTGATGGGCAGATTCAGTTTCGCCAGTGAACGCATGGCACCGAATACGGTAGCCGCGCCACACATGTCGTATTTCATCTCGTCCATGTTGGCTGACGGCTTGATGGAAATACCGCCTGAGTCAAACGTCAGACCTTTACCGACCAGCACCAGCGGCTTGGCATTAGGATCAGGGTGACCTTTGTACTCAATGATCGACATCATGGCTTCATTTTTCGAGCCCTGGCCCACGGCCAGATACGAGGTCATGCCCAGCTCTTTCATTTCCTGCTCGCCAATGATTTTGGTGCTGACGGTGTCGAAGTCGTCTGCCAGCCGGCGGGCCTGAGAGGCCAGGTAGGCCGGATTCGCCACGTTAGGCGGCATATTGCCCAGATCTTTCGCTGCGCGGACACCTGAAGCGATCGCCAGACCATGGCTGATAGCACGTTCACCCAGTGACAGCTCGCGGCGTGTCGGGACATTGAAAACCAGCTTGCGCAGCGGGCGGCGGGTTTCCGGCTTGGTGCTCTTGAACTGGTTAAAGGTGTAGAGGCTGTCTTTGGTGGTCTCAACCGCCTGACGGACTTTCCAGTAAGTATCACGGCCTTTAACGTGCAGTTCAGTCAGGAAGCAGACGGCTTCCATTGACCCGGTTTCATTCAGCGTGCTAATAGTTTGCTTAATAATTTGTTTGTACTGGCGTTCATCCAGCTCACGCTCTTTACCACAGCCAACGAGTAAAACGCGCTCGGAAAGAACGTTCGGGACATGGTGAAGCAACAGCATCTGGCCAGGCTTTCCTTCCAGATCACCACGACGCAGCAGGGAACTGATGTAACCCTCGCTGATCTTATCCAGTTGTTCAGCAATTGGAGAGAGGCGGCGTGGTTCAAAGACGCCAACGACGATACAGGCACTGCGCTGTTTCTCGGGGCTACCACTTTTTACACTGAACTCCATGCGTACTCCTACATCCTATAAAGACAATTAGGGCTAAATGTTAGATAATACCGCACTTACTTGTTGGTTCTTGAATTCAGGTTAAGATCAAAGTGCAGGCTGACAGTTAGCCGAAAGATAAAAAAATAACTGATTTACCGGAAAATTATAGTGATTCCAGCAAAAAAACAAGTTTTCTATGGGTATATAACGCGTGATTATTGTTCGTTATTTGACACGTGAGACAATCAAGAGCCAGGTAGCGGTCCTTTTTGTATTGTTTCTTATCTTTATCAGTCAGAAGTTTATCCGCATTCTGGCTGATGCGACAGACGGATCCATTCCTGGTGATCTGGTGCTGACTCTGATGGGGCTTTATATGCCCTCAATGGCGATGCTGATGCTGCCGTTGAGTTTATATATTGGGATCCTGCTCACTTTCGGACGATTATATGCCGAAAGTGAAATCACGGTAATGAATGCAACCGGTATCGGGAACACCTTCCTGATCCGGGCGGCATTGTGGCTGGCGATTATCACAGGGGCAATTGCGGCGTTCAATGCGCTGTGGCTGGCTCCCTGGAGTGCCGAAAAAGAAACTCAGGTCATGGAGAAAGTGGAAGCAGACTCAGGTCTGGATCTGTTGGTGAAAGGCCAGTTTCAGGGCGCGCCGGATGGCCGTGGCGTGGTGTTCGTCGATGATATTTCTGACAAGGGCAGCAAGCTGCACCGGGTATTCGTCGCACAGCCGACTGCCAGTAACACATTGCGTCCCAGTGTGATGTTTGCCAACAGCGGTACTGTGGATGTACTCAAAGATGGCCGCCAGGTTCTCGATCTTCAGGATGGCGTCCGCTATGAGGGACTGCCGACCCGTTTGGACTATTCCATCACGGCTTTTGATAATTATCAGGCGGTGATTGGCCAGCGTGCAGTCAAAGAAAAAGATCGTGACTGGGATGCATTGCCAACTCTGGCCCTGATGCAGCGGCCAGAACTGGCGGCCCAGGCCGAATTCCAGTGGCGGATGTCCCTGGTGATCTGTATCCCGCTGCTGACCATGGTGGTGGTGCCTTTATCGGCAGTGAATCCGCGGCAGGGGCGCTTTGCCAAACTGGTGCCTGCGGTGCTGATCTATCTTTGTTATTTCCTGGCGATCAGCGCGGCGAAATCGGCGGTGGAAGATGGTGGGCTGCCGGTCGGTGTCGGATTGTGGAGTATTAATATTGTCATGCTGTTAGTGGCGATTGGGCTCAACAGTTGGGACTCGCTGCCAATGCGACAATTCAGAGACAAATTCCGGAGACGCGGCTGATGTTTAAAATTCTCGACTGGTACATTGGCCGTACCATTATTGCCACTTCTGCTCTGACGCTGTCGACCCTGGTGGGTCTGTCAGCCATCATCAAATACGTGGAACAGCTGCGTAAAGTGGGCGACGGGACGTACGATTTATGGAAAGCATTACTCTTTGTGCTGCTCAGCGCACCACGTGATATCGAAATGTTCTTCCCGATGGCAGTATTGCTGGGAGCGCTGATAGGTCTGGGCACACTGGCGTCCAGTTCAGAGCTGGTGGTTATGCAGGCGGCAGGCTTCTCTAAGCTGGATATCGGCCTGTCGGTGCTGAAAACCGCTGTGCCACTGATGTTGCTGGTGATGGTGCTGGGGCAGTGGGGAGCCCCGGAAGCGCAGAAAGCAGCGCGGGAATTACGTGCGATCTGGACTTCTGGCGGTAATGTGTTTTCGGTACAGCGCGGGGTCTGGGCCAAAGATGATAACGACTTTATTTACATTGGCCGAATTCATGAACAAACCAATCTTAACGCGATAAACATCTGGGAATTTGATGAAAAAGACGCGCTGAAAGACAGTTTGTTTGCCCGCTCTGCGACTTTTCTCGACGGAAAAGGCTGGGAGCTGAAAGATGTCACTGTGACCCACATTGGCGAAGAAAAGCAGGAAAATACCCATTTCGACACCAAAATCTGGCAGACCAGTCTGACCCCGGATAAGCTGGCCGTGGTCACAGTCAAGCCGGAAGAACTGGCACTTTCAGGTGTATACGATTATGTGCAGTATTTAAAAGACACCAAGCAGGATGCCTCCCGCTATGAGCTGGCATTCTGGCGTAAAGCCCTGCAGCCGTTCTCAATAGCCGTCATGATGCTGCTGGCTCTGTCTTTCGTTTTCGGGCCGTTACGTTCCGTAACTATGGGTGCACGGGTACTGTCCGGGGTGATCTTCGGGTTTGCTTTCTACATTTCTAATGAAGTGTTCGGCCCGCTGAGTATGGTGTACCGTTTGCACCCTGTTATAGGTGCGTTGGGGCCAAGTCTGGTTTTCCTCTTTATTACCCTCTATCTGCTCCGACGCAAACTCTGAGTCTGATGACAGGCTCCGATGACAGATAGACAAAAGGCGCCGTTCAGGCGCCTTTTTTGCACGTTCGATCTGCCGATCAGTTGGGTTTTGGCAGCAGCACCATTTCACATTCTGCCATCAAATCCTGCAGTGATTGTTTGGTGTGGCTGAAAGGCACCAGCAAATTGCCCAGGCCAAAGGCCGATGTCGCCATGCGGATAAGGGCTTGGGTAAAACGAATATTTGAACCATCGGCATTTTGAATGCGCAGCTTCCAGGCGCGCATTCCCAGAGTCTGGCCAGCCTTGCACCAGAAATAGCCAAAGAAGGCGACTATGGTGGCACCCAGATACACAGAGTATATCGGTGCAGCAACCGGATGCCGGGTGAGATATTCACTGGCATCAGCATAGTTGCCCAGGCTCAGTGCGCCGCTGCTGAGCAGCAGAGCAATAATGGCCATGGCAAGGCCGCCTGCCAGCATCAGTACCGCTGCGACGACCAGAGCGTCATAAATCCAGGCCCCGATCCGGCGAAATAGCCCCGGATATTGTTTGGTTTGCGTCATGTCCTTTTTCACTGTTGTTGTCATGGTTCCACCAGAAAGAGTAAAGAGGGCAGGCAAACCTACCTGCCCTAAAAAAACTGCGGCACAGTGTAGCAATAGTTCCAGGCTCAGGGTACTCAAGTCGCGAGTTACCGTGCCATTGCACCTCATAGTGTCGACTGGATTGGCAACATTATGCATGGGAAAAAGCCGCAGTGATGAAAAATGCAGCAAACGGTGTGTCACTCTTCATAAAGTTGCTTGCACATCAACACCGTATACGTATAATGACCGCCATTGCCCGGGTGGCGAAATTGGTAGACGCAGCGGATTCAAAATCCGCCGGTGGTAACACTGTGCCGGTTCAAGTCCGGCCCCGGGCACCAACTTCAACGACAAAGCCTCGACGAAAGTCGGGGCTTTGTCGTTTCTGCCGCTCAAAAACTTACGCTCGCTTTTTTCTTGTCATCAACCTGCGAGAGGCGAGCTTAAGCCTTTTTATCCTCATTCAATTGTGCATGAAAATGTCAGTGGCGGGATTTAGTGTACAGAGCCATACCTTGCCACAAACATCTTCACTGTTTCTTCGATCACGCTTTGCTCATCGGCATTCTCTAGTGCGCTGAACCCATAGAGTTTCGGGTAAAACGTAAAGGCTTTCAGCTGGTAGACAAACTGCCGCGCTGCGAAGTCGCAATCTTCCACCATCAGCACACCGGCTGAATTGGCTTCCTGTAAAAATTGCACCAGCGCAGTCATACAGCCGATGTCTGTATTATCAAGCGACTGCATCAGTTCGGGTTGCTGCAACATTTGCATAAAGGCAATTTTGGCGATGCGTAACAGCTGCGGTGAGGTCAGTAGGGCGACCTCCTGCCCGGCAATTTCTGTCAGCTGCTCTGCAATGTCCCGACTAGCATTAAAGGGTTTGTCCACTCCCTTGCTCAACTGCTCAAACATGCGTGCCAGGATAGCTTCAAACAGTACCTGCTTGGTGGCGAAGTGGTTATACACGGTGCGCTTTGAGACGCCGGCCTCACTGGAGACCTGATCCATACTTGTCTGTTCGACTCCCTGCTGATGAAACAGGGTTTCAGCGGCGTCCAGAATCGCCAGCCTCTTTTTCTCTGATAACGTCATGCCAGTCCTCACTATTCACCCCGGCATTGTAGCCAAACGCAAAAAAACTTGCACTACAGAGTTTACTTTTCTTTGTTTGAGTGTAAAACTACACCGTATAGTTTACTTTATTGGGTGGGGAAACATGCGTATCTGTCGATGGGCATTAACCTGTGCCGTGGGTATAGCAGTCGGAGTGATGATCGTGAATAACAACTTATCTGCCGAGATGACGGAAACCGCCGCTCAGTCTGAGCGCTTTTATGAAGGGACCTTTCATAATGCCAAACACCGCGAGCAGCCGGGCTTGATGAAGACACTGGGTATCCTGACTCGCTATATCACAGAGAAGCGGGTGGATGTATCGCCCAGCAGTGCAGTACCTGTCCAGGCGTTGAGCAGAGGGCAGTTGGATGCGCTGAGCACAGATGCCATTCATGTCGTTAAATTAGGCCACTCTTCCATCTTACTCAAAGTGAATAGTGAGTACTGGCTGCTTGATCCTGTGTTTTCTGAGCGCGCCTCGCCTTTTTCATTTTTAGGGCCTAAGCGCTTTCATCCTGCGCCTATCAGCATAGATGCATTGCCGCCTATAGATAAAGTGCTGATTTCCCATAATCATTATGACCATTTAGATAAAGCGGCGATAAAACAACTGGCCGCGAAAACCTCGCAGTTTCTGGTGCCTCTGGGGGTAGAAGGTGATTTGAAAGACTGGGGCGTTGATGAAGCGAAAATCCTGACATTTGGCTGGTGGCAGGAACACCAGAGCAGGGATGCCATGATAGCGTTTACGCCGACCCAACATTTTTCAGGACGCGGACTGACGGACGCGAATCAGACCTTATGGGGATCATGGGTGATCAAAAAGGAGGACACCAGTTTGTATTTCAGTGGCGATTCCGGTTATTTCGACGGTTTTAAGGCCATCGGGCACAAATACGGCCCTTTTGATCTGACTATGATCGAAACCGGCGCTTATGATAAAGACTGGGCCAGCGTGCATATGACGCCGGAAGAATCGGCACAGGCCCATCTGGACTTACAGGGCAACATCATGATGCCCATCCACAACGGAACTTTTGATCTGGCGTTTCATGCCTGGTACGAACCGTTGGAACGTATCCGCTCGGTCTCCAAAGAGCGCGGTATTACTCTCACAACCCCTGTATTTGGCCAGCCAATGGCGCTGACACAGCTTCCTGTCACCACAGCCTGGTGGCGTGAGATCTGAGCCGTCAGAATTGAGCCCCGGATATAATGAAGCCCCTGCTTGTAAGAGCCGGGGCTTTTTACTTCATTGCAGGCCATTGACCTGTAGCGTTGGGGAAGAAATAAATACTGCATCTTGCTGATAAATGAATTGATTAGAGCGCTACAGTGCGCAAAATCTGAATCTCAGAAGGCATATTTATACAGATATCAGAGCCGGGCAGAAGAAAGCACACGCTTAAAATCTATGAAAAAGGCCCGATACTACCTTGCTGGTTTATTCCTGTCGCAGAGGAGAAGGGGTTTAACCTCGATATTGGCAACTGGGTGCTGAGGCAGGCAGTGTCAGATATTCATAGATTAAATGGCGAGCTGGGCACACAGCTGGCAGTGCCTATCAATATTTCCAGACGTCAGTTACAGGCTGAACATCTATATTCCTTGACTGATTATGATGACGAACACTCTGCAGGTCTCATTTAAATGACAAATTTAATATTTATATTCACTCATTTTGTACAGGTAAATTAACCAGGGGAAAAACTTCACATAGAGCATGTTTTATAAATATCAAATATTTATTTCGACATGTTTCACACTTTAACTCAATCCTTTTCTTTAGTGTGAGTGTTATTTTATTTGTGTATTTATTTCCTTAAAAAACAATGCGATATGTGTGTTTTTTCTGCGCGGGTGAAGCGGTTTCATTATCAGGTTTTCTTGACGAATATGTACTCGGGTATACACTCAATGAGTTCCCTGATTGAGCGATGGTTTTGTATTTAGCTTGGGAGCGAAATACGAAAGGATGTTTAATTGGAGTAAAAGATGGACTTAATTCACAATCTCTTCACCTCAACACCTCTTATTGCTTTATTTGTTACACTTGCTCTTGGTTATCTTGTCGGGAAAATATCAATAGGAAAGTTTGTATTAGGCGGCGTTGCTGGCACGCTTCTTATGGGGGTTCTGGTTGGTCAGTTTGGTGTCGAAATCGATGGCGATGTGAAAAGTGTTTTCTTTGCTTTATTCATTTATGCCGTGGGATTTCAGGGGGGACCACAATTTTTCAAAGCAATCAACTTTCGTACGATCAATATATTGCTTTCTGCAGTAGTCATGACTTTAAGCGGATTGCTCGTTGTGCTCTGTACCGCGTGGCTATTTGATTTAGATCGTGGAACAGCGGCTGGCCTGGCTGCTGGCGGACTCACACAATCAGCCATTATTGGTACTGCCGGTGATGCAATAGCTAAGCTTCCTGGTATTTCTT
Source organism: Photobacterium sp. WH24 (assembly GCF_019204055.1). Lineage (NCBI taxonomy): Bacteria > Pseudomonadati > Pseudomonadota > Gammaproteobacteria > Vibrionales > Vibrionaceae > Photobacterium > Photobacterium sp. WH24. The sequence goes on along the minus strand of NZ_JAGSOZ010000002.1, from coordinate 172,762 downwards.
CAGATGTTGTTCATACAATGCAAACCAATGTTGCTGTTGGGTATGCAGTCACATATATTTTTGGCTCTCTTGGACCTATTTTGATGGTTTCTATTATTCCGGCCATTATGGGATGGAATATTCGTCAGGAGGCACTGAAGTTAGCTGAAAAACAAAGCTCAGGAAAACCTGAGTTAGAACCTGGTCAGTTCAATGCATTAACGTTTTTGGTGTCGAGGGCCTATAAAGTGACGCCTGAGTCGTCCGTTTACGGTAGGACGATCTCTGATATTAATAACGATTTGCTAGATACAGCGATAGAGTTGGTTGAACGCGATGGGGAAACAATCAATCTGGATCAACTGAAAACGCTTAATGAAGGCGATATCGTCACTGTGACTGGACGACGTGATGCTATTAGCTCAGAGCAGCTTACATTTGGTCAAGAAATCAGCCTACCTGCCGATCAGGTTTTGGTCGAGGAAGACAGAGAACTTATTATTCAAGACCCAAGCTTAATCGGAAAAACGCTGCAGGAAATTAAACAAAATATCAATCGTGATGAATATCGTGGTGTCTACATTACTCATTATAAACGGGGTGGAGAAGCTGTTGAAATTACACCTGACTTGATAGTGAGAAAAAATGATGTGATCCAGCTTACTGGGGCACCCAAAGATATTAACCGTATTGAAAGTCGTATCGGTCGCCGTTTGGGGTCTGCATTTGTCACTGATTTTGTACTATTTGGTTCCGGTATGGTGCTTGGATTTCTTATCGGAATGATCCATTTTAAAATTGCAGGTATTCCCGTCACTATTGGATCGGGTGCCGGTTGTCTTGTCTCTGGGCTTATTGTTGGGTGGCTTCACAGTCGTCGCCCCAGTAATGCCTCTTTCCCGCTAGGAGCGTCAAATTTTGTTCGTGATATTGGCCTTGCTATATTTGTTGGAATTGTCGGTTTGGAGGCTGGTCCTCAGGCAGTAGAAACCATCAAGGAACATGGTATGGCACTGCTGTTCATGGGGGTCGGGGTTACCATTATTCCGCAGATTATCGGATTTTTGATTTCTTACTATATTTTGAGAATTAAAAATCCGGTTGAAGTGTTGGGTTGTCTAACGGGTGGACGAAGTGCAAATCCAGGTTTTGCTGCATTGCTTGAAAAAACAGAAAATGCGACTCCTGTTTTTACCTTCACTGTTACCTATGCTGTCGCCAATGTGCTTTTAACACTTTGGGGGCCGATTATTGTCGGTGTTATATCCGTAAATGCAGGTATGTGATGTTTATTTGATAGTGATTAATACACCTGATCAATGCATTGAAAAAGGAAAAGTATCATGACTGATAACAACATTTCACAGTTCGAAAACTTAAGTCCATTTGAGTTAAAAGACAAGCTTATTGATGCGGCAAAGTCTGTTCCTGATCGCCTGCTTCTTGATGCAGGGCGTGGTAATCCCAATTTTCTAGCGACACTTCCCCGTAGGGCTTTTCTGCGATTAGGAGATTTTGCCATAGAAGAGGCTGAGCGAGCTTATTCGTATCTTGATGCGGGCTTTGGTGGTATCCCTAATGGGCAAGGAATGGTGGAACGCTTTGATACATTTGCGCGTGATAACAGTAACACGGTAGGTATCAGTTTCCTGCAACGGGCCATGAGCTATGCACAAGATCGATTGGGTATTAATAAACAAGACTTTTTACATGAATTCGTATTAGCTTTTCTGGGGTGTAATTATCCTGTACCTCCTCGGATGCTGACGCATGCCGAAACAATAGTGAAAGAATATATCTGTCGCGAAATGTATGGCTCAATGCCGCTGTCTCAGGATTTTGACCTGTTTGCCACGGAAGGGGGGACGGCATCTATGACATACTCCTTCCATACATTATTTACGAATGGCTTATTGGCAAAAGGCGATAAAATCGCACTGATGACGCCAATATTCACCCCTTATCTAGAAATTCCTGAACTAGAAGAATATGAACTTGACGTTGTTGAAGTTCGCCTAAATGAAGAAACCTGGCAATTAGATGACAGCGAAGTTGAAAAACTGGCAGATCCTGCTATTAAACTTCTGTGCGTCGTGAATCCGGCTAACCCTGCTTCAGTCCGACTATCAAATGAGTCTCTGGACAAAATTGCACGTTTAGTTGAAAACCAAAGACAGGATCTGTTTATTATTACAGACGATGTGTATGGCACTTTTTCCGATGACTTTATCTCATTGTTTGCTAAATGCTCATATAACACTATGTGCGTTTATTCGTTTTCAAAATATTTTGGCGCGACTGGATGGCGACTGGGTACCACTGCGATTCATCATAAAAATGTATTTGATGATGCGATTCAATCTTTACCTGAGAGTAAGCTAAAGTCTTTGGATCAACGTTATCAAACACTCCTTCCTAATCCAAGAGAGCTTCGTTTTATTGATCGTATGGTTGCCGATAGCCGAAATGTAGCTCTTAACCATACGGCTGGGCTTTCATTGCCTCAACAAGTTCAAATGGCATTGTTTTCCCTATCATGCCTGATGGATTCTGCAGAGGTTTACAAATCAGCTTGTAAGCGAATTATTCGTGAACGCTATAATACGCTTTATAAAAATATTGGTGTGATACCTGAACATTCAGATGAAAGTGTCGACTACTATACCTTACTGGATTTGGATATTTTAGGTGTCAAAATGTATGGCCAGGAGTTTGTCGACTGGTTTAAAACTAACAATAAAGGTAAGGGATTTCTCTTCCGACTGGCAGAGCAAACTGGCGTGATTCTGCTACCCGGAAAAGGTTTTGATGTTATTCATGGTTCTGCTCGTGTTTCATTGGCTAACTTGACTCATTATGAGTATGAGTTGATTGGTCGTGAAACCCGGAAAGTTCTTGATGAATATTACACAGATTATTTAGAAAGCAAAAAGTAGATTTATACGATCTGTATAAACAATCTTCTGGACAGGATAGCGATTTCATCAATCTTGTTAGCGATAAAAAAGCAGCGAAAGATATCATATCTTTCGCTGCTTTTGTCTGATCACATCACTATAGACTCAATAATCTGCTTTACAACCTCACTGACTATGGGCGAGACTTCTCCCTGTAAGTTTTATGGTCAATGTTTTGTGCTGTTTGCTGCTGTGCAGGGCGCGATAATCTGCTAACAGGTTGAATGCTAACTATGTGGGATCCTTTATTGGAAAAAATTGAGCTGGTCATCATGTACTTTTTGACCCACAAACTCTTGCTCAGTCTGTGTGTCATACTGCTGGTGATCGTGATCCGTCGTGTCACCATCACGCGGATCCGTGGCGAGGTTAATTTTCTCAGTGAAGATCAGCGAAAATGGATCTCGCGCACCAAAAATGGTGCTTTTACCTTATTGCTGCTGACCCTTTTTCTATTATGGGAATCGGAAATCAGCAAGTTTGCCCTGTCGCTGACCGCCATTGCAGTGGCCCTGGTGGTGGCATCGAAAGAAATCATTCTCTGTATTACCGGCTCCCTGCAGCGTGCCAGTTCCCGTTCGTTCCGAATTGGTGACTGGATTGAAGTGGGACCAGTTTACGGCGAGGTTATCGAGCATAATCTGATGGCTACTGTGATTCAGGAAATTGCCCTGCAGCAAGGCCAGTACCATTACACGGGCAAAACCATTACTTTGCCGAACAGTATGTTTTTTACCGTGGCGGTAAAAAACCTGAATTTCATGAAACGCTATGTTTATCATGTGTTTACTGTCACAGTGAAAGAAACGGTGAACCTCTATCCTATGGTTCCTGTTCTGTTGGATAAAATTGACGAACATATCGCCGACTTTATCGATATAGCCAGACGCTATAACCATATGATTGAGCGCCATGCCGGGGTCGATTTACCGGGTTCAGATCCGCATATTTATATCACCACGACCGCCACGGGTGAGCAGCAGGTGCACTTTAAGCTGTTTTGTCCGACAGTGCAGGCAGCCGAACTGGAGGCGAGAATCCGGGAAGACTTTATGACCCTGTACTGTGAACAATACCTGCCTGTTGCCGCCAAGGCTGTCGAGCTGGAATACCAGTCGGCCTGACCCGCGCTGCATGAATTACAAAATCAATCGCAAAAAAGCAGCGCCCTGAGGCGTTGCTTGGCTTTTGCACAAACTGATTTTCATTGAACACAACACAGTTCGGGTGGTGAATGATCACCACTGTGATTGAAGCAAGTTGCAGGCCAGCATGCGTTCAGTTTCAAGTCTTTGAAAGTTAGAGCACTAAAATGGCTCTACTTGGGTTTTCGGTCTGGCAATTGCATTTTGCAGTTGCTTCTTGCAACCCCACTCAGAATTTGCAATTTGAAAAGGCACAAGGCATTGTGCTACCGGATGTATAAGTATTTAAGGATGACACGTATGTTCAGTCAGGCCGTTGATCAGGATATCGAACTGGTTCTGGTGCAGCCCTCTTTCGCTGCCCGTTATGTCGAGCTGGTGAATGCGCATTTTGATTATCTGGCCCAGTGGCTGGCCTGGCCGCCACACTGTAATACCGAGGCGGATTTTACCGATTTTATCCGTCGCTCCCTGCATGATTACGCAGAGGGGAAATCCCTGGTGTGCGGCATTTTTTACCGGGGACAACTGGTCGGCAACTGCAGCTTTAATACCATAGATTACAGCCTGAAAACGGTGGATATCGGTTACTGGCTGGCGGCCGATTTTCAGGGGCAGGGCATTATTACCCGGGTATGCCGCCATCTTTGCTGCCTGGCGTTTGACCACTTTGCTATGGAGAAAGTGGTGATTTCAGCCGCGGTTGAAAATACGGCGAGCAGAGCGGTAGCGGAACGTCTGGGCATGAAGCTGGAAGGAGTGATCACCCGCAGTGAGAACCTCAACGGCCGCATCCTTGATCATGCTATTTATGCCCTCCATCGTGATTCAGAACATTAAAGATTGTAAGGAGAGATAATGAGTGAAGTGACTTACCCTATTCACGGGGCCTGCCAGTGTGGCGGCGTGACGTATACATTGCTCGCACCGCCGGCAATGGTTGTGGCTTGCCACTGCAAAGAGTGCCAGAAGCTCTCGACCAGTGCGTTCAGCATTACCGCTATGGTGGACGCCAAAGACGTGGTTTTTGAAGGCGTGATGGCTGACTGGTCTCGTCCTGCGGACAGCGGTAATACCAGCGCCGCGAAATTTTGCCCGACCTGCGGCAACCGTATTTATCATTTTAATCCCAAGCAGCCTGATGCCATTAAACTGAAACCCAGTAACCTGAGTGACACCCGCGTGATTCAGCCGACTGCTCATGTCTGGGTCAGTGAAAAACAGGACTGGGTTTCCATTCCGGCTGGCGTGAAGCAATTTGCCAGGCAGCCGTAAATCCAGCCCACTCTTCCCTGCTTAATCAGTGCCTACTGCCTAACCTCGCTTGATCGTCTACCCCTTAGCTATGGGATATAACTCCAATGGTATGAAAGGTTTGTGCAGACAAGAGATTACTAATCACGGTGTTTTTTTGTTCTACACTCAGAAAGGCAATGTCCGGCAACCTCAGCATGCACGCTGTAAAAGGGCCGGGTGTAAAGCATGACATAAATAAGAATAACAGGGTATCGCGATGAGCAATGTATTCAATATTGGGCCAGGAAAGGCCTGTGGGTGGTTAGGCTTAGGTTTGCTGCTGTTATCTGGCGGCATACAGGCAAAAACAGAAGAAGAGGCAAAAGCGCAGATCAAGCAGGATCTGATAGGCTTTTGTTCAGATTGTCATGGCAGAAACGGGGTGTCTGAGCTTAAGAATGTGCCTAACCTGCGTGCCCAGCCTCCTGAGTATCTGAAAGCGCAGTTGCTGGCTTTTCGCAGTCAGCAAAGAAGCAGCTCATTCATGGATGCATTTATCTATCAGATTAATGATGCACAGATTGAGCAGGCTGTGGCCCATTTCTCTGCCCAGCCTTCGGCACTGAAAGGCAAACCAGCCTGGCGCGGTGAGAAATGGCCCGGTGACATGGCCGCCGGCGAACAGCTTGCGTATGTGGGTAATGCGTCGGCCAATGTTCCCGCCTGTGTGGCCTGCCACGGCCCAAGTGGTATTGGGGTGGAACCGGGTTTTCCACGGTTGGAGGGGCAGAAACCTCAATACATGATCAACCAGCTTAAAGCATGGCAGGCCGGTAAACGTCCGCCAGGCCCCCTTGGTGTGATGAGTGCTATTGCCAAGTCAATGACGGATGATGAAATTGTCGCCGTTTCTCACTACTTTGCGCAACTGGGGGGCGAACAATGAAAACGCTAATGTTGTTCACTGTGTGTCTGATGAGCTCTGCGGTCTCGGCCGCCACCGAGTATGAACAAGAGTATGTGCATTTAGGCGAAGTGGAGCCGGGCAAGCGATTGCCAGAGGGAGAAAACTACCACGCCCTGCCAGACTGGAATAACCTGCCTGAAGCGCATTTTGGCGAAGCGGTAAAGAAGGGCTATACCCTTTTTACAGATACCCAATCGCTTAAAGAGCAGGGAGTGATCAAAGGGGGGCTGAACTGTGTTAACTGCCATCTGAACGCTGGTCGTCTGGCCGGTGGCGCTCCGCTTTGGGCCGCTTATGTGGCGTATCCGGCCTACCGTTCCAAAAATGACAGAGTGAACACTTTTGAAGACAGGCTGCAGGGATGCTTTCGCTATTCGATGAACGGTGGCGATAAAGTACCGGCGCTGGACAGTGATGAAATCCGAGCCTTGACGGCGTATTCCTATTGGCTGGCAACCAATGCGCCGGTTAACAGCCAGTTACCCGGCCGCGGGTATTTCAGTGCAGACAAACCTGCACAGGCTCCTGATTTTGCACGTGGTAAAGCGGTTTATCAGGAACAATGCGCATTTTGCCATGCGCAGAACGGTGAGGGACGCAAAGCTGAAGGACGTTATGTTTTCCCGCCGCTTTGGGGAGAAGACAGTTATAACTGGGGCGCTGGTATGCACCAGATCAATACTGCGGCTGCTTTTATTAAAACCAACATGCCGCTGGGGATGGGCAATACGCTGACCGATCAGCAAGCCTGGGACGTCGCCCTGTACATCAACAGCCAGAACCGGCCCCAGGATCCGCGCTTTACCGGCAATGTAAAAGAAACCGCTGAAAAATATCATGCCCATCAGGGCATGTATGGTAAGCCTTCGCCGACTGATAAGCACATTCTTGGTGATCCGGCTCAACAACCCAAATGACCCGGTGAGATGAAATTAAGCGAGATAGCGAGTGACGGCTCGCTGTCTCGCTTATTACGGCCGATTAAATCATTACACCTTGAAGTGACCTGCCATTTTTTCCAGTTGGGCAGAGAGGGTGGACAGCTCTTCGCTGCTGGCTGATATCTGTTCGACCGCGCTGCTGGTGTCGCGCGACATAATATAAATATTGTTGATATTATTGCTGATTTCTTCTGACACTGCAGATTGCTGCTCAGAGGCTGCCGCGATCTGAGATGTCATGTCTGCGATATGTTCCACCGATTGCACCACTTGCTGAAGGCGCTGAGTGGCATTGGTGGCCTGTTCAGAGACGCCGTAAGTGTGCTCAATGCTTCTGGTCATTACATCGCTGACGTCACGGCCGTGGTTGAGCAGGGTTTCCAGCATGGTGGCGGTGTCGCTGGTGGCATCCTGAGTGTGTTGAGCCAGATGACGCACTTCTTCTGCAACAACGGCAAAGCCACGCCCGTGTTCGCCTGCCCGTGCAGCTTCAATCGCGGCATTGAGGGCAAGCAGGTTAGTCTGTTCAGCAATGTTGCGTATGGTGTCCAGTACCTTGGTGATCTCATCTGAGCTTTGACGAAGCAGGCCCAGTTTATCGTTGGCTTCACGCATGTCACTGGACATTTCATTTAGCCTTTCAGTACTTTGCATAAGTAGGCCAGCGCAATCTGTTACTTGGGTGTTGGCATCGTTACTGACAGTGGCGACTGTCGCTATATTGCCTGAGATATCTTTGGCTGTGGCACTCATCTGATCGATCGCCACTGTCAGCTGTGTGGTTTCCTGCTCCTGCCGCGATACAGTCTCTGCCGTCTGCACCGCACTGGCAGCTAATGCCTCCGCTTCACTGCGCTGCTGACCGGCCGCGATTTTCAGTTGATGGATGATCTCACTCAGTTTACCGGACATGGTTTTCATCGAGGCATACACCCCGGTCGCCGGTTTGTCGTCAGCCATGTCTAGACGCAGATTGCCGTCGGCAATGGCGCTGGCAATGTGTTCCATGTGCTCAGGCTCTCCGCCTATCGGTCTGGTAATGCTGCGGCTGATCAGGAGGGCGGCAGGAATGATCAGTACCAGCATAGCCAGAATGACAAAAAAACCGCTGATATTGAGCTGGCTGATGGCTGCCAGCGCTTCAGCCTGGTCGATCTCTGCAACGATAACCCAGCGTATGGCCCCGAATTGAACCGGTGCAAACGCCGATAGCACGGCGTTTCCTTTGTAGTCACTGATGGCATCAATATTGGTTTCACCCGCCAGGGCGCGGCGCACGGCTTCGGTATCAATACTGCCTTTGTCAGGATACAGGAAAGAAGCATGTACTGAGTGGTTAACAGGGTCGATATACGAGTTGGAACGCATCAGCTTATCCGGCCCGACAAGGTAGGTTTCCCCGCTGTCACCCAGTCCGGCCCGGACGCCCATAATGGCCGTCAGGCGATCGATCGGAAACTGAATAACTAATACACCAGCCAGACTTGCCCCCTGATAAACCGGGGCCGCTATGAAACCGGCCGGAGAGTGGTAAGAGGGCAGATAGAGGCTGAAATCTATCAACGCAGTCTGGCCTTTCGCCAGCGCCATTCCAGCCTGGTAAGCGTGACTGAGCAAGCTGGCACTGAAAGGGCCGTTATTCAGAGAGGTCGCAAAATCCACTTCCTTGTAGACGCTGTACACTACCTGTGACGTTTGCGCATCGATCAGAAAGAGATCGTAATAGCCTGAGGTTTCAATCAGCTCCCGAAAAAATGGGTGATAGGCAGCATGGGCCTGATCGTAGACTGAATCACCGCTTTCATCGAGCCGTTGCTTCTCACCCAAAGGATAAGGACTGTTCGCCAGGTAGCTGGCTTGCAGTGAAATAGCTGCAGGAGAAAGCTGGCTAAATAGCGAGTCTGCGGATATCTGAAGATCCGGCGCGTTAGCCTTCAGCTTGGGGATGAACTGCTCGGTGTAAAACTGTTTGACCTGGTGACGTGCAGTCTCATCGACCGGCGGCAGTTCAGCGATTCCCCGACGCAAAGCCTTTAGTGCCTGCGCCGTGAACGGGTTGTTGGCTTCCAGTGTAATTTGCTGATTGAGTGCGGAAAAGTAACGCTCTACCGCATCCAGTTTTACTTCGCGTAATGATTCCAGCTGGTTATAGGCTTGCAGTTTTAGCGAGTCTCCGGCCTGATAAGTGGCAATGATCATCATAGCCAGTGCCGGAACCAGTCCTGACAGGAGCAAAGCGGTGAGTATTTTTTGCTGCAGTTTCATGGTTTGCCTCGTAGAAGCGACGCTGCTGTAATTCGAAATTAGTTCACGTTTTGTGCGACGACGTCAGTTAAACGCGATCAAGAGTGCGTTTTGTGATGTGAATCAAGTGTAATAATGTGAGTGTTGAATAAGCGCATTCAGGGCAGGGGCACGGATGAAGAATCAGGACAATTGTCCCAAAAATAAATGAATTTGCAGTCAGTCTCGGTGCTGAGCAGGCGATTCTTTTTCTGATCGATAAGATTCCGTCGCCCTAACTAGCAGTAATGAACTTAGTCAGGAGACTGTTTTGATGGCAAAAGTGACAACGCTGAGTGCAGAAGAGAAGCAAAATCTGGTGAATGAACTGAAACAGCTCATTGCCCTGCGCATGGGAAAATCGGTCAGTGTGACGCATCAGTTCAATGATGAACAGGGCTTAGTCGTAGCCTTTGCTGTCGAAGGACAACGCTGTATGGAAGTGGCCTTTTAGCCGCCAGTTGCCCGTGCTGAGGTAGCGACGGGCCGCTGACAGATTACACAGGATCAAAAGTGGCCAGCGCCAGTATCTGCTCGATAGTCCGGGTAAAGTCGAGACCGATTTCGCGGCTGGCCATCGGAAAGACACTGCGCTGGGTCATACCCGGTGACGTATTCATTTCAATAGGGTAGATCTTACCGTCGTCGCCGAGAATCACATCCAGCCGGCCCCAGCCGCGGCATCCTAGCGCCTGAAAAGCCGACAGTGAAAGTTGCTGAATAGCCCGCTCTGTCTCGGTGTTAAGGTCGCTGGGGCAATGGTAACTCGCAGTCTGGGCACCGAATTTGGCTGTCCAGTCAAAGAAAGTGTCAGAGCGAATTTGTACTACGGGCAGTGCGGTGTCACCCAGAATACCACAGGTGTATTCCCGGCCAGTGATGAAAGCCTCAAGCAGGATATCGTGGTCATATTCAAAGGCCTGCATCACTGCGGCCTCCAGCTGAGCTGAGGACTCTACTTTCGACACCCCTATGCTGCAACCCTGAGAGCTGGGTTTGACGACCAAAGGGTAGCCCAGATCGTCGGCTGCCGACTGAATCTCTTGCAGCGACTGCTGACGATGAACGGCGACCCAATTGGCATAGTGATAACCGTGTTGAGCCAATATCTGGCGTGTGCGCAGTTTATTGAGACACAGTGCCGATGTGGCCAGGCCGCTGCCGGTATAAGGGATTGTCAGCCAGTCCAGCAACCCCTGAATATGACCGCTTTCACCCAGGCTGCCATGCAGGGCAATAAAGACCTTATCGACCGACTGCAATGCCTCCAGGGTGCCGTACAGGCTGGAGGGATCAATCGCCACCACCTCATGCCCTAATTCATCAATGGCTTCGCAGACGGCCTGACCAGAACGCAGTGATACACTCCGCTCGCTCGATTCCCCGCCCATTAACACACCTACACGCATAATCAATCCCTTCCATAAGTCCGTAAGCTCATATAGTAACGAATTAGCCCTGTGATACAAAACTATTGATTTACAAAACAATAATGAAACATGACCTTGGTTCGGTAAATGACAGCTCAATCATTTACTTACCTTTAGAAAAAAAACGTGTCAGCGGATAAACGAAATCAGATCGCATGAGGTGGCATTGTTGTGATGATCTTCAAAGACAGCCCTTCTTTTTCTCTGCTAGCATTTGTTATCAAAGTTACCGGTAACATAACAACTAACAGCCGGCCTTTAACGACAACGACGTGACTAATAACAATAGGACTGTACCTGATGAAAAAGCTCACCTGCACTCTGCTCGCTGCCTCACTGGCCGGCACTTTTACTGCTTCCGCGCTGGCGGCTGACTACACCTTTAAATTCCAGTCGTCTGACCCGGCTGGAGATAAAAACTTTCAGGTTCAGCAAGCCTGGGCGGAGCGTGTTGAAACCATGTCTGCCGGCCGTATCGACATTGACTTACTGCCTGTGGGCAGTGTGGTTAAACACACCGAAACCCTGAACGCGATTAAACTGGGGATCCTGGATGGTCACATCACAGCGACCAGCTACTTTTCCGGCAAAGATCCTGCGTTCGGCTTGATTGGTAACACGGTCGGTGCCTGGTCTGATACCACTCAGCTGTTGCAGTATGTGAATTACGGTGGCGGCTATCAGCTGATGACCGAGCTGTATGCACCTTACGGGGTGAAATTTGTCGGCGGCTCGACCACAGGTGTGGAGTCTTTTGTGTCTAAAGTACCGGTCAATGGTGTGGACGATCTGAAAGGCCTGAAACTGCGTGCCCCGGAAGGTCTGGTTCAGCAGGTGTTTGCGGCGGCGGGTGCCTCACCGGTTAACCTGCCGGGTTCAGAAGTGTTCACCGGCCTGAGCAAAGGTGTGATTGACGCCGCGGATTACACTGTCTTTTCCACTAACCAGAAAGCCGGTATGAACGATGTGGCCACACACCCGGTTCAGCCGGGCTTCCACTCACTGCCGCTGATCGACATTTCGATGAGCCAGAAAAAGTGGGACAAACTGCCTGCGGATCTGCAGGAGATCCTGACGACCTCTGTACGCGATTTTGCCTATGACATGACCACTCAGCTTAAGATCGCCGATCAGCAGGCGGTGAAAGAAGCCCAGGCGAACCCTAACATTACCATTCACAACTGGTCGGACGAAGAGCGTAAGAAATTCCGGGAAATCGCCCGCGAACAATGGAAAGTGTTTGCTCAAAAGTCGCCAAATGCAGAGAAAGTCTACCAATCTGTAACTAAGTTCCTGGAAGATAACGCACTGTTGTAATCCTCCGAACTGCTTGTCTGACACGCACCACTAATCCCCCTGTGAGAGGGCTGTAATCAGCCCTCTGTATCCGATGTAGTAAGAGTTGTGAACTGTCATGAATACCAATCCAACCCCCGCAGAGCATGATGAGGACAAGCCGAAGAATGGCTTGGATGCGGCCATCGTCCACATAGGCAATGCGCTGAGTCTGTTGTTTATTTTTACGGTGATCATTTCATTTTATGAAGTGCTGATGCGCTATGTGTTTGATTCACCGACTATCTGGGTGCATGAAACCGCGTCGTTTCTTGGTGGTTCTCTCTTTATTGTCGGCGGCCTGTATGCCATGGCGACCAACAAGCACGTGCGTGTGGTCCTGCTGTACGACATGGTGTCACCGCGCACGCGTCAGTACCTGAATGTATTCCATCATGTGATGGGGCTGCTGTTTTCTGTGCTGATGTCATGGGCCTCGTACACCATGGCCCGTGAAGCCTGGATCACCCCTTGGGGCGAAATGCGTCTGGAAACCTCAGGTTCTGCCTGGAACCCTCCTTTTCCCGCTTTGCTCAAAGGGATCATTTTTATCTGCCTGTGTGTATTGTCTGTGCAGTTTCTGTTGCACCTGATCGCTGAAATCCGTGGACTGAGGAAAAAAGATGTTTGAGTTATCGTCAATGGGGATCGGCTTCGGCAGCCTGCTGATGCTGGGGCTGATGATTGCCTTGTTGCTGACCGGGATGCAACTGGCGTTTGTCACCGGCCTGGTGGCACTGATCTTTACCCTGGGCTGGTTTGGTCCGGATGCCTTGCCGCTGGTCACCAGCCGGATGTATTCGTTTGTCGACGGCTATATTTTCCTCGCTGTACCTATGTTCGTGCTGATGGCAGCGCTGCTTGATCGCTCCGGCATCGCCCGTGATCTTTTCGACGCCATGAAATCCGTCGGCCGTCGTCTTCGCGGCGGCGTCGCGGTGCAGACCTTGCTGGTGGCCGTGGTGCTGGCGTCCATGTCGGGCGTGATCGGTGGTGAAACCGTGCTGCTGGGTATTCTGGCGTTGCCGCAAATGCTGCGCCTGGGGTATGACCGCAAGCTGGCAATCGGCACCACCTGTGCCGGCGGCGCGCTGGGCACTATGCTACCGCCGAGTATCGTGCTGATCATCTATGGTCTGACGGCCAGCGTGTCGATTGGCGATCTGTTCAAGGCGGCTTTCCTGCCTGCCTTGTTGCTGGCACTGATGTACATCGGCTATGTCCTGATCCGCTGCAAACTCAACCCTGCGCTGGCCCCTTTGCCAACCGAACAAGAGCTGGCGGAAGACGCCGCCAGGGATATCAGCTATTTCAAAGCTTTATTTTTCCCATTACTGTCGGTCGGGGTTGTGCTCGGCAGTATTTACACTGGTGTGGCGTCAGTTACGGAAGCCTCTGCGCTGGGTGTGGTCGGCATCATGATCAGCACTGTGATCCGGCGCGAAATGAGCTGGAGCATGCTCAAAGACAGTGCCATTGCGACCATGCGTACCTGCGGCATGATCATGTGGATTGGCATCGGCGCCAGTGCGCTGGTTGGTGTGTACAACCTGATGGGCGGCATTGATTTCGTTGAAGAAACCATTCTGGCCTTCAGTGGCGGCAGTCCGACCATGACCTTGCTGATTATGATGGTGATCCTGCTGGTACTGGGTATGTTCCTGGACTGGGTGGGAGTCGCGCTGCTGACTATGCCTATCTTTGTGCCCATTATTACCGGTCTGGGCATGGACCCGATCTGGTTCGGCGTGGTGTTCTGCCTCAACATGCAGGTCTCTTTCCTGTCTCCGCCTTTTGGCCCGGCGGCTTTCTATCTTAAATCGGTGGCACCCAAAGATATCAGTCTAGGTGAGATCTTCAGCTCTCTGCTGCCTTTTATCGGCCTTCAGCTGATTGCACTGACTCTGGTGATTGTTTTCCCGCAGCTTGCGCTGTGGTGGCGTTAAGAAAATAACAATAACTATAAGGAACTGCCCTGCGCTGTGAGCAGGGCTGGGATAATGGCGATGAAACCAAAAAAGATAATTGTAATGGGCGTATCAGGGTGCGGCAAAAGCCTGATAGGCAGCACGCTGGCGACGGCACTGGGGCTGCGCTTTTTTGATGGCGATGATTTTCACTCGCCGGACAATGTTCGCAAGATGAGTGAAGGCGTGCCCCTCAATGATGAAGACAGGGCTGAGTGGCTGGCACGGCTCAACCAATTGTTGCGGGATGCCCCCAATGCGGTGCTGGCTTGCTCTGCGCTGAAACCTGAATACCGCCGCCAATTGCGCGCTGGGATCGACGGGCTGGAAATTGTCTACCTTCAGGGGGATTTTGACACTATCTGGAACCGCCACCAGCAGCGTGCGGATCATTATTTTAACGGTCGCGCCATGCTGGAAAGCCAGTTTGCGACTCTGGTTGAGCCAGAGCAGGATGAAGCACTGTTTATCGATATCCGCCAGTCTCAGCATGAGGTATTGCAGGATATTCTCACGCGACTGTCGCCGGCCTGAATAAGGCAAAGCGATTTTGAGTCACTCATTGCAGTAAAGGAAAAAGGAATGACATCAACCCAGTGCAATATAGCCATGATTGGTTTAGGCGTGATGGGGCGGAACCTGGCGCTGAACCTGCTGGAACACGGCTTTGCGGTGGCTGGCTTTGATCTGCAGGCCTCCCTGGTGCAGCAAGCCGGGCAGCAGGCTGAAAAGCTGGCGAAAGCGCCATTTACTGGCTGTGATTCTCTGCATCAGGTATTGGCGGCGCTACAGTCGCCGCGGGTGATTGCCTTGTCTGTCCCGGCAGGAAAACCGGTTGATGCCGTGATCTCTACGTTACTGGAAGCCGGACTGGAACCACAAGATATCGTGATTGATACCGGCAACAGCCTGTGGACGGATACCCTGGCCCGTGATAAGCAGTTTAAGGGACAGTTCCAGTTTTTCAGCACAGCTGTGTCGGGCGGTGAAGAAGGTGCCCGCCATGGCCCGGCTTTGATGGCCAGCGGCAGTGCCGCGGCCTGGCATCAGGTCGGCCCGATGTGGACAGCCATCGCCGCACAGGTCGACAGTGCGGGTCAGCCGCTGCCGCCGTTGAAGCAGGGCGAGGCCTGCGCGGCTTACCTGGGACCGGACGGTGCCGGCCATTACGTGAAAATGGTGCATAACGGCATTGAATATGCCGACATGCAGTTGATCTGCGAGGTTTATCACTTTCTCAGCCAGCACCTTACAATGTCTGCTGCCGAGATAGGTGAGATCTTTGCCAACTGGAACCAAGGGGTACTGAACAGCTATCTGATGGAAATCAGTGCCGATATTTTGCAGCAGCAGGATCCTGACTCCGACCGGCCGCTGGTGGAAATGATCCTGGATAAAGCCGGGCAGAAAGGCACAGGTTTGTGGACGGCCGTCAACAGCCTGGAAGTCGCCAGTCCGGCCCCGACTATTGCCCAGGCGGTGTTTGCCCGCGCGATGAGCGGGATGAAATCTCTGCGTGTGCAGGCGGCCAGCTCACTGCCTCTGGTCGCGGATGACGCTCAGACCCTGAATAAAGCCGAGCTGATCGCCCAGCTGCACGATGCACTCTACTGCGCCAAGCTGTGTACCTACGCACAGGGATTTGCGCTGATGAAAACCACAGCTGCCGGGCAGGGATGGCCGCTTGATTACGCCGTTATCGCCAGGATCTGGCGTGCCGGCTGTATTATTCGCGCTATTTTCCTGCAGGATATCAGTCGTGCCTTTGAGCAGCAGCCAGCGCTGGAAAACCTGCTGTTAGCCGATCACTTCCGCACTCAGCTTACCGAGCGTCAGTTAAACTGGCGTAAGGCCGTTGCGTCTGCCAGCCTGGCCGGTGTTGCCATGCCGGGGATCAGCTCAGCGCTGCAATACTTTGACACCCTGCGCAGTGAAGTGCTGCCGGCCAACCTGTTACAGGCCCAGCGCGATTACTTTGGTGCCCATAGCTATTCCCGCATTGATCAGCCAGAGGCTGACGCCTTCCATCTCAGCTGGGGTCAGTCCCCGCGCGTGCAACGCAAAGTGTAATGCAAACAGGCCGGAGGGCCTGTTTCTTTTTGCGCCAGGTTACAAATCACAACAGGCGCTTGTGGTAATCTTGGGCTTGTTTAGCCCAATCCGACACATGAAAAATACCATGACAACCAAAAATAAACGCCCGACTTTGCAGGATGTTGCGAACCTGGTCGGAGTGACTAAGATGACGGTCAGTCGTTACCTGCGCGATCCCAGTCAGGTTTCAGCGGCCTTGCAGAGCAAAATTGCCGCCGCTGTCGAGGAGCTGGGATACATTCCCAATCGCGCCCCCGATATTTTGTCCAATGCCAAAAGTTATGCCATTGGCGTGCTGGTACCCTCACTCACCAACCAGGTCTTTGCGGAAGTGATCCGGGGCATTGAAAAGGTCACCGGTCCTGCCGGTTATCAGACCATGCTGGCACACTATGGCTATAGCGCTGAAATAGAAGAAAAAAACATCGCCTCCCTGCTGTCCTACAATGTGGATGCCATTATTCTGTCGGAAAGCGTGCATACCGAGCGGGCGCGAAAAATGCTCGATACCGCCGGGGTGCCTGTGGTGGAAATCATGGATTCGGTTTCCCCGGCCATCGCTCAGGCGGTGGGGTTTGATAATCAGGCCGCCGCTGAGGCGATGACAGAGCAGATGATCGCCCGCGGTTGCCGCCATATCGTGTATTTTGCCGCCCGGATGGATGCCCGGACCCACTTGCGCTTTACCGGTTATCAGCAGGTGATGAAGAAACACGGGCTGGTGCCGCGCAGCATTCAGACCGAGGAAGCCTCCTCGTTCAGCTTAGGCGCCGGTTTACTGCGGCAGTCACTGGCAAAATATCCGGATGCCGACGGTATTTTCTGTACCAATGATGACCTGGCCATCGGGGCGATTTATGAATGCCAGCGGTTAGGTATTCAGGTGCCGGCGCAAATGGCGGTGGCCGGTTTTCACGGCCATGACATCAGTCAGGTGATGGTGCCGCGACTGGCCACTGTGGTTACACCGCGTGAGCGGATCGGCTATGTCGCTGCCGAGCAGATTCTGCAGCGGCTGCGCGGCGAGCCGGCGACAGAGAAGGTGATTACCCTGGATGTAAAAATTGAGCTGGGCGAGAGTATTTAGCGGCCCTGAGTTTGGCTTGTTCACGCAACACTGAGCAAGTCATCCGGCCAGTGGCAGAGGTAAAAAAAGGGGACCAGAGGTCCCCGAACTTATTGCCAACACAACCATATAGGATGTAAAAGACACTTCACGACACACGACAGAACCCACCCGCAGCTCACCACTGTGACCGGGCTCTGGACATGTTCTGTTAACCCTGGCGGTAGTTCAGTCCCACCCGGTCTAAATAGTTCAGCTGGCCATGGAGGCGGGCTTTGAAATCATCCCAGTCACGCTGATCCGGCGGACACCAGCAGACTTCACTGACCGCCAGCAGGCGGGGATAAAGCAGGTATTCAAACCTTGCCTGGCTGTAGACATGCTCACACCATAACGCGCACTGAATACCCATGATTTGATTCAGTTTGGGATCGTTTGGCTCCAGCTCGGCCAGCGGGCGATAGCTGTACACAGTTTCCAGCGGTAAGATCCCGGCCCAGTTTGCACCGGCTTCCTCGGCGGAATGTCCCTGCGCCAGATCCAGATAGGTGTACTGCGCGGGCTGCATGATGACCTGATAGCCTTTGCCTGCACAGTCCAGTCCTGCCTGTTCATTTATCCATGGCATCACTATGGTGTTTTTACTGACTTTGTCGCCTTTGACCACTTCCTGCCAGCCGAGCATGCGCTTGCCTTTCTGAGCCAGGTAATTTTCGACAAAGCGTAAAATATGGCCTTGCAGTTCAAACGGGTCTTCATAGCCCTCTGCGGCCATCAGCTCGCGACACGCGGGGCTGTCAGTCCAGACACCGTTTGGCACTTCGTCTGCCCCCACATGCAGGAAAGGCGCCGGGAACAACTCGCAGACTTCATCCAGCACTGTGGTCAGGAAGGTGTAAGTGCCTGCCAGCGCCGGTGACAAAATGTTGTCTGAGTAATTCTGGATGCTGCGGTACTGCGAGCGATCAGCTTCATCAACCAGCAGCTCCGGCAGCGATTTTATGGCTGCCCGGCAATGGCCGGGAATATCGATTTCCGGGATCACCTGAATACCGCGATCTGCCGCATAGGCGACGATATCCCGGATCTGCTGTTTGGTGTAAAAGCCGCCGTACCGGCGATCAACAGTCGAAAACTGCGGGACCAGCTGCTCTTGCGGCCCGCGCCAAGCCCCTATGTCAGTCAGGGCAGGGTAGGCTTCTATCTCGATGCGCCAGCCTTCATCGTCGGTCAGGTGCCAGTGGAATGTATTGAACTTATAACGGGCAAGCTGATCGAGCAGTTTTTTTATCCGGGCAACGGAATGAAAATGGCGCGCGCAATCCAGCATCATGCCGCGGTGGCCGTATTGCGGCTGATCGTTAATTTCCACCATAGGCACGCTGAGCGAGTGCTCAATCTGATGAGTCGGCTGAGCAGGCAGTAACTGCAGCAGGCTGGCTGTCGCATGGCTGAACCCGGCCGAGGAGCTGGCTTCGAGCCAGATGTGATCGGGTTCGACCAGCATATGGTAAGCGCCTTCAGCCAGATCGGCGCGCGCCTGATAGTGAATATTGCCGCCGGGGCCGACCTGCAGGGGCGTGTCGAGCCAATGGGCCAACTCCTGCTGCAGCCAGTTCACACAGCCCTGTGCGGCGTCAGGAAACGCTGCCAGTGCGGTATCGCGGGTAAAACGGAACTCGCCCGGTAAGGTTTTCAGACTGGCGGGAGCCGGGATCAGGTTAATCGGTTTGGGCGCAGGCAAGGCGACCGTCTGTCTGTCCTGCACCGGGTGTTTCAGGTTCACCGGGGTCACAGTCACCGGCAGTGCTTCGCCTTGCTGACTGGCATACAGGCAGGCTTCGATCACGCCGTCACCATGCAGGGTGAGTGGCGGGGTCTTAATGGAAAATTCGGTATAGAAATGGCTGTTGGGTGCCAGAGCGGTATCGTCTGAGGCTGACAGGGTGCAGTAGCTGCCAATCTGCTGCAACACGCCGCGAGAGACCGAAGCCGGTT
Source organism: Photobacterium sp. WH24 (assembly GCF_019204055.1). Lineage (NCBI taxonomy): Bacteria > Pseudomonadati > Pseudomonadota > Gammaproteobacteria > Vibrionales > Vibrionaceae > Photobacterium > Photobacterium sp. WH24. Next base: position 153,364 of record NZ_JAGSOZ010000002.1, on the reverse strand, counting down.
CAATCCAGCGACTGAGAATAAAAGCCAGGGACCAGGCTTCCAGCGTCTGTTCACCCAGGTTGTGTAAGGTCAGCGCGAAGCGGGATTCCGTATCGGTTTGATTGATAACAGTTAAATCAAGGCGATAGCTCATGATAGCCCCTTATAATGGATACAGGTTATGATCGCCCTGAGCGATCAGTATTGCGCCATCCATGGCATCTCCCTGCGGAGCAGCCAGTCGGCGTTGAATAGCGGGTGTCAGCCAGGGGGCGATGCGTTCGCCAATGCCGCCCATCAGACACACTTGGTCTGCACCGCGCGTCAGCAGAGCGTTCAGCCACATCTCAATATCTGTGGCGGTCTGCTGAAGCAATGCCACCGCCAGGCTGTCGTTTTGCTCTGACAGTCGGAAAATCTGCGGGGAAAACTGGCCATAATCGCAAGGACGGGCGGTTTTTGACCATTCGACAATGGCATCGACATCCTGTCCGAAGTGAGCCAGTACATGGCGGACCAGTTCGGTTTGAGGCACGATACCGTCAACGCTCAGTAACACTTGCTGAATGAGGCGCAGGCCCATAATGGCGCCGCTGCCCTGATCGGAAATCGGAAATTCCCGCCCGCCCAGCACTGTGATCTCCTTGCCGCGGCGAAGAATACCGACAGAGCCGGTACCGGCGATGAAAATCGCGCCGTCCTGCCCGTTCCAGGCACCCAGACAGGCGCCATAGCCGTCTGTGTTGAGCGCCATCCGGCCATAGGGATGCGGCTGGGCCATGAAGTCGTACCAGGCTTTGCGATGTTCAGCGCCTGCCAGTGCCAGACCGACAGCCATGTGAGAAAAGTCGGCATCGGTCAGGCCGGCTTGTGCCGCGGCGGTTGCAATCGCATCCTGTATCGATGCCATGGCAACTTCCGCGCCGAGCAGAATATTGGCGCTGCCGGTTTTAGCTTCAGCCAGTAGCTGGCCGTTATGATCGCAAAGCCGTGCCCGGCAAGAGGTGCCGCCGCCGTCAATACCGACCAGAAAACGCAAATCATCAGCCATGATGGCGCTCCTTACATTGCATCACGATAGCTAACAGATACCAGGCGGCATGCGGGATCCATTGCTCCCCCCAGCGCCAGTTCTGCAGCATGTCATTCGCCTGGGCCGGTGGCGCAAAGGCAATATCCGCTTCATTGTCAAAACCTGAGGTAATGCCATTGCAGATACCGCCTTTGGCATTGAAAAAACCTAACTCAGGCAGATAAAGCGGATTATTACGGCCGTGTCCGTCCAGCATACTCATATCAAAGGGGTTGAGGCCCAGCATCCAGTTCAGGAGCTGAGTGCCGTAATCTTTCAGCCTGCGGCTCAGTTCACTGCTGTGCACAACCGGGGCGGCCATGAAGGCCATAGCGGCGAGAGAGCCAAGTCTGGCATTTTCTCCCTGCCACCAATATCCGCTTTCATTATTGTGCGGAATAAAGAAAGCGCTGTGCTTGTCGCCATCCACTGCTTTGACATACTGGCGCGGATAGCCAAAGGGATTACTGGCCGATTGCGTGATGTTCAATTCAAATTGCAGTGCATTGTCCAGTACCTCTTCCATCGCGTTCAGGCGGTGCTGATCCGATTCAATTTGTAAATACTGCAGCAAACTGATGACCGGCAGACCCGCTTCGGCGGCATGAAAATACGGCCGGCTGCCATCAGCGTTCGCGCTCCAGTAATGTTGCTGCTGGTTATCGGACTGCTGACGTGCAGCCAGTCGATCGGCCCAGTAACGGGCTTCGCTGAGATAGCGGGTTTGATCCGTCGCTTTACTCAGCTCGACCGCCGCCAGCAGCGCGCAATATTCATCAATGATGTTTTCTTCACCATTATCCAGATATTGGCTGTTGTGGGTTTTAAGGTGCCAGTATGCCGTCTGGGCCGATTCCAGATAGGCGTCGGTATGTTTCACCTTGCCCAGATCCAGTTTGCTCACCGCAGCACTGCGTACCAGCCTGGCCGCTGCGGCCAGGGCGGCAATCGCCATGCCGCCGCCCTGACGAAAAGCGGCCTGATAGCTGTCAGCTTTTATTCCCTCCTGAGTTGAATAGCTACAAATCTCCCGTTGCCCGGTGGACTTACTCCACTTATCGAACACTGTCATATAAAAATAACCCTGCGGTGCATGCATCCGCAGTAAAAAATCCGCGCCAAAAAGTGCCTCTTCAATCAGGCGGACGCGGGAAAAATCCGCAAAAGCGGGATCACCCTGCAGCGACTCAAAGGCGGTGAGCATATTCCACACCACCATAGGCGTCTGCTGCGGATTGAGGTAATTGGCATAGGACAGGTGACTCAGGTATTTACTGACATCGCCCGAGGCGTCGTACCAGCCGCCATGGGCGTCGACGACTGTGTCCTGATGGCCAAACAGCGGGACGGCATGATCATGCTGATCGAATTTGCCGCCGCAGCGCTGGGATTTGAAATAGTGCAGTACATCACTGAAAGTGCGCTGCATCAGCAAGCCGTCTGCGATCTCAAAGTCTGAAGACTCAAGATCACCAAAGCGGATCCGGTAGCGTCCTGCTTCCTGCCAGGCACTGAAATCAATGGGTGTTGCCGTGCCTGTGTGCCATTGATCTGTGCGCTGGCTTTGAGAGAGCGGCAGTTGCATCACAGCTTGTCGGTCGTCACTGCGGATCAGGGTCGCCTGCGTCAGGGATAAAGGGGCCTGATGCTGAACTATGGCAACCTTATTACCTGTGCGTTCATAACCGAGATGGTTGATTAACAACTGCATAGCTTTCCTTTGTTGTTGTGAGTTATTGTCGATTTTTCAGCGATGTTCGCTGCGATTAGTTACCTGAGCTGCCATCAGCTATTGAACAGATAGCAGCGGACAAAATGGTTTTCCGCCAGCTGCGTGACTTCCGGCAGGCGTTGACGGCACTGCTCGGTCGCGTGGACACAACGCCCTGCAAACGGACAGCCGACACTGTCTGGTGTCCACAGCGGAATATCCCCTTTGTTACCGGCTAACGGCTCATGGATCGACTTGCTCGGATCCGGCACGGCAGAGACCAGTAACTGGGTATAAGGGTGCTGCGGATGATGGATAATCTCTTCGGTATCACCCCATTCCACCATGTGACCGACGTACATTACGGCCAGATCTTCGGCGATATAACGCGCAGTGGCGATATCGTGAGTGATATAAAGCAGCGCCATCTCGCGCTCAAACTTCATTTCTTCCATCAGGTTAAGGACACCGGCACGAATAGAGACATCCAGCATGGAGGTCGGTTCATCGGCCAGGACCACTTCGGCACCAACCGCGATATTGCGGGCCAGGTTGACGCGCTGACGCTGCCCGCCGGATAACTGGTGCGGGTACTTTTCTGCTGTGGCTTTGGGCGGGATCAGACCGACTTGCTCCAGCAGCTCATAGACTCTCTCTTCCAGCTCTTTTTTATTGCCCCGGCTGACTTTGTTGTGGATCAGCAGGGGACGGGCCAGGTGGTGAAAAATAGTATGGGTCGGGTTGAGCGATCCGAACGGATCCTGCCAGACCATCTGTACCCCCTGACGGTACTGCATCAGCTCGCTTTTTTTGGTGATGTCCTGAATATCACGACCGAAATATTCGATAGCCCCTGAAGTGGGCTCGTACATTTTGGCGATCATTTTCGCTGTGGTGGATTTACCGGAACCGGATTCTCCCACCACCGCCAGGCCACGACTTTTGTACATTTTAAACGACACCTGATTCAGTGCCCGCATCTTGGATTTTTTCAGCGAGTTACTGTTGACCGAAAAGTCTTTGACCAGGTTCTTCCCTTCGATAATGGGTGTTCCGACTGGATTGCTCATTTTGCCTCCGATCCTTCTTGTTATAACTTGTTGTACAGGTGGCAGTTGCTAAAACGGCCGGGTTCCAGTTGGCGAAGCTGTGTGCTTTGCGAGAAGCAGGCGTCGTGCGCTTGGCTACAGCGCGCCTGGAAACGGCAGCCCTGAGGCACTTCCAGCAGGTTGAGCGGATTGCCCGGAATGCCGGTCAGACGGGTTTTTGGCCCGGTCAGTGGCGGAAACGAGCTGCCCAAACCCTGGGTGTAAGGGTGGAACGGGGATTCCAGAATCTGCTTTGACGGCGCGACTTCGACCAGCTCACCGGAATACATGATGCCGATACGATCGGAGAACTCGACCATCAGAGACAGATCATGGGTGATGAACAAAATCGCGAAACCGAATTCTTCTTTCAGGGCATAGATCTTTTGCAGGATCTCGCGCTGTACCACCACATCCAACGCTGTTGTCGGTTCGTCCATGATGATCAGTTTGGGGTTCAGAGCCAGGGCAATGGCGATCACCAGGCGCTGGCGCATACCGCCGGAAAACTGGTGCGGGTAATCGCTCAGTCGGTTCGGGTGAATATCAACGATCTCCAGCAATCCCTGAGCGCGGTGCACGGCCTGCTCTCGGGTCATGTTGGTGTGACGCATGATCACATCACAGAACTGCTCTTCCATGGTCAGTACCGGGTTGAGGGCGTTCATCGCACTCTGGAAGACCATGGAAATCTCACTCCAGCGAAAGCTGTTCAGTTTCTGGTCGCTGAAAGTCAGTATGTCGCCGTGACCGTCGAACAGCACTTCACCGGCAGTAATAAACGCAGGCGGCTTGTGCAGACGCATCAGGGAAAAGGCAACGGTGGATTTACCACAGCCAGACTCACCAGCCAGCCCGAAGACTTCACCTTTACCAATGTCAAAGCTGACATCGTTGACGGCGCGGACATCACCGGCGTCGGTAATATAGTCGACGCACAGGTTGCGAATGGAAATTTGTGGAGTCGTCATTACTTCTCTCCTCCTTGCAGTGCAGGCTTAACGGTCGTCGCGGTGGCACGCTGTGCCTGTTGGTTTTTCTTTGCCATGTTCTGCCAGCGGCGCAAGCCTTTGTGCGAACGCAACTGCGGGTTGGCAATCTCATCCACGGCGAAGTTCAGCATCGCCAGTCCGATCGCAATCAGTGTCAGGGCCACGCAGGGTGCCAGCAGCTCCCACCAGGCGCCAACCAGCATGGAAGAAGAGGTCTGTACGTTGTACAGCATTACGCCCCAGCTGATAGAGTTCGGATCGCCCAGGCCGAGGAATGACAGGGTGGCTTCTGTCATGATGGCGAGCATTACTGAGCCGATGAAGCTGGCACCGATAATCGAAATCAGGTTAGGCAGAATTTCGACAAAGATGATGCGCCAGGAAGATTCGCCCAGGACTTCAGCCGCTTTGACGAACTCTTTTTCGCGCAGCGACAGGGTTTGCGCCCGGACCACACGTGCGCCCCATGCCCAGGAGGTCAGGGCGATAACCACGGCAATCGTCAGCGGTCCGGCCTGGCCGATAAAGGCAGCGATGACGAACAGAATGGGGAGCTGAGGCATCACCAGCATGATATTCATCGCAGCAGTCAGGGTGTCGTCGATCCGTCCGCCAAAGTAACCGGCAGACACACCGATCACCGTTGCCAGGAAACAGACCATCAGACCGGCACCGAAACCGACCGCCAGAGACGTACGGGCGCCGTAAACCAGCTGTGACCAGATATCACGGCCCATACGAGAGGTGCCCAGTACATGGTCTGCTTTTTTTGATAACCGCAGGGTCCGGTTGTTATCAGCCAGATTCTGTGCCACCCAGCTGTCCGGGTTGCTCTGTGCCGCCTTGACGATAAAGGCCGGATACTCGTGCGGATTGCCGGTGCGGCGGTCAGGTTCATGCTTGGTGATCAAAGGTGCGAACACAGCGGCCAGAATAAATAAGCTGATAATGATTAAGCCAGCCAGTGCTTTATTGTTGTTGGACAATAGTTTGATTAAAGCTTTCATGATTATTTGCCTCCCTTACGCAGGCGAGGATCCAGTGCCACAATCAGCAGATCGGCCAGGAAGTTAAAGAACAGCATAAACAGCGTCATGATCAGCAGCTGGCCTTGCAGAACCTGATAGTCACGGGCGTGAATGGCATTGAGCATCACTGTGCCCAGGCCCGGATAGTTAAAGATGATTTCGACAATCAGCTGTCCGCCAATCGCCATCCCCAGCGCCATAGACAGTGCCGTTACGCTCGGCAGCATGGCATTACGGGCGGCATAGTTGAAAACCACGCGGTTTTCATTCAGCCCTTTGCCTTTGGCCATGGTGATATAGTCTTCGTTGAGCAGGTTGATCATGTTATTACGCATGCTGATCAAAAAGCCGCCGATTTGAATAGCTGTGGCACACAGCAGCGGCAGTACCGCGTGGTACAGGACGTCTTTATAGAAAGCCAGGCTGGTCCAGTCTGGCAAAGTGCCCGGTGTATAGGCATAGCTGGTCGGGAACCATTTCAGGCCCATGCCGAAAGTAAAGAGCACCAGCATGGCGATAACCACAGGCGGTACGGCCTGGATCACCAGCATACCGGGAGACACAAAGGCGTCATATTTACTGCCGCGTTTCCAGGCGGCGAAAATCCCCAGTACAGAGCCGATGCAGAAGGCCATGATGACAGCAGAACCGGCCAGGAACATTGACCAGCCGACCGCCCCGCCCAATATTTCGGTCACGGTTTGCGGATAAAATTTGATTGAAATACCCAGATCCCAGTTGAGGATACTTTTGATATAGGTGAAATATTGTTGGTACCAGACCTGGGCTTCATCAAAGCCAAGCAGTTTTTTCATCGCTTCGATACGCTCGGCTGTCACCTGAACGGAAGCATTGGCAAACATCATTGTCACCGGATCGCCGGGCATCGCCCGGGGAATTGCGAAGTTCAACGTGGCTGCAAACAGCAAGGCAACCAGGTAGAACGATAAACGACGTAGAAAAAATCCCATAACTCACACCTTTCCCAACCAGTGACTTACGACTCTGGGCTGAACTCTGGACGAAAAACCCCCTGACGCCAGGCGCCATACTTTACACAGTGTGGGGGAAGAGGCGGTGCGCAGAACACGCACCGCAAATTAAACAATAATTATGATTTTGGTTTCAGGTCAATGACTTGAAGTAAGCGCTCTGGAACGCCAGCCCAAACCATTGGACGACCGTTCGGGTGTTTCTCATTCCACCAGCCCGTGAAGCGGCTTGTGTTGTACTGGAACATATCAGCACTGGACATCACAGGAATGGTGATCTGATTTTCAGCAATGATTGTCTGAATCTGATAGGCCATTTTCTTCTGCTCGTCTTTGCTTGCTGTTTTGTAGAAACCATCCAGCAACTTGTCTAGCTCGGCATTCTTGAAGAAGTGCATGGCAAAACGTGGGTTTCCTTCGCCCTGCAGGCGGGAGTTGTAACCACTGTTCCAGTACAGATGCGGATCCGCACCGTGGAAGTAGTTGGTGTACGCCACGTCATACGTTCCTTTGATCATGCCTTCGTTATACACAGCGAAGTCAGGGGTGCGTGCGTTGGCCTTGATACCGGCTTCCTGCAGTTGCTCAACTGCCAGCTGTACTGTGTTGTTGAAGTCGGTCCAACCGTTCGGAGACTGAACGTCCAGCTCAATCTTTTTACCGCTTGGCGTTTCAACGAAACCGTCACCGTCGATGTCTTTAAAGCCGGCTTTTTTCAGCAGGGCTTTTGAGTTCTCAAGGTTGTAGGTGTTGAAATCTTTGTACTTGTTGTAAACCGCATTGTCAGACCAGGCTTTGAAACCCTCACCCAGACCAGACGCATAGTGGTTTGGTGTACCGCTGCCATAGAAGGCAATGTCGATAATAGTCTGACGGTCAATCGCCATAGAGAAAGCACGACGGAAGTCTACATTGTTGATAGCTTCGTTGTTACCTTCTTTTGGCGACTTGAAGTTCAGCATGAAGGCTTGGGTGCCAGACGCCGGATACCAGTATTTGTGGTTCGGGTTAGAGGCCGCGTACGTGCTGTCGATGTCCGGGATGAACGACGATGTCCAGTCCAGCTCAGAAGCAATAACTTTGCTCAGCAACTGATCATTGTTGGCAATCTGAGGCATACGAAGACAGTCAACATCCAGATTATCATTATCCCAGTAGTGCGGGTTACGGCACTGAATGTACAATTGAGGTGTGAAAGTGTCGATTTCAGTAAACGGACCTGTACCAACCGGATTTTCGTTGGCAAAGGTTTCAGGCTCTTTCACTTTGCTCCAGATGTGCTCAGGTACGATAGAAACGAAAGACATTTCATAAGGTACGTTGGAGTTGGCTTCAGTCAGACCGAAAGTGATCTTATTGCCGTCAACTTTGACATCTTTCACCCACTTGATGATACCGCGCTGGTCAAGTGCAGGATGATTTTTCAGCAGCTCATAGGTGAAGGCCACGTCTTTGGCTGTGAAGGGTTTACCGTCTGACCACTGAACGCCGTCACGAATCACAAAAGTGACTTGCAGCAGGTCGTCAGACATATAGAAATCTTTCGCCAGACGCATGACAGGCTCGTTACCGTGCATCTGGTTGAAAATGACCAGTTGCTCATAAACGAAGTCTGTGGTGGTACGCAGGTTGGTTTGCAAATATGGGTTGAAGTTACGTACCAGAGTCGGATAAAAATCGGGCACTATGGTCAGCTCACTGCGTTCAGCACTCATCGCAGGAGAAGTCATGGCAGCGGCAGCCGCGGCCAGGATGGCAAGTGTTACCTTTGTTTTCTTTATGTTGGCAAGCATAGCTGTTCCTTACTCTTTGCTTTGTAGGGTTTACATTTCACTTAGGTTCCCCTCCATCTATGGTGGGGCTGGTAATCCACTCTGGACCGGTTGAGTAAAGCGACCTGGTTCAGATGGCCTGTGGACACTCAGTGCCCTAAGGAAACGACTTCGGGCGGGAATCGTCAATTGCATTGCACGTTAAAAACGTCAAAAACATTAAGCTTGCTGTCAAAAACGTAAAAATCGCCCGCTATTCTACGGGAAAATGCCAGCCATTCTAGCCTTATAACGAATTGATAACTATCCGCATGTTGGTGCTTACTATCTAAATATTTCATTATTATTAATGATTTAGTTTTTATTTTAACAATGAGGATTACAGGCTTTGAACGTAAAAGCGCTTATTTTCAAACGGAAAATTTTTGTAAAGATTTTGTTGTGATTGGCGTCTCATATCATGAAATTTATCATTAGCTGCCCCTGGTTTGCTGTGGGTGAGGCGATTTTTTCATCACTACCTGGTGGCAGTTTGTACTTTATGTTGAGTGAAAACTAAGCTTATTTTTCGTCACGTGAATTCACTGACGGGCGATTTAGAGGCGAGGACTGTGGCATGAGCCGCGACCTGAAAAACGCACAGGATGCGGCGCGTGGCTGAACGGCTGATGGCGGATGGGAGGCTGATGGTATGGCGAACTGATAGCGCACGGGAGGCTGATGGCACGCGGGGAACTGATGGCGGATGAGAGACTGATGACGTGGCGTACGGAGGGCGACGGAATTGCTGTCCGGGCCGCAGAGTGACACAAACCAGTCTCTAATCAAATAGGGTTATTTAAGGCCATAGATGGCTGTCATTCATCCAGCAGCGGCGATCTTACACGGGGGAGCTGCCCCATTGTCCGGGATGAAACGGCTGAATTTATTGGCTGATCATACGCTGAAGACGATTGCGCATCTCAAGGATTGCTTCCCTGTCCCGGCTCTCTTTGGCACAGCGTTCCAGCACAAAATCCAGTGTGTTGAGAACGGTGCGCCAGCGCGGTGTTTTCGGCAGTGTTTCCAGCTGTAAATATTTGTCCAGGGTACGTGTTTGCAGTGTGCTCCTGTCGAGGTACACGCGCCACAAGCCACTTTCTTCTGCCAGATCAAACTTGGTTTTTCCGGTAGAGGCTTCCCAGAACTGCAGACAGTCTTTCATTACATCTACCAGCATTTGTCTCAGCTGATCGGCTTTATCCGGCTGAGAGTGATCCAGCCGGTCTGCCAACTGGCTGAACTCGCCGCCCATGTCGCGTAAACGCTGCAGGCTGTGCTTGTCGCCATCTGTCGCGAAACCGGAGAGCACATCGACGGCATTTTCCAGTAACGCAATGCGTTGTACTGAGCTGGGACCCTGACTGTCAAAGATAAACATCTGGCTGAGCCCGGACTCGGCGGGCAACTGGATAAGATCGGTCGCCAGAGTCTGCTTGCCATCCTGAATCCGATAGCTCAGTTCACCGCTGTAATGGCGGTTCTGTTCAATATCTTCAGGCAACTGGGTCAGCAGCAGATCCTGAATCGACAAGCGTTCCAGCTGCTCCGGTGCGCGCTGAAAGAGCTGACCGGCCGCATTGTTAGCATAGCGGATGCGGCCATCTTCGCGGGTGCACAGGATGGCCTCGCTGGTGGATTCCAGCAGACCCAGCAGGCGTGTCTGGGTATCAAGCAGGGCCAGCTGCACCTGTTCGCGGTGGCGGATTTCCTGCTGCAGCCATTGATTTTCAGTGCGCTGCCTTTCTGTCTGGGCGGCTTGCAGGTGGGCCCGGATCCGGGCGGTCAGCTCGTCTTTATTAAAGGGTTTGGTCAGGTAGTCGTTGGCACCGAATTCAAAGCCTTTTACCCTGTCCCGCACTTGCCCTAATGCAGACAGCATGATGATCGGCAGTTCTGTCAAACTATAGCGGGTACGTAATTGCTGACACACTTCATAGCCGCTCATGCCCGGCATCATGACATCAAGCAGGACCAGTGACGGTTGATGCGCTTCCATCAGACTGAGGGCTTGCTGACCGTTTTCAGCTGTGATCACCCGATAGCCGGCAATGCGTAAAAAGCTGGTGACGACCTGTAAGTTCACCGGTTCATCGTCGACGACCAGCAGGAGATCGCCATCAGGATTATCAGGCAAGTCATCAATATTGACCGTGTTGGCATCCTGGCGAGGAGCCTGAAAATGGTCATGCTGCGGCGTGCTGAGCTGGCTGCGGGCAATGTCTTCTTTGGTGGCCAGTGGCAGGATGAAGCTGAAGGTCGTCCCTATCATTGGCTGGCTGCTGACATACAGGCTGCCGCCCATCAGCTCAATCAGCTGACGGCTGATGGACAGTCCCAGCCCGGCCCCCTGGTGGTAGTTCGCCGAGCCTGTGTTGGCCTGCACCAGGGGTTCAAAAATGTGTTCCAGTTGCTCAGCAGGTATGCCCTGACCGGTATCAACTACCTGAATGCGGACCTGACTTTCCAGCACAGTGGCGGAAAGAATAATTTTGCCCTCTGAGGTGTACTTAATGGCGTTGCCCACCAGGTTGTACAATATCTGTTCCAGGCGTTGTTCGTCAGCGATCACCAGAGGTAAATCCGCAGGGATCTGATTGATGATACGCACCGGTTTGCCATCCAGCAGATGTGCCGACAGTTCAAGCACTAAGCGGTTGGCCGCCGCAAGATCGACCGCGTGGGGCTGGATATCGAGATCGCCATAGCGCATTTTGTGGTAGTCGAGCAAATCGTCGACCAGTTTGGTCAGGCGCTGACCACTGCTGATGATCATGTCCAGCTGGCGTTGCTGATCCGGCTGGATCGGTCCGTTGGCCCCGGCCAGCATGGCTTCGGCGATGCCGACCATACCGTGCAGCGGGGTACGCAGCTCATGGGAGGTGGTGGCAAGAAATTCGTCTTTGAGCTTGTCGGCGGTCTGCAATTCTTCGTTCTGTTGCTGGATAACGGCCAGATTGTGTTCCAGCTCGGTATTTTGCTCGCGGATCAGGGTGATTTTTTCGCGAATGGAGCGTTGCATTCTGGCAAAGCTGATCGCCAGACGGCCAATTTCATCACGGCGATCGGTCGAGGTGATCTTTTGATCCAGATCGCCGGCTGAGACTTGCTCGGCGGCCCAGGTTAAACGCAGCAGCGGGGCGGTAATGTAATTGGACAGCCAGTGCGCCGTGATGGTCACCAGTATGACGGCAGCCAAAATGGCCAGAAGGAAAAATTCCTCTAACTGGTGGATGCGGGAGAAAGCTTCCTGCTCCGGCAGTTCAACTACCAGGGCCCATTTGTTGCCGAGCACGTCAATGGGGGCATACGCACTCAGCACAGGAATCTTGTTGAAATTCAGTAAGCTGCCGACGCCTGCCTGGCCTGCCAGTGCATGATCAATACCGGCACTGGCCAGCTCTGCCGGTAAGTCACCGTCGTTGGGCAAGCGCAGGTTGTGGTCCTGCCCGATGAGCAGCGTCTGGACGTACTGATTAGCCTCACTGCTGCTGGACATGACGTCGGCAATGGTGCGGTTGCTCAGTTTAAAGAAAGCGTAACTGTGCAGGTAGCCATGCTGAATGATAGGAGCGGCGAACCAGGCGGTCGCTTCTCTGTTTTCGCCATCGGCGGCGAAATCGGTAAAGGCGATAGGCATCTGCTCCGGCTCGCGATCACCCAAGTTTTTTTGGCTGTTACGAGATTGCCGCTCTCTGAACTGAGCGGTCAGGTTTTTGATGGTGCTGTAAGTCTGGCTGAGTGCCGGGTATTGCGCGCTGCCGGCCCCTAAACGGGCTGCAAACAAATCCGGGCTGCGAGAGGTGTACACCACATTACCATCAAGATCCACCAGCAGAAGGTCACTGAAATCAGAGCGTTTCAGATATTCCTCATAGGCCCAGTGATAGCGTTTGTAGATCAGGCGGTACCTTTCCTGAACGATATAATCAGGGGAGGTGTTATCCACTTCGCTGGACGGTGGCCGGGAGATCAGGGTACGACTGAAATATTCGCCGTTAGTGGAGCCTTTGCTGAGGCGGTTGATGTCCCCTAACTGGCGGAATGCGCCGACTATGCCATAAAAACGCCCGCCACTGGCGTTGGCCAGTTCGGAGCGAACAAAGCTCTGTATTTCAGATTCTTTCGCGGTAAAAAAGGCACTGAGCTGCTGGCGTTTGTTATCGCGCAATGAAGCCAGGTGATTGGTACTCTGTTCAGCCAGATCCCGGGTGTGTGAATGCAGGAAAAACAAGGAAGACAGAGTGAGCGGGATCAGGCTCAGCAAAAGGAAAGCCAGCATCAGAGTATGCTGGAGACGTTTAAAACGGGTAGTATTTTGCATGTCCGGCTGACCTTTGATCTGCTGATACAAATCTGTCTGTGATGCTATCAAAAGCGCTCACTGGCATTTTTGCCAAAACGCAGCCAGCCGTTTTGACGGCGAACGGGCAGTTTACGCGGGGGCTTTTGCAGCTGAGTTACCGTTTATACTGAGTTTTTTTTTACAATCAAGGAAGTCATGGATGAAGCGTGTGCTATGACACAATTTTGACGGATTTGACGGACTTTGTCGCGAAAAGCAGGGATTTCATTGCCTGCCATCACAAAAGACGGCAGGCAAACAGACTTATTTTTTTGCGTGATAAATGGAGAACTTATTGTTTTTTGCGCGAATATCATAGCCCCCCAGGCAACGTTCCAGCAAAGGCGGATATTGCAGAAAATTGTTGGCCACTATCAACAGCTCCCCGCCAGCACTCAGGTGAGCCGGAGACTGTTCGATAAACTGCTCAGTGGCAGCATAGAAGGTTTTCAAACCGGCATGGAAGGGCGGGTTGCTGATGAGAAAGTCGTATTGTTCCGGCAGTGAATGATAAACATCGGTGGCAATAAAACCCCCTTCCAGGTGGTTGACGCGGAAAGTCTCTCTGGCAGAGGCAATGGCCAGGGCGCTGATATCCGCCAGATCCAGTGTGATGTCCGGAAAACGGGTTTTCATCACCGCACCTATGACGCCGGCGCCGCAGCCAAAATCCAGCACGCGTCCGGACAGATCCGGCAGATTGTCAACCAGAAGGCGGGATCCCTGATCAAATTCGCCCAGGCTGAATACGCCCGGCAGTGAACGGATAGTCAGCGTTTGCTCACCGATAGTCAGGGTGTAATTGCGGAACCAGTCATCAAGCTTGAATTCTGGTGCCTGATCCTGACAGCGTCCCCAGTAAAAACTGCACCGGCGTGCGGTGTCGTATTTGTTGAGCGGGCCGTACGGGGCAAACATTTTTTCGGCACTGCGCACGCCACTGCGGTTTTCACCCACAATGCAGATCTCGGTTTCCGGTCCGCAATGCGCCAGCAGCATCGCCAGCAGATAGTCGGCTTCGGCTTTGGCTTTCGGCCAGTAGAGCAGGATCATGTCGACCCCTAGTGCATCATCGGCTGACAGCTCTGCGCCGAAATGGCTGCTGATCTTACTCGAACGGCTCAGGCTGAGATGCTGGCCATAGTGGGTGGTGAAAACCCGGACACTACTGGCGACTGCTGCCAGCTCTATCGGATAGAGATCGTCCAGTTCTCCGGCTACCAGCACATGGCGATCGGTAAAAAAGTCGATTTGACGGGCAACTACCTGGCTGGCAGCACTATAGGTCGACGCATTGGAAGACATGAGAGCCTCTGTGGTGATTCTGATTCCGGGCGCGAATTGTTCCACAATTCCGGCCGTATGGAAAGGCAGCCGTTGATTCGGCTGCCGACGGTTGACTAGCTATGATCCTGCTGGTCGAGAAAGTCTTTAAACTCAGTTTCATACAGTTTAAACAAGACTAGGGTGACTGCGAAAATGATCGGCCCGTATATCAGCCCAATCAGGCCGAACAGATGTAAGCCGCCCAGAATAGAGAAGAAGATCAGCAAGGTGTTCATGCCTGAATTGCCCTGCATCAGCAGCGGCCGAACGAAATTGTCGATAGAGCCAACCACTATAATGCCCCAGGCGATCAAAAACACCGCCCATTGCCATTGATCAATCAGCAGGAGATATAAGGACGCCGGTAACCAGATCAGTGCCGTACCGAACACTGGAATGAAGGAAGCAAACGCCATCATAGATCCCCAGAATAGTCCGGGGAAACCGGCTAACCACATGGCAAAGCCGCCGGCGACACCTTGTGCCAGCGCCGTCAGGAAGGATCCCATGACGGCAGACTTTGCCACTTGCTCGACTTCAGTCAGTAAGGCATCTTCCTGGCTGCGCGATAAAGGCAATACATGGCGCAGGGTGGACACAATTTTGTCGTGATCACGTAACAGAAAAAAGAGCACAAACAGCATCAGCAGAAAGCTGAGCACAAAGTTAGTGGCATCACCCAGCAATTTGGCACTGATATTCAGCAGTTGCGTACCCAGCTTAGAGGCCGCTGACGCTAGCTTATGAACAATGGAGTGCACGTCCAGGCTTTCAAAAGGAGACCATTTATTGATGGTATGCAGCACAGTTTGCGCGTAAGGATGCGACAGGACTTCCTTGGGACCGCCTTCGGTCAGCCAGACGTAGCTGTCTTTGGAAAAAGCGGAGCCTTGCTGAACAATGGAGGCGAAGACGACCAGCACAGGGATCACTATGATAAAGGTCAGTATGGTGCAGGATAAAATGGCAGAGCGATTTGGCCGGCCAAAGCGCTTTTCAATTCTGGCGTGCAACGGATAGAAAAGCAGGGAAATGATAAAGGCCATGACGATTGGGCCGAGATATGGCTCAATCAACCGGTAACTGGCATAGGTGGCCACTGCCAGCGCAGCCATGAGCATCCAGTGTCTCGACTGGGCTTGAAAAGGTTTTGGCACGGGGTTGTCCTTCAGCAGATTTGCAATCTGTTTATCATTGCATCCGGTTGAGATGCTGGCAATGGCGTCAGTGAGTATTTCTGTGATATTTCAGTGACATCTGTCCGGAACAAAAAGATGTTCATTCTGTAACAAAAGGTAAGCTGCAGAAAGAGCCAAGGAATGTGTAAAGGGTAGTGCAAAGAAAAGGGCAGGATTTCTCCTGCCCTTGCGCAATCAGAAATAGGACGCGTGTTTTACCGGGCTTCTTGTGCCAGTGTCGCAAACGCGTATTCTGCCGCTTCCAGGGTGGCGTCGATCTCTTTCTCGCCGTGTGCCAGCGAGGTAAAGCAGGCTTCGAATGCTGAAGGCGCCAGATACACACCTTTTTGCAGCATCAGGTTGAAGAAACGCTTGAATCTCTCTACATCACAGCGGGCAACGTCCTGGTAGCTGTGCACATTTTGCTGATCGGTAAAGAAGAAACCAAACATAGCACCGACCTGATTAGTGACCAGCGGGATGCCATATTTGTCGGCCAGCGCCTGAAAACCTTCGGCCAGACGCTGGGTGGTTTGCGCCAGGCGTCTTTCATTGCCTTCCTGGGTCAGGATCGTCAGGCAAGCAAAGCCGGCAGCCATGGCCACCGGGTTACCCGACAGCGTACCGGCCTGATAGACAGGGCCGGTCGGTGCAATATACTGCATGACCTCGCGTCGGCCGCCGAACGCGCCGACAGGCATACCGCCGCCAATGATTTTACCTAAAGTCGTCAGATCCGGTTTAACGTCGTAGTAAGCCTGAGCGCCGCCGTGAGCGACGCGGAAACCTGTCATTACTTCGTCCAGGATCAGCAGGGCACCGAACTCGTCACAGATCTCGCGCAGCCCTTGCAGGAAGCCCGGTACAGGTGGAATGCAGTTCATGTTGCCAGCCACAGGTTCCACTATGATACAGGCAATTTGCTCCGGGTGTTCAGCAAAGGCTTCACGCACCGATTCCAGGCTGTTGAAGGTGCAAGTCAGTGTGTGTTTGGCGAAATCTGCCGGTACACCCGGCGAGCTTGGCTGGCCTAAGGTCAGGGCGCCGGAACCGGCTTTTACCAGCAGGCAGTCAGCATGACCGTGGTAGCAGCCTTCAAATTTTATAATTTTGTCACGGCCGGTGAAACCACGGGCCAGGCGAATGGCACTCATGGTGGCTTCGGTGCCAGAGCTGACCATGCGCACCATTTCCATGGATGGCACCAGCTGAGATACCAGCTCTGCCATGGTGATTTCCATCTCGGTCGGCGCACCGAAGCTCAGACCCTGACGGGCAGCATCGATCACTGCATCACGGATGGCAACATGGTTGTGGCCAAGGATCATAGGTCCCCAGGAGCCGACATAGTCGATGTAAGCTCTGCCATCGGCATCAAAAATATAGGCACCGTCGGCACGCTCAATAAACAGCGGATCGCCGCCCACGCCAGCAAATGCGCGGACCGGAGAGTTGACCCCGCCAGGAATGGTATGTTGTGCTTTGGCAAATAATTCAGCCGATTTGCTCATGGTTATTTCCTGTAATCCTTTGGTGATAAGGGCGCTATTGTACGTAAATGCGAATTCAATGGCGAGAGGGCATTTTTGTTGATCCGCCCACTTATACGACGCGTTTGTGGTCAATACTTGAACGCAGCAGTCAGGTATTAGATAATCGTCTCAAAGGTCAGTTGACCAACATGAAGATGAATTGAGAGGTTGCTAATGAGCGATGCCAGTTTCCCGCTGAACTTTTCGGATGTTGCAGCGAATAAGGTGAAAGCGCTGATAGCGGAAGAGGAAAACCCTGAGCTGAAACTGCGTGTGTATATCACAGGCGGTGGCTGCAGTGGCTTCCAGTATGGTTTCACCTTTGACGAAAAAGTGAATGACGGCGATACCACCATAGAGAACAGCGGTGTCACCCTGGTGGTTGACCCTATGAGTCTGCAGTATCTCATTGGCGGTACGGTTGATTATACCGAAGGACTGGAAGGCTCCCGTTTCTTTGTGAGCAACCCGAATGCCACCACCACTTGTGGCTGCGGTGCATCCTTTAGCGTGTAAAGAGCCGTTACATGCGACGCCCAAAAAAGCCGTCACCTTGGGTGACGGCTTTTTTGTTTGCCATTTTTATCTCAAATCTCAGCTTCTGGACGGTATTAAACTGGCATTGCTATTGGTGGCCAGTAATTGTCGCAGCTGAGTGAGCTGCGCCAAACGTTCATTGGCTTGCTGCTTGAAGGCGGCTTTGTCTTTACCTTGCAGCGAGTCTGACTGAGGCAGAGAGACAGTTCTGGGGTTCTTGTGTACGCCGTTGACCAGAAACTCATAGTGCAGGTGAGCCCCGGTTACCCGGCCACTGCTGCCCAGTTTACCTATTGTTTGTCCCTGTTTAACCCGCTGGCCGGTTTTCACCAGGCGTTTGCTCAGGTGCAGGTATTTGGTGACATAGGTGGAACTGTGGCGGATAAAGACGTAATTACCGTTGAACTGATTGTAGGCCGATTTCATCACCACACCGTCACCGGCCGACCAGATAGGTGTCCCCACCGGGGCCACGTAATCGGTGCCGCGGTGCGCTTTCACCTGGCCGGTTACCGGGTGCAGACGGCGCGGGTTAAAGTTTGAACTGACGTAGCGGAAGTTCACCGGGGAGCGCAGGAAGGCTTTTTGCATCGCCCGGCCATCCGGATCGTAATATTTGCCGTCGCTGCTGTTTCTGACCGCAGTGAAGGTCTGACCCAGGTTGGAGAAGGTGGCGGCAAGAATATTGCCACGGCCTATGGGCTCGCCTTCGACATAGCGTTCTTCAAACAAGACTGAAAAGGTATCGCCTTCGCGGATATCCAGAGCAAAGTCGATATCCCAGCCAAAAATACCGGCAATTTCCATGATCTGGTTCGGTGTCAGACCGGCATCCGCCGCGGCATTCCAGAAGCTGGAAGTGATCACCGCCTGGGCAAAATTGAGCTGAGTATCGACCTTCTTCACTTCTGTTCTGGAATGGAAAGTGTCGCCCTTGCGTGTGATATAGAGGGTTTCTGTGGCATTTATCGGCTGAATTAACTGAATCAGATCTTTTTTGTCATCGAGCCCGAACCGTAGCTTGTCGCCGGGGCGTAATGTGATCAGGGATTTGGTGCCCTCATCGGCATTGATCAGGCGATAGAGTGTGGCTGGGCTGAGGCCGACTTTATCAAACACCAGCGCCAGGCTTTCACCCGGCTTGATCACATGCTCTGTCCAGCTCAGCGGGGGCGGTAATAAGGGCGGTGTGACGCCGGTTGCCTGCAGCTGAGGCCCGTCGACATTGATGTCGAGCGGATAGAGTTTGCCGATTTCAAACTTTTGTTCAGGCTTCTCCATCTCCTCTGCGCCCGGCAGCAGGATCAGCAGTACAGTCACCGCACTGATAATGGTGATGAGAATCTGATGTATCCTTGGCAAACGGGAAAATTTTGATATTAGCATTTGATAATTATTTTGATGTTTTTTGCGCATAAGAGAAAAATAAGACAAGGCTAAGTCTAACTGGTTTCAAAAAACATCGCTATTCAAGTAATATT
The DNA here is from genome assembly GCF_019204055.1 of Photobacterium sp. WH24. Taxonomy (NCBI): domain Bacteria; kingdom Pseudomonadati; phylum Pseudomonadota; class Gammaproteobacteria; order Vibrionales; family Vibrionaceae; genus Photobacterium; species Photobacterium sp. WH24. The sequence goes on along the minus strand of NZ_JAGSOZ010000002.1, from coordinate 134,292 downwards.
GCCCTTTATCATATTTATGCCAATTTTGTGGGAGTGAACAGGAATGGCCAGCATTGAGCATGCGTTAGCGGAAATTAAGCGCGGGGTCGACGAACTGATCCCGGAAGAAGAGTTGATTGCCAAACTGAAGGAAAATCGTCCTCTGCGAATTAAACTGGGGGCGGATCCGACAGCGCCGGACATTCATCTGGGCCACACTGTCATCCTCAATAAACTGCGTACCTTCCAGGAGCTGGGCCATGAGGTCACTTTCCTGATTGGCGACTTCACCGGCATGGTGGGTGATCCTACCGGTAAAAACACCACACGTCCTCCCCTGACCCGTGAAGATGTACTGCGCAATGCCGAAACCTATAAAGAGCAGGTTTTCAAGATTCTCGACCCGGCCAAAACCAAAATTGAATTCAATTCCACCTGGCTGTCGGAGCTGGGCGCTGAAGGCATGATCCGACTGGCGGCCAGTCAGACGGTTGCTCGCATGCTGGAACGTGATGACTTCAAAAAGCGCTATAACGAAGGCCGTCCGATTGCCATTCACGAATTCATGTACCCGTTGCTGCAGGGCTATGACTCGGTGGCAATGAACACAGATGTGGAGCTGGGCGGTACGGATCAGAAGTTCAACCTGCTGATGGGCCGTGAGCTGCAGAAAGCGGAAGGTCAAAAGCCTCAGGTGGTGCTGACTATGCCACTGCTGGTGGGCCTGGATGGCGTGAAGAAAATGTCCAAATCGGCCCATAACTACATTGGTGTGGCCGATGCCCCGACTGAGATGTTCGGCAAAATCATGTCGATTTCTGATGAGCTGATGTGGAACTACTATGAACTGCTGTCCTTCCGTCCGCTGGAAGAGATTGAGCAGCTCAAGCAGGAAATGGCGAACGGCCGTAACCCGCGCGATGTGAAAATTCTGCTGGCGAAGGAAATCATTGCCCGCTTCCACTCTGAAGCGGATGCCGATGCGGCAGAGCAGGATTTCATCAACCGTTTCCAGAAAGGGGCGATGCCGGATGAAATGCCTGAGTTCGAATTTTCTGCCGGCGTGGCAATCGCCAACCTGCTGAAAGATGCCGATCTGGTCAATTCAACCTCTGACGCACTGCGGATGATCCGCCAGGGCGCGGTGAAAATCGACGGCGAAAAAGTGGATGATACCAAGCTTGAGCTAAGTGCCGGTACGGCTGTGTATCAGGTCGGTAAGCGTAAGTTTGCCCGTATTACCCTGAAATAACAGCTTGTCATAGCATGAGAGAAGGCGCCATTACGGCGCCTTTTTTGTCTCTGTCAGGCCAGAGACGGCACAGGCGCACCGGTCACTACCGGCTGGGTTTGCAGGAGTGCCGCCACCCGCTGGCCCAGATGGGCCGCGGTTTTCACGTCGGCGTCACTGAGCTGTCCGGTTGGGGTGTGACCACTGGCACCCAGCTGGCGGCCCATAGGATTGATCCGTTTGTCGTCATAGCCATAGGGCATATCCATACCGACCCACAACATGCCATGCTGCATTGCCAGTACGAAGAGGTAATTCAGGGTACTGTCCTGCTCGCCGCCCAGACTGCCGCCGACGGTAAACCCGGCAGCCAGCTTGTTACGCCAGCCTTGCCCGCTCCAGCTGTCGCTGCTGGCATCGGCAAACGCTTTGAACTGAGCGGCGGGGCCGCCCATATAGGTCGGACTGCCAAAGAGAATGGCATCGGCCTGCTGCAGGCTGGCAAACAGATCCGGGTCGCTGAAGCGGCCGTTCTGAATATCTTCACCGACAATGCGGTAGCGCATCACCTGAGTGCCGGGCTGGGTTTTGGCACCCTGCGCAATCGCCTCGGCCATTTGATGGGTTGCGCCAGAGCCGGAATAGTAAACCAGTGCAATTGTTTTCATGCGGTGTTCCTTCATAGTTCTTCGTGGGCGGCTAAGCGCATTTGAATGGCCGACAGATATTCGTTGAACTGAAAAGTCTGATACAGGCGGCTGCAGCTGTAGGTCAGTTTGATACTGTGGTCGTCCGACAGGGTGGCGACTGTGCTGAACCAGGCAACCCAGTCCGGCTCAATGCTGCTTGGCTGCGGCTGATTCGGGAACGGACGATCCTGCGTGGAGCAGAAAGCCGCGACATACCCCTGCCAGTAGTAGGCCAGTGCCAGCCGGCGATCCGGCAGGAAAGGCATGAGTTGCAGCAAGGCATCAAACCCGGTGACCCCGTGCAGCAGGGTAAAGTCGTTGCTCGCCAGATATGCGCGAATAGTGAGGCGGGCAATATCCGATTCTGTGAGATCATCAGGAACGGCGGCGATGGACTGATAGGCTGCGTGATGAACCACTTCATTAACGCGATCAACAATGATGCCGGGTTGAAACGCATAGTGCCTGAAAGCCTCGCACGCCTGCTCGAGTTGAGTCTCTGCCTGATACTGCTCGGTGAAATGTAGTTCACCTAAAGCCTGATACTCACTGGCCCAGTAGGCAAGCGAAACGGCAATTTCATCGGATTCGCCCGTTTCTACCGCATAACTGAGGCGTATCAAACCGTGAAACGCGCTGGTGGCAAGGCCGGGCAGCAGGACGGGGAGCCATTCGTGCAGGACGGAAACGACACCCTGTGCCGCGATGTGCTGGCGAAATTGCCGGTAAAAAGCTGCGAAACTGTCGCGAATACCCAGCTCTGGTGCTGTTTCCTGTGTCGGGTTCCCCTGCCGGATTGGCTGCAATTGCGGCGTGTATTTCTGATAAAAATGCTGTAGCTGTAATGGGCTGGCACCGCAACGTGCCAGAGCGACCAATGCCATGGGTAAATGATTCGACAACTCAGGCCCGTAGATGGGGTCAAATTGCAATCCATTGTCAATCAAAGCCAGACATTCGGCGTGAATGGGCGCATACATTTTAAGATCTCCTGTCCTGAGGGGTTAGAGGGAATAATCATTGCGCAGCAATGGATCGTCACTCAGATACTGGGTGAATTCTCATTCAATACCGTCCCTGTCATAAAAGTAGATCCGCTGGCGCCATGGGTGACGGGTTTCCATGTCATTTTCCCGATACCCCGCGCTGAGCAGGCGCTCACGTACCTGTACAACATCATCAACCACCAGACCGATATGGTTGATCCCCAGATCCTGATAAGGCGTGCGATCGATCTGATCGCGAGCCACCACTTCCTGCAACGCCAGATACGTGTTTTCTGTGCCGATATGACACCAGCGATGTGTGGGTTGTTGCCCCTGGTGACGAACTGCAAATTCCGGGATCGCGGTTTGCAGAAAGCGAATCGTGTTGTCCAGATCACGGACTGTGACATTGGCGTGTTCAACGTAGGGCACCATATGACCTCCTGTCGGATGTTGTGTTTTTTTAGTAAGGTATTTTGTTTACATATTAGTGTGGATTTTGGTTAAGTAAAGTTTTTTGTTTACTTATAAGTGTGAGATCTTTCTTACGACGGCAATCGGGTATAGCATTAAAGTAAGCACACTCAGGAGAAGTTCATGCAGGAGCTGGTGCAGGAATTGTCGCCACTGATCGAGCAATACGGTTACTTAGTGCTGGCACTGGCGATTGCTATTGAAGGGCTGGGGGTGCCGGCTCCCGGCCAGTCTCTGCTGATAGTGGCCAGTTATCTTGCCGCGAGCGGTGCGCTTTCTTTGCCGTCTGTATTGCTGGTGGCGGGGGCGGCCAGCTGGCTTGGGAACACGGCAGGCTATGTGCTGGGTGCGATGCTGGCCCGGCTCGTCGAGCGACGAGGATGGGCAAAGCCGGCATCTTTAGTCAAAGTACATGCTTTTATTGATAAATATGGCGTGATTGGCTTGATCCTGAGCCGCTTTCTGGAAGGGATGAAACAATTGATCTGTCTCGGGTGCGGCCTCGCTCAGATGCCTTGGCCCCTTTTTCTGACAGGCAACACTCTGGCGGTGGGGATCTGGCTGCTGGTGTTCGGCTATGGGCCGGCCTATTTTTATGACGAGATCGGACAGGCGGGTTTGTTCCTCCAGCGTCATCAGTATGCTTTATGGGTACTGGCGGTAATTGCAGGGCTGGCGTTGCTGCTGAAATTCATTCGCAAGCGCCGCCCGACAAGTTAATTTTACTGACTGCTTCGCAGTGAGAAGGTTGGCAGCGACAGGTGCCAGCGAATGGCCGCCAGCCGGATAGACAGGGTCGTGGCAATACCGCACAGGCTGGCGGCCGCTGTTTCCAGCCCAAAGTGCAGTCCTACTGTGTGGACAATACCGCCCAGAATACAGGCTGTGGCATACACTTCGGTTCTTAATACCATGGGGACTTCACGGGCCAGTACGTCACGGATCACCCCGCCGCCGCAACCTGTTATCACGCCCATGATCACGGCCACCATAGGGGAAGCGCCAAAACGCAGCGCTTTTTCCACACCAATGGCGACGAAGACCGCCAGGCCTATGGCATCGGCCACCGGCAGGAAATACCAGGGCATTTTACGCGGGTTCTGGATCGCCAGCATCGCCAGCAGACAGGTTGCAAAAATCACCCACAAGTAATTGGTGTCTGTGATCCAGAATACAGGTGTCGCGCCCAGTGCCATATCGCGGATAGTCCCGCCGCCAATGGCAGTGACACAGGCCAGCACGACAACACCAAAGGGGTCCATCCTTAACCGTCCGGCAAGCAAAATACCTGAGATGGCAAAAACAGCGGTGCCAAACATATCAAGAGAGTAAATCAGCATAGGATTCCTGCACACAACCAGTGATTAAAAACCGCGCCACCCTGATGACGATGTCGCGGTAAAAAGCGGCTGAGATTGTACGGTGAAATGTAACGCGCACAACCGATAACTTTGTCTTTGTGAGCTTATTCACATCCTATTGTGGGTGATGTTTGCGCACTTCATCCAGTTGCTTACAAATTTCCTGAGCGGCCAGCAATGCTCTGGGAGTAGGCCGGTTCAGCCAGTCTGCCTGGGTCTGATACAGATGCTGATCCCGGACCGCAGACAATTGCTCGCGCCAGGGTAACCAGAGGGTGAAGGCGTTGGCATCGGGGCCTGCACTGCCGTGGGTGGTGAAAATCGCTTCAGGGCGGCGGACGATTACTTGCTCTTTCGATACCTGCGGGTACGCCACTGGACTGTCGGCAAAAATATTTTCGCCGCCGCAGAGCGCGAACACCTGGCTGGGCCAGCTATCGCCGGACATGCTCATGAGCGGCGATATGCCCAGCTGGTAAAAATAGCGTACCGGTTTTTGATGCCCGTATTGCTGATTCAGCTGCGCCATGGTCTGACGGAAATCCGAGGCGGCCTGATTGGCTGTGGTCGGATCATCGGCAAAAGTGCCGAGTGTTTCCAGGCTGTCGGCAATCGCATCGAGCGTCGTGGGATGGGAGTAAAAGATCCGGATGCCTAACTGTTCCAGTTTTGCCATTTCTCTGGGCGGGTTACCGCCTTGCCAGGCCAGCACCAGATCAGGCTTCAAGGCCAGGATACGTTCCAGCTTGATGCCCCGGTAATTCGCGACCCGTTCCAGTGCCAGAGCTTGTGGCGGGTAATCACTGTAATCACTGGCGGCGATAAGTTTGTTGCCCAGTCCGGCGGCATAGGCCAGCTCAGTGGTGTGCGGGGCTAGGCTGATAATACGCTGAGGCTTGCTGCCACTGGCCTGCGCTTCTTTGGTCTGTGCTTCTTTGCCATCTACTGTCGTGACGACCAATGTCAAAGGTATCAGCAGGGTAATAACCAAGGGTCTAAACAGATTCACAACAGACTTCCCATCAAAAACATGCACATACTTTGCAGCGCCACCCAGGCCCATAACCGCTGTTGCATCAGACGATCTATTTGCGATAAATGCAGGGCGGCAGGGGCGATACGGCCACCGAGCCGCGGACGTTCGAGCTTGCTGGTATCGTAGATAGCCGGACCACCTAAGGCTAGCTGCAGCTTATGGCCGGTGGCGGTGAGCAGCCAGCCCGGTCCGGGCAATTGCCAGTTTTCACCTTGTTCACGCAAACCACGAAAAGCATCACGGCTGTTCTTGCCGACACTGATAGCCACGGCGAGCAGACGCAGGGGGACAATATCCAGCGTAGCCAGAATACGTACCGCAGGTAGACCAAAATACTGATATTGCTTGCGGCTGGGAGACCAGCAACGGGCCAGGCTGACGGCCAGGCGGTAAAGAATAGCACCAAAACCGCCTGCCACCGCGTACCAGAACAGCACCGCTGCAACCTGGCGGCCATAGCTCAGCAGCTGGGTTTCGGCACAGGCTTTACCCAGGCCAAGCAGTGACAGAGTGTCAGTGTTTCGGTTAAGGGCGACAGAGAGCTGTGCTTTACAGCTGGCCTTATCTTCCCGGCTGTAGGCTTGAATGAAGTTGTGGCTGAAACGGCGGCTGTCACGCCAGCCGAGCGCTATCCACAGCAGCACCAGATGAAACAGGCTGTCTATCCACACCAGCTGATAAAAGGCAATCAGTAGGATCAGAATGGTCATCCACATCATTGACCAGGCCAGCGCGCCGGATAATATCCGCTGGCGCGGTGTATCTGTGGCTTTGTTCACCCGGGCCGCCAGCTGAATGGCGATCTGTTGCCAGATAAGCAAAGGATGGATACTGGCTGGTATGGGCAGCAGCCAGTGTAATGCCAGCGCTCCCCACATCGCCAGCAGGGTTGGATGTTGACTGAGGAGCACAAGCAAATCGTTCATTAGCGGTTAAGCAGCTCCGCCATTTTAACCACCATGGCGGAAGAACTTTTCGCCGCCAGCGGCAGGAATTCTTCGAAGCTCATCGGTGATTCTTTATCGGCCACATCTGAGATAGCACGTACTACCACAAAAGGTACCTTGAACTGATGGCAGGCCTGGGCAATTGCCGCGGCTTCCATTTCAACCGCAACCACCTGAGGGAAAAACGTGCGGATACGTTGCTGTTGTTCAGCGCTGCATACGAAGGCATCACCGGTGCAGATCAAACCACGTACCGCATGGGGGGTGTCATCCAGCTGAGCCAGCGCCTGCTCGGCGATCTGCATCAGTTTTTCGTCAGACTGGAAAGCGGCAGGTTGCTGCGCCATCTGGCCCATCTGGTAACCAAACGCAGTGACATCGGCATCGTGATAACGCACTTCGGTAGAGATAACCACATCACCGACACTCAGGCTGCTATCAAATCCGCCGGCTGAACCTGTATTGACGACCAGGTCTGGTTCGAAAATTTCCAGCAGAATGGCAGTTCCTACGGCGGCCGCGACTTTACCGATACCGGACTGAAGTAAGACTACTTCTGCACCATTGAGGGTGCCGGTATAAAAGGTGCAGCCCCCTTTTTGCAGGGTGGTGCAGTTGTCGAGTTGGTTTTTCAGGATCACGACTTCCTGTTCCATTGCCCCAATAATGCCGATTTTCATTTACGTTATCTCTTTCTTAAAGTGAACCTTACGGTGATTGGATGCGATTGTAACAATGCCAGACAGCGTGGGAAAGCCTAAACAAAAGGCGACAGAATCAAAGGGGAACTGAAAGAAAAAAGCGAGCGGGGGAGAGCCGCTCGCTTGGCCAGGCCTGCTGGTTTTATTCACCAACAGACCGTTTGGCATAACAGACCTGACTGGCTGGGATCACAAACCGAGGAAGCCCAGAATACCATCGGCGGCGCGACGGCCTTCATCGATGGCGGTGACCACCAGATCCGAGCCGCGCACCGCGTCACCACCGGCAAAGATTTTGCTGTTGGTAGTCTGGAAGGCGTGCTCGCCGCTGGTTTGAATGCGGCCCCACTGATCCAGTGCCACATCAAAGGTGTCCAGCCAGGGCATGGCATGCGGCTGGAAACCAAAGGCCATGATCACGGCATCGGCTTCCAGCACATGCTCGCTGCCCGCGACAGGTTCAGGACGGCGGCGACCCGCTTCATCGGGTTCGCCCAGCGCGGTTTGCACCACTTTTACCCCAGTGACCTGGCCGTTGCCGTTAACGACCACACCCAAAGGCTGAAGGTTGAACATGAAGTTCACCCCTTCCTCACGGGCATTTTTCACCTCACGGCGTGAACCCGGCATGTTGGCTTCATCACGGCGGTAGGCGCAGACTACATCGCTGGCTCTCTGACGGATGGAGGTACGGACGCAGTCCATCGCGGTGTCACCACCGCCCAGCACCACTACGCGTTTACCCGCCATGTCGATATATTCAGGGGCATTGTCTTCCAGATTCATCACCTTGTAAGTGTTGGAAATCAGAAAAGGCAGTGCATCGTAGACACCGGCGGCGTCTTCATTTTCCAGCCCGGCACGCATGTTTTTATAGGTACCGACACCGAGGAAAACCGCGTCATACTCATCGATCAGATCCTGAAGCTGCACATCAGTGCCAACTTCTGTATTGAGGCGGAACTCAACCCCCATCTCGGTAAAGATCCGGCGGCGGTTGATCATCACCTCTTTTTCCAGTTTGAACGACGGGATACCGAAGGTCAGCAGGCCGCCAATTTCCGGATAACGGTCAAATACCACAGGTTTAACGCCGTTACGGACCAGAATGTCGGCGCAGGACAGACCAGCAGGGCCGGCACCGATAATGGCGACTTTCTTGTCTGTCCATTCAACGCCGGACATGTCCGGTTTCCAGCCCATTTCAAAGGCTTTGTCGGTAATGTATTTCTCAACATTACCGATAGTTACCGCCCCGAAATCATCATTGAGCGTACAGGAGCCTTCACACAGACGGTCCTGAGGGCACACCCGGCCACAGACTTCCGGCAGGGTGTTGGTCTGGTGAGCGAGATCAGCCGCTTCGAGAATCCGGCCTTCATTGGCCAGGCTCAGCCATTGCGGGATGTAGTTGTGTACCGGACACTTCCACTCACAATAGGGGTTGCCACAGTCCAGACAGCGGTCAGCCTGAGCGCTGGCCTGCTGCTGAGTAAAAGGTTCGTAGATTTCGACGAACTCAATTTTACGGATTTCAATCGGCTTCTTCGGCGGATCGACACGTTCAACATCGATAAATTGGTAAATGTTCTGGCTCATTGGATTCCCTCCCTTATTGTGCCTGAACGCGGAGTTCAGCAGCTGAACGGCTTTGGTGACCCAGCAGAGTGTTCACGTCTGCCGACTTCGGTTTAGCCAGGAAGAATTTCGGGATCCACTGATCAAAGTTGGCCAGAATTTCCTGTGCACGGCTTGAGCCGGTTTCTTCCAGGTGGCGGTCGATCAGACCGCGCAGGTGTTCCTGATGAATCGTTAACTCCTGCAGTGGCAGAGCTTCGATCAATTCAGGGTTCACCCGGCCGGCGAAATCGCCGACTTCATCCAGAATGTAGGCAAAGCCGCCTGTCATACCTGCGCCAAAGTTGACGCCTGTGTGGCCAAGAATCGCCACGATGCCGCCTGTCATATATTCGCAGGCATTGTCACCGGCGCCTTCGACGACGGCAATAGTGCCAGAGTTACGAACCGCAAAGCGCTCACCGGCACAACCGGCTGCAAACAGCTTACCGCCGGTAGCGCCGTACAGGCAGGTGTTACCTATGATGGTGGATTCATGGGACTTGAATGCTGACCCGACAGGTGGCCGGATCGTAATCACACCACCTGTCATGCCTTTGCCGACATAGTCGTTGGCATCACCGGTCAGATACAGGTTCAGGCCACCGGCATTCCATACGCCGAATGACTGTCCTGCCGTACCCGACAGATGCACATTGATGGGGTTTGCCGCCATGCCCTGATTGCCGTAGCGCAGCGCAATTTCACCCGACAGGCGGGCACCGAAGGAGCGGTCTGTGTTGCGGATATCCAGATAGATATCGGCGCCACTCTGTGCTTCCACGGCGGGCAGTGCTTCGTCGACCAGTTTCTGGTTCAGTACACCGGTATCAAACGGTGTGTTCGGCTCACTGCAGTACAGGGTTTTGCCCTCAGCTGGCGTAGGCGCATGCAGCAGGCCGTTGAGATCCAGCTTGCTTTGCTTGGCGGTAAAGCCGTTGACCATTTCCAGCAGATCGGTGCGTCCGATCAGGTCGGTCAGTTTTTCAACGCCCAGTTTTGCCAGCAGGGTTCGTACTTCTTCACCCAGGCCGACAAAGTAGTTCATGACCTGCTCAGGCAAGCCCTTGAAGAAATCGCGGCGCAGGGTGTCATCCTGAGTCGCTACACCGGTTGCACAGTTGTTGAGGTGACAGATACGCAGGTATTTACAACCCAGAGCCACCATAGGCGCGGTCCCGAAGCCAAAGCTTTCTGCACCCAGAATAGCGGCTTTCACCACGTCCAGTCCGGTTTTCAGACCACCATCCACCTGCAGGCGGATCTTATGACGCAGGCCATTGGCCACCAGTGCCTGCTGCGTTTCCGCCAGGCCCAGCTCCCACGGGCTGCCAGCGTATTTCACCGAGGTCAGCGGGCTGGCACCTGTACCGCCGTCATAGCCTGAGACGGTGATCAGATCGGCATAGGCCTTAGCCACACCGGTAGCGATAGTGCCGACGCCGGGTTCTGATACCAGCTTGACCGAGACCAGAGCTTTCGGATTGACTTGTTTGAGATCGAAAATCAGCTGCGCCAGATCCTCAATCGAATAAATATCATGGTGCGGTGGTGGTGAAATCAGGGTTACACCCGGTACCGCATAACGCAGTTTGGCGATTTCAGTGGTGACTTTATGGCCGGGCAACTGGCCGCCTTCACCGGGTTTTGCTCCTTGCGCCACTTTTATTTGCAGCACATCAGCATTGACCAGATAGTGAGGAGTAACGCCGAAGCGGCCGGATGCGACCTGTTTGATTCGGGAATTGCGCTCGGTGCCGAAGCGACGAGGATCCTCGCCCCCTTCACCTGAGTTGGAGAAACCACCGAGACGGTTCATGGCAATTGCCAGGGCTTCATGGGCTTCCGGGCTCAGAGCACCGATAGACATGGCGGCTGAGTCGAAGCGTTTGTACAGCTCGGTAGCAGCTTCTACGTTGGCGACGTCAATCGGGTTGGCCGATTCTTTCAGTTTCAGCAAGTCACGCAGCGTTGCTGCCGGACGTTCGTTCACCACTTTGGCAAAGGCGAGATAATCCTGGTATTCACCGGATTTAACGGCTTTTTGCAGCGTAGTGACAACATCCGGGTTGTAAGCGTGGAATTCGCCACCATGGACAAATTTCAGCAAGCCACCGTGATCGATTTGCTTGCGCTTGACAAACGCTTTACGCGACAGGTTGAACAAGTCTTGCTGGAAATCATCAAAGTTAGCGCCTTCAATACGGCTTGATACACCCTTGAAGCACAATGCCACCACATCCGAATGCAGACCGACTGCTTCAAATAGCTGCGAGCAACGATAAGAGGCGACTGTGGAAATCCCCATCTTCGACATGATCTTATACAAACCTTTGTCGATACCATTACGGAAGTTCAGCATCACGTCGCGGTAGGGCTTATTGATAGCACCGCTGTCAATCTGCTGTGCCAGCGACTCGTAAGCCAGATACGGATAAACAGCCGTAGCGCCAAAACCCAGCAATACAGCGAACTGGTGCGGGTCACGGGCAGTGGCGGTTTCCACTATGATGTTGGCATCACAACGCAGGTTGGCGGTCACCAGACGTGCCTGCACTGCACCCACGGCCATCGCAGCCGGGATCGGCAGCTTGTCGGCACTGATACCACGGTCAGACAGCACGACAAGCACAGTCCCGCCACGGACCAGGCGTTCTACCTGATCACAAAGATCGACCAGGGCCTGCTTCAGATCTTTCTCGTTCGGATCGAAGTTAATGTCGATAATGCTGTTACGGTAATGCTGGTTATCCAGACCCAACAGCTGCACCATGTCAGAGTACAGCAGGATAGGTGACTTGAACGCCACACGGTGGGCATGGCCGTCGGTTTCGTTAAACACGTTCATTTCACGGCCGATACAGGTGGCCAGCGACATCACGTGTTTTTCACGTAACGGATCGATCGGCGGGTTCGTGACCTGTGCGAACATCTGACGGAAATAGTCAGTCACCAGACGTTCTTTGGAAGACAGCACGGCCATAGGGGCATCATCACCCATAGAGCCGGTGGCTTCCTGACCGTTTTCACCGATCACCCGCATGACCTGATCAAGCTCTTCACGGTTCACCGCAAAGAGTTTCTGGTAAGTGTTCAGCTCTTCCGGCGACATTTCCCGGCTGCCGACCTGATCATCACCCATCTCTTCAAACGGTACCAGGCGGCGAACATGGGTATCAAGCCACTCTTTATAAGGGTGGCGTTCCATCAGATCGTTATCAATGTCGGCGGAATGCCAGATTTTGCCAAGTTTGGTATCAATGACCAGCAGTTCGCCAGGGCCGACCCGGCCTTTTTGTGCCACTTCGTCCGGCGCGTAATCCCAGATACCTACTTCTGAAGCCAGGGTGATCAGTTTGTCTTTGGTGATGACAAAACGCGCAGGGCGCAGGCCGTTACGGTCGAGGTTACAGGCGGCATAGCGACCGTCAGACATAACGATACCGGCCGGGCCGTCCCACGGCTCCATGTGCATGGAGTTAAAGTCGTAGAAGGCGCGCAGTTTCGGATCCATATCCGGGTGGTTTTGCCATGCCGGCGGCACCAGCATGCGCATGGCACGGAACAAGTCCATGCCACCGGCCAGGAACAGCTCCAGCATATTATCAAGGCTGGAGGAGTCGGAACCGGTTTCGTTAACAAAGGGCGCGGCTGTTGCCAGATCAGGCAGCAGCGGGGAGGCGAACTTATACGCCCGTGCCCGGGCCCACTGACGGTTACCGGCTATGGTGTTGATTTCACCATTATGGGCCAGGTAACGGAACGGCTGAGCCAGTGGCCAGCGGGGTTGTGTATTTGTCGAGAAACGCTGGTGGAACAAACAGATAGAGGATTCCAGACGTAAGTCACCTAAGTCTTTATAAAACTTAGGCAGATCGGCGGGCATACACAGGCCTTTGTAGACAGTGACCTGAGTCGACAGGCTACAGATATAGAAATCAGGATCGTCCTGAATGCGTTGCTCAATACGGCGACGGGCAATATAAAGGCGGCGATCCACATCCCTTGGCTTCCAGCCAGCAGGCGCATTGATAAATACCTGAGCGATAGCTGGCAGGGAGGCTTTTGCGATAGGCCCCAGCACTTGCGGGTTGATCGGTACATCGCGCCAGCCGGCAATAGACAGGGTTTCTTTGCTCAATTCTTCCTGGATGATCGTGCGGGCTTTTTCAGCCAGGACAGGATCCTGACTAAGAAACAGCATACCAACGGCGTACTCACGGGCCAGTGCCCAGCCAAGCTCTTTAGCAACCAGCTGATAAAAGCTGTCCGGCTTTTTCATTAACAGGCCGCAGCCATCACCGGTCTTGCCATCAGCAGCGATGCCGCCTCGGTGTGTCATACGATCCAAGGCCGATATTGCGGTACGGACCAACTTGTGGCTGGCTTCGCCTTCTGTATGGGCGATCAGACCGAAACCACAGTTATCTTTTTCCAGCTTTGGGTCATACAGTGTCATTGCAACTCTCCCTTGCGCCTGCTCCATTGAGCAGGGTTACTGCATAATTATGACAATCTCCCTGATTGTCACTCTCGCGTCCAGCGGACTTTCAAACTAACGGCAAATTACAAAAAGGTCAAATTTTCTTTAATTCTGGTCATAAATTCTGGATTATTCAAAGTCAACTATTTATCTGTATGATTTATAGTGATTTATTATTTTTTTGAAATATTTTGTTTACAATTGAAGGTGTCAGAAATGAGACTTTTTTGCGGTAAAACGAACTGATTTTCATTTGCAGGCAAAGTCAGTGTTAAAAAGGATAAAACACTGATTAGTTTTAAATAAAAAAGCCAGCTCCTGGGAGCTGGCTTTAAATTTTAGTATAAAATCCAGATTGATCAGGATTCTGATAGCATAAGTGAATGGTCTTTCGCTTCTAACTTAGAATCACCCATCAGGTAAGCGTCAATTTCGCGGGCACATTCACGGCCTTCATTGATGCATCGTACGACAAGTGACTGCCCGGTTCGCATATCACCCGCAGCAAACACGCCTGGCTGGTTTGTTGCAAATCCCTGGGTTGCGACATTGCCGCGATCATCGAGTCCAATATTAAGCTGGGCCAGCACACCCTGAGGTTCCGGATGCAGGAAACCCATGGCTAAAAAGGCCAGATCACACGGAATGATTCGCTCGGATCCCGGTACTTCTTCAAAGCCTGGGCGTTCACCGGGTTTGGCTTCGTTCCAGCTGATGTCCGCAATGCGCAGTGCTGTGACCTGACCGTCTTCATTGCCGATGAATTCTTTGGTCAGGATATTCCAGTGGCGCTCACAGCCTTCTTCATGAGAGGTGGAGGTGCGCATGATCATCGGATACGCAGGCCAAGGTTGGTTCACCGGGCGCTTTTCTGGCGGCATCGGCATGATTTCGACCTGAGTGATGCTGGCTGCACCGTGGCGGTTAGAAGTACCGACACAGTCAGAGCCAGTATCACCGCCGCCAATCACCACCACGTGCTTGCCGGCAGCATGAATCTCTGCTGTTTTCAGATCCATGCCATTGGCGCGGCGGTTGTTCTGACCCAGGAACTCCATGGCAAAATGGACGCCTTGCAGTTCACGGCCCGGGATCGGCAGGTTACGAGGCACAGTGGAACCGCCGGTCAGCAGTACTACATCGTGCTGTTTACGCAGTTCACGCGCATCAATATCCACACCTATGTGAGCATTGACCACAAACTTGATACCAGCCTGTGCCATCATATCGAGTTTACGGTCAATCACGCTCATGCTGAGTTTGAAATCAGGAATACCAAAGCGCAACAGGCCGCCTATTTTCTCATCGCGTTCGTACACTGTGACTGTGTGGCCGGCGCTGTTAAGCTGCTCCGCGGCTGCCAGGCCTGACGGGCCGGAGCCGATAATCGCCACGCTTTTGCCTGTGCGGCTGCGCGGGGTTTTTGGCTTTGCGTAGCCTTCACGGTATGCGGTTTCAACGATTGTCTTCTCTATGTTGCAGATGGTGATGGGATCTTGGTTGATCCCCAGTACGCATGAGCTCTCACACGGAGCAGGGCATACACGCCCTGTGAATTCCGGGAAATTATTGGTTGAGCTCAGGATATGCCAGGCTTCTTCCCAGCTGTCCCGGTACACCGCATCGTTAAACTCAGGAATGATGTTGCCGATTGGGCAGCCGTTGTGACAGAAAGGCACGCCGCAATCCATGCAACGTGAGGCCTGTGTGCCAATTTTGCTGCCGAACTCGTCATTCAGAACGAATTCTTTGTTGTCCTGAATACGCACTTCAGGGGCAATTTTTGACGGCAGTTCACGGCCGTGCTCGAGAAATCCGGTTGCCTTACCCATGGCTCACCTCCAGTGCTTCCTTGTTCTGTGCTTCTGCCGCTGCTTTACGTTTTTGCAGCACGGCTTTGTAGTCGCGTGGCATCACTTTGACGATGTGCTTGAGGTTTTCCTCCAGATTGCTGAGGAAGGTTTCAGCCACCGAACTGCCGGTCAGTTGCTGGTGACGGCTCACCATGTCTTTCAGCAGAGCAATGTCTTCGCTGTCCAGTGGATCCAGGTCGACCAGTTCAGGGTTGAGTTTGCTTGCAAAGTCGCTGAACTGATCCCAGACATAGGCGACACCGCCGCTCATACCTGCTGCGAAGTTACGACCGGTCTGACCGAGAATAATCGCTACGCCGCCTGTCATGTATTCGCAGCCGTGGTCACCCACACCTTCAACTACCACACGGGCACCTGAGTTACGGACACAGAAACGCTCACCGGCTTTACCTCGGATGAAAGACTCGCCCGATGTGGCGCCGTAGAAGCACACGTTGCCGACTATGATATTGTCTTCGGCAATCAGATCAGACTTGGCATCTGGGTAGAGCACCAGCTGACCGCCCGACAGGCCTTTGCCCCAATAGTCGTTGGCATCACCTTCAACGTCAAAGCGCACGCCTTTCGCCAGGAAAGCCCCCAGACTCTGGCCGGCTGAACCTTTGAATTTAACCTGCATAGGTTGCGGCAGGCCCTGGTCTTGGTAGACTTTGGAGATCTCGTTCGACAGCATAGTGCCGACGCTGCGATCTATGTTGGTGATCGGGAACTCAGCATTGACTGCTTCACCGCGCTCCAGCGCAGGCTGAGCCGCAGCAATCAGCTGGCGGTCAAGCACGGCATCCAGATGGTGGTTCTGGCTGCACTGGTTGTATACACCGTCGGCCTCACGGGCCGGTTCAATGTGCAGCACAGGGCTGAGATCCAGATTTTTGTATTTCCAGTGGCCAATATTGTCGCGGATTTTCAGGCGCTGTGACTGGCCGACCATCTCATCTATGGTACGGAAACCCAGCTCAGCCATGATTTCACGCAAGCCTTCAGCCATGTACTGGAAGAAGGTGACAACATCTTCGACGCGGCCGTCGAAACGTTCACGCAGGGTCTTGTTTTGTGTTGCGATGCCCACAGGACAGGTGTTTTTATGACACTTACGCATCATGATACAGCCTTCCACCACCAGAGCGGCGGTGGCAACACCCCATTCTTCGGCACCCAGCAGGGTGGCGACAGCCAGATCACGCGGGGTTTTCATCTGACCGTCACTTTGCACCACGATACGGTTACGCAGGCCGTTTTTCAGCAGTGTCTGGTGTGTTTCTGCCAGACCCAGCTCCCACGGCAGGCCTGTATGGCGAATCGAGGAAATCGGAGAGGCGCCTGTACCGCCGTCGAAACCGGCGATCAGTACCACGTCGGCTTTGGCTTTGGCGACACCTGAAGCTATGGTGCCGACACCGGCTTCAGAAACCAGTTTGACGTTGACACGGCTCTTGCGGTTGGCGTTTTTCAGGTCATAAATCAGCTGCGCCAGATCCTCAATAGAGTAAATATCGTGGTGTGGCGGCGGCGAAATCAGGCCGACACCTGGGGTGGAGTGACGAGTCGCACCGATCCAGTCGTCCACTTTGTCACCCGGCAACTGACCCCCTTCACCTGGCTTGGCACCCTGTGCCATTTTAATTTGCAGCTCATCGGCATTGGTCAGGTAATACGATGTCACCCCGAAGCGGCCAGACGCGACCTGCTTGATGGCAGAGCGTTCCCAGTCGCCGTTTTCTTTTTTCTCGAAACGGGCCGGGTCTTCACCGCCTTCGCCTGAGTTCGACTTGGCGCCGATACGGTTCATGGCGACAGCCAGTGTGGAGTGTGCTTCATGCGAGATAGAACCGAAGCTCATTGCACCTGTGGCAAAGCGCTTGAGGATATTTTCGGCCGGTTCTACTTCATCCAGCGGGATGCTGCGGCTGGTATCAACAGCAAACTGGAGCTGACTGCGCAGAGTGGCGGCATGGTCGCCCTGACTGTCTACAGCGTGGCAGTATTGCTTGAACTGACTGTAGTCTTTGCCGCGGGTGGATTGCTGCAGCAGAGAAATTGTGGTCGGGTTAAACAGGTGCTTTTCACCACGCTGTTTCCACTGATAAACACCACCGACATCCAGCATTTGCAATGGGATATCACGCAGCGGGTAACCGAGGCGGTGGCGGATCAGCACTTCTTTGGCAATGTCGTCCAGGGTCAGCCCCTGAATACGCGAGACGGTACCGGTGAAATATTTGTCGACCACGGCTTTGCTGATCCCCAGTGCTTCAAAAATTTGGGCACCGTGGTAGGACTGCAGGGTCGAGATCCCCATTTTGGAGAAAATCTTCAACAGGCCGCCGTTAACGGCTTTGCGGAAATTGTTGAAGTATTTATCGACACTGGTGTCTTTAGCCAGCTTGTTACGTTGCTGCAGCGAAACTATGGTTTCTGTCACTATGTACGGGTTGACCGCATTGGCACCGTAGCCGATCAGGGTGGCGAAATGGTGTGTTTCGCGGGCGTCGGCCGTTTCAACTACCAGATCGCACTTGGCACGCAGCCCTTTGCGGATCAAATGATGGTGTACCGCACCGACAGCCAGCATGGCCGGAATATGGGCATGCTGTGAGTTCACTGCACGGTCACTGAGGATCAGGATGGAGTAGCTGTCATTGACCGCATCTTCGGCGTGCTGGCACAGATGGTTCAGTGCTTGTTCCAGCTTGCCCGCTTCATCACTGGCCTTAAACACGATATCCAGGGTTTTGGCCTGCAGGTGGGGCTTGTCGATGGCGCGCAGCTTTTCCAGCTCGGCATCGCTCAGTACCGGTGAGTTGAGCTCCAGTTTCTGGCAGTGCGACGGACCTTCACTCAACAGGTTCTGATCTTCACCCAGATAGGTGTTGAGTGACATTACCATACGTTCACGGATCGGGTCGATCGGTGGGTTGGTCACCTGAGCAAACAGCTGCTTGAAGTAATGAGACAGATGCTGCGACTGGTGTGACAGAATCGCCAGCGGCCAGTCCGCCCCCATCGAGCCCAGAGGCTCTTTGCCGTCGCCGGCCATTGGCAGGATGATCTCATTGACTTCTTCATTGCTGATGCCAAAAGCCTGCTGTTGATGCAGTAGCTTCTCGGCTTCAGGCTGGCTATGGCTGTAATCGGCGTCAGGCAGATCGCTGAGATGAAGCAGGTTGTTTTTCACCCAGTCTTCATAAGGTTTGGCTGAGGCAATGCTGTCTTTGACTTCATCATCGGAGACGATGCGGCCTTGCTCCAGATCCGCAACAAAGATACGGCCGGGCTGTAAACGGCCACGGAAATGGACATTTTCAGGGGCGATATCCACCACGCCGGATTCGGAGGCCATAACCAGGAAATCATCTTTGGTTACTGTATAGCGAGACGGACGCAGACCATTACGGTCCAGGGTGGCACCCACTTGTACGCCGTCAGTGAAGCAGACAGATGCCGGGCCATCCCAGGGCTCCATCAGGTTGGCGTGATACTGGTAAAACGCACGGCGTTTGGGATCCATGGCCGGATTTTCCTGCCAGGCTTCCGGGATCAGCATCATCAGTGCATGGGGCAGGCTACGGCCAGACAGCACCAGCAATTCCAGGGCCATATCAAAGTTGGCCGAGTCCGACGCTCCTTCCTGGCAGATAGGCAGCAGCATGTTCAGCTCTTCTTCGCTGAACAGATCAGACTGCAACAGAGCCTCGCGGGCTTTCATCCAGTTCAGGTTGCCGCGCACTGTGTTGATTTCACCGTTATGGGCGATGTAACGGAAAGGCTGCGCCAGACGCCATCTCGGGAAGGTGTTGGTGGAAAAACGCGAGTGGACCAGCGCCAGAGCACTGACCATGGCCGGGTTTTGCAGATCGAGAAAATACTGCGGCACCTGCTCTGTCGTGAGCTGGCCTTTGTATACCAATGTTTTGCTGGAGAAGGCGTTAATGTAGAAATCGTCACCAATATTGGTCACGCTTTCCAGACAGACTCGAACCGTGTAGTTACGCAGGACATACAGCTTACGCTCCAGTTCTTCCTGCGGCATATCGCTGCCGCCGGTGACAAAAGCGTGTTCAAATTGCGGCTCAGTGCTGAGGGGATCGGCACCAATCATGCTGTTATCTGTAGGCAGCACTCGGTAGCCAAGTACGCTCAGGCCCAGTCGCTGGGCGTTGCGGGCCAGAATGTCGCGGCACTGTTCACGTTTGTCTTCGTCTTTCGGAAACAGGATGACACCGACGCCATACTGCTCAAAGGCAGGCAGTGTCAGGCCAATTTTCTGACATTCCTGCAATAGAAATTCATGGGGTTTTTGCAGCAGAATACCGGCACCGTCACCACTGCAGGGGTCGCAACCCTGGCCGCCCCTGTGCTCCATACGAGCCAGCATGTCCAGTGCCTGAGTGATAACCTGGTGGGATTTACGGTTCTTGAGATGGGCAACAAAGCCGATACCGCAGGCATCATGCTCCATTTCAGGGACATAAAGCCCCTGACCATTCAACACTTGATCTGTCATAACTACATCCTTCCAGTGTAGAGCAGACGGTTCCTCCGTCTGCGGTTCCCTATTTATTTTTATATATACCTGCATGTCTTGGTCAGGCGGGCATCTTGCCCGTTACTGGCCGCAGGAGGGCTGCCTTATCTGAAGGGAGGCAGCCAGTCTCAGACGTACGGGCTAAGCCAGCACGCTAAAGACATGAAAGCCATCCTGACGGATGGCAATCTGGTTATATAATGCACACAATGAAAATATATTACAGATCTGTTGGCTGAATTACTATCACTAAATCCGACTTTAGTTGTAGTGCGAGCTAAAACCCTGGCCGTTCTAGTTAAAATTATGACTAAAAATTCATGATACCCCTATGTTGATGAATTGTTACTCATTGGTGTAAAGGGAGGAGATTTTTTGATGGGAAAGTTTCAGTTGTATTTGTGGTTATTTTATTTCAGATTGTGTTTTTGGCATGATGGGGTGTGATTTAGATTACGGACTAGCAGATTACTCTGTCCTGATGAATGTAATTAGTGTCGAATCCTTGACGCTCAGGAGTGTCAAACATCACTTTTTGGCATATTAAAAATCCGCGACATGCAGCAGCTTCTTGCAACTGTGTTAAATTGGCGGTTGAGTATTGCAGAGCCAAGATGGCCTACACGGAACCGCCAGGGAAGACTGCGGGGAGAAGAAACAGCATGCAGAAAGTGAACATGATGGCGTTTGCTATCGTTGCCTGTACCGCTTTACCGGTATGGGGGGAAGCTGAAGAAGGGCTGAATATGTCAGTCATTGGTATGACATTTCTGTTGGTGGCTGTTTTGACTTCACTGGCGGCCTGGATAGTGCATCATTTGGGCAGTCTGGCCTTTCGGCGTCTCCATGCCACTATTTCCCGGCTTCCCATTGCAGCGGCCATTGTCCGCAGTAAAGATGGTGAGCTGTTTTATGCCAATGCCAGCTGCCGAGAGCTCTTGGGGGTCAGTAAAGTGGAGAGCCGCTTTTACTATCCGGAAGGTATTGGCGCGCGGATGATGGCGGATGTGCTGCGCCCCTTACAGCCAGGTACCGGGTTCGAAAACGTAGAAGAAACACTGCAACTCGGCAATTCGACCATCAGGGTGCTGATTTCCGGCCAGTTGCTCAGCTATCGCTGGCAATCAGCCTGGTTGCTGTTTTTTGTCGCGCCAACCAGTCAGGCTAACCCTTACGTCCAGATAGAACAGCGAGTTTTCCAGCGCGTCCTGAACTCACTGTCAGAGTTGGTATATTTTCAGGATAAGGCCGGTAATATCATAGGCACCAATACCGCCTTCGATCGTTTCTGGCGCGGCCGTCGGGAAGAGGGACTGATACAGGGCGATCCGACCGGCATCGGCGAAACGCCTGTGATTCATACCTGGACCACGGCACCCGATGGTGCCAGCCGGTTGCTGGAAACCAATAAAACCGTGATGACAGACGAAGACGGTCTGATCATTGGCACGCTGAGTATCAGCCATGACGTGACCGACTGGCACGAGATGCAAGAAAGCCTCAAGCAGGAAATAGAGAAGCGGGAAGTCACGGAGCAGATCCTGGCTCAGCGTAACACCCTGCTCAACTCCATCCTCAATGCCAGTCAGGATCCTATCGGTTTGTATAATGAGCACGGCGTCTATGTTGGCTGTAATGAACCTTTTGCCAAAGTGCTGGGGTTCAGTGCCAAAGAGTTGATCGGTAAGACAGCCCGCAATGTGATTGATCCTGAGATGCTGCAGGAGTTCTATCAGACTGACATTAAAGTGCTGAGAGACGGCCTGACCGTGAAGACGGATGCCTATGTCATTCTCGAAACCGGTGAGCCGGTCTGGTATGAAATTGTGAAATCCCCGTATCGCGATCCGACCGACGGCTCAGCCGGCGTGTTGCTGATAGCCAGGGACGTGACAGAGCGTAAGCAGGCTGAGCAGCAGCTGGCCGACGCCATCATGGAATTGCAGGAGCTCAGTTTTGTCGACAGCCTGACAAAAGTGGCCAATCGCCGCAGCTTCGATGAACAACTGCGCAAGCTCTGGCACAGCCATATGCGCGAGCAACAGCCTCTGACATTAATTCTTTGTGATATCGACAGTTTTAAAGCTTACAACGATAATTACGGTCACCAGCAAGGCGATCACGCATTGCAGGAAGTGGCCCAGGTGTTCGATAGCGTGATCCGCCGGGAAACGGATGAAGTCGCCCGTTATGGCGGCGAGGAGTTTGCCTTTCTGCTGCCGAATACGCCTTTGGCGGGTGGGCAAACAGTGGCAGGTAAAATCCATAATAAACTGGCTGAGAAAGCCATCCCTCATGGCTTTTCAGGCATCAGTGACATGCTGACTGTCAGCTTAGGTGTGGCCACCATGACACCTATGCCAAATCAGGATTATGGCGAGTTGATTGCAATGGCAGACAAAGCGCTTTACAAAGCAAAAGCAGACGGGCGGAATACTACCCGCCTGATGGCCGAATCAGATGAGTTTTAATGCTGCCTGAGGGCAGCATTTTGTTGTAGCAGGAATCACAATGAAACAAATAAAAATGTTGGCACAGTTCTATGTCGACCTGTTGGTGAAGCTTGGCATAGTGCGCTTCAGCCTGCTGTTGGCGTTAGCACTGGTGGCATTGGCTGTGGTGGTACAGGTGGGGGTCACACTGGCACTGCAGGGTGAAGTATTGGACATAGATATTGTCCGCTCTGTTTTTTTTGGTTTGTTGATCACCCCCTGGGCGGTTTATTTTCTGTCTGTGGTGGTGGATCAGCTTGAAGATTCCCGCCAGCGGTTGTCCAAGCTGGTGACCAAACTGGAAGAAATGCGCTCACGGGATCTGACCCTGAACAAGCAGCTGAAAGATAACATTACTGAGCTGAATCAGCAGATCGAAGTGCGGGTTAAGGCTGAAGAAGAGCGCCGGATTGCGATGCAGGACTTGGAGAATGAGGTGGCACAGCGTGAGAGCGCCCAGCTCGAACTGGCAGAGCAAAGTGCCTTGCTGAAGTCCTTTCTTGATGCGTCGCCGGATCTCATTTATTACCGTAACGAAAAGAATGAATTTTCTGGCTGTAACCGGGCGATGGCCGAATTGACCGGCAGAACGGAACAGGAGCTGGTCGGACTGACTCCCTGGGATGTGTACAGTGAAGAGGTGGCGGTCAAAATAGTGGAAACTGATCAGCAGGTTTTCACGCAAAATATCTCGCTGACCTACGAACAGTGGCTGGAATACCCTGACGGTCGCAAAGCTATATTTGAATTGCGTAAAGTGCCTTTTTACAGCCGTGATGGCCGCCGGCTTGGCCTGATGGGATTTGGCCGCGACATTACCGAGCGCAAGCAATATCAGGAAGCCCAGGAGAAAGCCAGCCGTGATAAAACCGCCTTTATCTCGACCATCAGCCATGAATTACGGACACCGCTGAACGGGATCGTGGGACTGAGCCGAATGCTGCTGGAAGGCCCGCTCAATGAGCAGCAGCGCGGCTACATGCGTACTATCTATGTCAGCGCCATTACCCTGGGCAATATCTTCAATGACATTATCGACATGGATAAGTCGGATCGCCGTCGTCTGGAGTTGTTGCCAACACCGCTGGACTTCGATGCTTTTATCGAAGAGATGGGCAATATTTCCGGCCTGATGGCCGAGCAGAAGGGTCTGCGATTCGATCTGGAACAACTGACTGATTTACCACCCTATATTCAGGTCGACGGCACGCGGCTGCGTCAGGTGCTGTGGAATCTGATCAGCAACGCGACCAAGTTCACCAAGGAAGGCGGGGTTATTCTGTCTGTGAGCAGCGAACTGCTGGACAATCAGCAGGCGGAAATCATTTTTGAGATCGAAGACAGCGGGATCGGCATTCCTGAGTCTGAGCTGGATAAAGTCTTCGCTATGTACTATCAGGTGAAACAGGGTCAGGATAATCTGCATGCCGTCGGCACCGGTATTGGCCTGGCGGTATCGCGCCAGCTGGTGAACATGATGGGCGGGGATATTGAAGTCAGCTCCGAAGTCGGGGAAGGCAGTACGTTCACTGTCACTATCTGTGTCCCTGTGCTTGAGCAGATTGTCGAGGATGAAGAGCTGCCCGAATTGGCACAGCATTCACTGCGCATTTTCATGGTGGAAGACATAGAGCTGAATATCACAGTTGCCAAGGCATTGCTGGAGGGCCTGGGGCATCAGGTCACTGTGGCGATGCGAGGGGATGAGGCACTGGAGGTGTTTACACCGGCTCAGTACGATTTGGTGCTGCTGGATATTCAATTACCGGATATGACAGGTTTTGAAATCGCCAAAGTCCTGCGTGCGCGCTATCGCCAGTTGCCGCCACTGGTGGCGCTGACGGCCAATGTCATTAAAGACAAACACGAATATCTGGATCAGGGCATGGATGATGCCATCAGTAAGCCGCTCAGCGTTAAGGCGATTAACACTGTGATTCAGACTTTGATACAGCAGGGTGCCAGCCAGACGGAGGGCCAGGAGCCTGTGATAGCTGACGAGAACAGTCTGAGCGAGGATACGCTGAGCAAACTGTTGGATTTGGAGATGCTGGACTCCTATGTGGATATTGTCGGTGCTCAGCCTGTGTATGATTCACTGGATATGTTCGAAAAAATGATGCCTGAATATCTGGCGATTCTTGATTCGAATATGACGGCGAAAGACAAGGACGGCATTAAGTTTGAAGCGCACAAGATCAAGGGAGCCGCGGGTTCTATTGGCCTGAAGCGTATTCAGCAGGTGGCCCAGAAAGCACAGTCGCCTGAATTGCCGGCCTGGTGGGAAAACATCGAAGACTGGGTTGATGAAATTAAAACGAGTTATCAGGCCGATTTGAAGGTGCTGAAAACCTGGTTAGCCAATAAAGAGAGCTGAACAGGCGGATAGCAAACCATTAAAAAAGCGTCGCAATAGCGACGCTTTTTTGTATGGCGGACAAGTTAGTGTCTGGTCTTAGTTTTCTTCGATATCACCGCAGAAACGATACCCTTCACCATGGATAGTGGCGATAATTTCCGGGGTGTCGGACACTGATTCAAAATGCTTACGAATACGGCGGATAGTGACGTCAACTGTGCGGTCATGCGGCTTCAGATCACGGCCGGTCATCTTTTTCAGCAGCTCTGCACGGGTCTGGATTTTGCCTGGATTTTCGCAAAAATGCAGCAGGGCACGGAATTCAGAGCGTGGCAGCTTGAACTGATCACCGCTCGGGCTCATCAGAGAACGGCTGTTCAGTTCCAGAGACCAGCCATTAAACTCATAGCGCTCAACCAGGCGGCGATCTTCTGAGGCCAGCCCCTGGCTCATTGCGCGAGTTAACAGGTTACGGGCACGAATGGTCAGCTCTCTTGGATTGAAAGGTTTAGTGATGTAATCATCCGCACCAATTTCCAGGCCAAGGATCTTATCCACTTCGTTGTCACGTCCGGTCAGGAACATCAACGCCATATCGCCTTGCTCACGCAATTCACGGGCCAGCAGCAGGCCATTTTTACCTGGCAGATTGATATCCATGATCACAAGGTGAACATGATGTTCAGACAGCATCTTGTGCATTTCTGCACCGTCGCTGGCTTCTAAAACCGTATACCCTTCTGCTTCAAAGATGCTTTTCAGGGTGTTACGGGTTACGTGCTCGTCTTCTACAATTAGAATGTGAGGGGTTTGCATTGGCAGTACCTAATTACTCAAAACGGAATCTGGTCTAACAGAGAATATTTCAATTCTATAAAAATAATTCGCTTACAGGCAAAGTAACAGAACAGTTGCAGTTTGCACCCGTCTTTTCAACTACCTGCTGGTACGCCATCCTCATTTTTCAGCGGCCCAACGGACAACTTGCTGAAAAACCCGAACTTGCGGGACTGGCTACAATTTCCCTTGGATACAGACGATTGTATGCATTTAACAGCGTACTAACAATATGATTTTATTGTATTGCGCTCAGTTTTTTCGATTTTACCGTGCGATACTAGCGTATCGGAAACACTATCTTATTGTTATAGCTCAAACAATTTGTTGTTTCATCAATGAAATAAGGCTGTTAAAGATAACAGTCGTATTGGCTGACCAGGCAGGGAGATCAGACACATGTCGGAAGATTGCCGCCACTCTGATGATGATCCGTTGCAGGACAGGCATGCGGAATGGCATGCCCGGCAGGCAATATGGCTAAGCTATCAGCAGATCATTTTTCGTGCGTCTGAGATACCTGACTACTCGAGCTTCGCTATTTTAACCGCTTTTAACCCTGAAAGTATCGTACTCAGTTGTAAGGAAAATCGTCAGCGGCAGCAGCGTCTGGAAGCTGAATTGTCCGCTTTGGGATATGCTTACCTGAGGCTTGATTGCAGTGCGCCGGACGGGCGCTGGCATGAGCCGAGTCTGGCAGTGTGTACCGGGTTGAGTCAGGCTTGTGAGCTGGCGGCGAAGTGGCAGCAAAATGCAATTTACTGGGTATCACAGCAGCAGCTGTTTCTGGTGCCCGTTATGCTTAAGCATCAGGGTTTTTCTCAGACCGAGCTCGGGAAATGGCCCGCTTATCTTCATATTCAAGGATTAGAGTAAGGAGTTCTACGATGAAAGATCTATTGCCGGATTTGTGTGACCACTACGAGGATGAAGTACGTTGGTTGCCGCTGGCACATCGCGATTTTGGTGGGAAGCCTGTGTTTTATGGCGAAGTGGTGACACTGCGCTGCTTTGAAGATAACAGTCTGGTGAGGGATATTCTCAACGAAGACGGCACCGGCAAGGTGCTGGTGATCGATGGTCATGGATCGTTAAACAAAGCCTTGTTGGGTGATCAGTTGGCTCTGCTGGCGATCAAGAATCAATGGGAAGGCATAGTGATTAACGGCGCAGTGCGTGATGTCGTCGCGCTGAGCGAGATGGCGCTGGGGGTCAAAGCCATTGCGGTATGTCCGTTTAAAACTGAGAAACGCCAGACCGGAGACAGGAATGTCACCCTGACCGTCGCACATACGCTGGTTTACCCCGGGGATATTCTGTACGCGGATCCCAATGGTATCTTGTTGAGTAAAGAGCCGCTGGATTTGTCCGTGCTTTGAGCCTGTGCTCTGTTGGTGGGGGGGCTTAAAATCGAAAGCCAATACCGAGCTGATACACCTGCTCTAACGCTTCATAATCCATGGTGGCATGCAGGTTTACCTTCTCATTCAGCTCGTATTGACTGCTGAGCTCGACACCAAGACGGGTGTTTTCTTCCACCCGCTCAGACGTTACCGCACTGCGCAGGCTGATTTTGGGGCTGAAGTTGTACTTTACGCCCGATAATAAGCCACGTGTTGCCGCTTGTTGCTGGTTGCCGCTTTTAAGGCGGGTACTGACATACACCTGGGTGGACTGAGTCAGGGCATAGGCATAACCGCTGTCTATCTGCCAGAGGTCAAATTGTTCAGCGCTGCGTGACTGAGAATTAAGAAACCATCCTGCCATTGCTGAAACAGGCTCAGTTGCCGGCTCCGTGGCCAGCGCTGGCCAGGCCAGACAGAATAAGAGCAATAAGCAGCAGTGTTTCATCCTCAGCCATCCCTGTGAGTGCAGTTTCCTTTTGTATACCAATTAATCCTAGGCCAGAAATATTTCACAAAGTGCGTGTTTCGTCGCACATCATTGATTTACATCTCAGATTGCGGCAAAGATCAAATTACGAGTGTTTTTGTGCTCTTATCAGCCGGTGTTTTTCTTTATACGGAAAAACATCTTCAAACCGCCCTTGCTCAATGTTTGACTGTAAGTGCTGCCAGTAGCCGGGGTCAAACAAATCGCTGTGCAGTTCATCGAACAGTTTTCGCACTTTGGGGTTGATCAGCAGGAAAGTACGAAATTCTTCCGGGAAAACATCATTGGTGCCCACGCTGTACCAGGGTTCAGCTGACAGTTCATCTTCCGGGAACCGGGGCGGCGGAATACGGCGGAAGTTAATTTCGGTCATGTAGCTGATTTCATCATAGTCATAGAAGACCACGCGTTTATGGCGTGTCACACCGAAGTTTTTGAACAGCATGTCACCCGGGAAGATGTTGGCGGCCGCCAGTTGTTTGATGGCTTTGCCGTATTCATCCACGGCGTGGCGCAGATCGTCATCATTGGCTTGTTCAATATACAGGTTGAAAGGGATCATCCTGCGCTCGATATAGAGGTGCTTTATCATGATTTCCTTGTCAGTCACGATAAGGCTCGACGGTGCTTCACGCTGTAATTCTTCCAGTAACTCAGGACTGAATCGGCAGCGGTCAAAACTGAAGTTGCGGTATTCCTGGGTATCTGCCATCCGGCCGACCCTGTCATGCTCTTTAACCAGCTGATATTTCTCTTTGACTGTGGCTCGGTTCATTTCTTTCTGAGGGGCAAATTTGTCTTTGATCACTTTGAAGACGAACCCGTAGGAAGGAAGGGTAAAGACACTCATGACCATGCCCTTGATACCCGGCGCCAGATCGAACTTGTCGTCAGAGTGTTCAAGGTGATGGAGAAATTCCCGGTACAGCTCTGTTTTACCGTGCTTCTGGCAACCTATGGCGGTGTAAAGTTCGGCATGGGTTTTGTTTGGTAACAGCTCGCTGAGGAAACGGACCAGTGCAGCAGGTGCCGGAGCGTACACCATGAAATAAGAACGCGCGAAGCCAAAAACGATACTGACATCATCAACATGGCACAGACAGGCATCCACATACAGCTGGCGATTTTCTGTGGTCAGCACAGGTAACACCAGGGGGATCTGGGTATTGTTTTCCAGCAACAGCCGGCCAATCAGGTAAGCGGCTTTATTACGGTAAAACGGTTCTTTGATCAGCTCAAGTCGCGCTTTTTGCATCGCTGCACTGCCAAACTCATTGTTGAGCCTGGTCACTATCAGGGCAATATCCCGGTTTTTGTCTTCCCAGTTCAGTGTGAAAGGGGTTTCATCCATCATGCGTTCAAACAGATAGTGCGACCCGTTCTCAGACTGGTACAAACGGGTTAAAGCGGTTGGATAAGGCGCGATGCGCCCGGTCTGCGAGCTGTGCACAAACAGTTTGTCGCGGTTGATATCGCGATGCTCGAAAATTCGGCAATAGACGGAATTAAAGAAGCTTTCGGCAATGTCATAGCGAGGGTAATCCAGCAGCAGATCTTCATAGGAGGATTTGACGGCGGTCAGAAACTCGCGGTTAGCGTATTGCCTGCCGAGCATAATCTGGATCTGGCGGCTGACCAGTTCCACATGATGGTCGTAAAAGCTGATCCTCTGTTTCAGGGCCTGATGGACTGACATCCAGTCCTGATTTTCAAATCTGTCCTGCGCACCGGCGGTGACATCCAGAAACCGGCCGTACATGGCATCAAAGCCTTGGAGTATGGTATGTGCAACAAGCTGTTCCATCGCTGCTGTCATGCCGGATCCCTCCGAAATATTATTGTAATCATTGTCATCCTCCAGGCTGTCTTCCTGCATGGCCTGTGAGTGATCTCTCTGGTTCTGAGGGTGCGTTGACTATCTTGAACCAGAACATTGTTGGGCTTTAACGGGTTAATTGCTTCAGGTCTTGCTTGAGAAGGCAAATAATCCTTACGAGTTACTATGCTATGTCAATGAGTTAACTGCAATTGCAGAAATGCGATTTCCTCTAATTTTATGCGACTAATCTATTCTTGGCGGGAATAATGAATTGGCAGAGACAAAAACTGTATTCTGGGAAAGTAAGAAATAAATCACTAGTCAGTGTTGACTCATACCTGGGGATCAGGTAAACGTAAACAACACGCACACAACATTAGCAATAATATAAAAACATGGCACTTAACCTTATCGGCACCACCACCATTATTATTACCGGCACAAACAGTGTTGGGGCGGGCTGATACGCGCAAGATTTCAAAAAAAAGCCCGCACCTCACAGTGCGGGCTTTTTTTTCACCATGATTTTTTCAGATTCAATGGCAATATTCACTGGCCACATACAATAACAGCCAGGAAGCAATTGCCGACAAGTCAAAATTAACGGAAGTGGAGTAGGGAATGCGAGTGCTTAAGTTTGGCGGTTCATCTTTATCGGATGCCGACCGGTTTCTCAGGGCGGCGGATATCATCGCCAGTAATGCCCACCAGGGTGAAGTCTCAGTGGTGCTGTCAGCACCGGGCAAAGTGACCAACAAACTGGTGTCAGTCATAGATACCACAGTCGCGACGGGCGATGCCGAGCTGCAGCTCACCGATCTGGAAAACACCTTTAACAGCCTGTTTGATGGTATTGAGCAGCTTTTACCTGCGTTTGAGCGTTCAGCCGTGGATGCCAAACTCGCCAGCTCGCTGGGGCAACTGAAGCAACTGGTCCACGGGATGAAGTTGCTGGGACAGTGCCCGGACAATGTTTACGCCCGTGTCATCAGTAAAGGTGAACGTATTTCTATCGTAGTCATGAAAGCGGTGCTGGAAGCCAAAGGGCATAAAGCGGATCTGATTGATCCGGTTGCTTCTTTAGTGGCGCATGGCGATTACCTGGAAGGGCATGTCGACATTGAAATCTCAACTGACAACTTCCGCCGTCATCCGCTGGCTGAAGGGCACATCCATATCATGCCGGGTTTTACAGCCGGTAATGAGAAAGGTGAGCTGGTTATTTTAGGCCGTAACGGTTCGGATTATTCAGCGGCTGTGCTGGCAGCCTGTCTGCGTGCTGAGTGCTGTGAAATCTGGACAGATGTCGATGGTGTCTATAACTGCGATCCGCGTCTGGTGCCTGATGCCCGTTTGCTGAAATCGCTCAGTTACCAGGAAGCAATGGAACTCTCTTACTTCGGTGCTTCGGTACTGCATCCCAAAACCATTGCACCCATCGCGCAATTCCACATTCCCTGCCTGATCAAAAACAGTTTTAACCCGCAAGGTGCCGGTACACTGATCGGTCAGGATACGGGTGAAGACAAGCTGGCGATCAAAGGCATTACCACGCTCAAAAACCTGACCATGGTAAATGTGTCCGGCCCTGGTATGAAAGGCATGGTCGGCATGGCAGCCCGCGTATTCGGGGCAATGTCAGCAGCAGGGGTATCAATTGTTCTGATCACTCAGTCCTCGT
The DNA here is from genome assembly GCF_019204055.1 of Photobacterium sp. WH24. Lineage (NCBI taxonomy): Bacteria > Pseudomonadati > Pseudomonadota > Gammaproteobacteria > Vibrionales > Vibrionaceae > Photobacterium > Photobacterium sp. WH24. The sequence continues at coordinate 103,308 of NZ_JAGSOZ010000002.1, read as the reverse complement.
CTGAATACAGCATCAGTTTTTGTATCGAAAGTGATGATCAACTCGTGGCTGAGCAGGCGCTGCGTAATAATTTTGAGCTGGAGCTGAAAGAAGGTCTGTTAGAGCCGGTAGAGTTTATTGACGATTCAGCGATCGTGACCCTGGTCGGGGACGGTATGCGTACTTCCCGTGGTGTGGCGTCGCGCTTTTTTACCTCGCTGGCCGAAGTGAATGTCAATATTATCGCGATTGCGCAGGGCTCTTCTGAAAGGGCTATTTCCGCTGTGATTCCGGCCAACAAAGTCTCGGAAGCGGTGAAAGCCTGTCATGAGAACCTGTTCAACAGTAAACACTTCCTGGATGTGTTTGTGGTTGGTGTCGGTGGTGTTGGTGGCGAGCTGGTGGATCAGATCCAGCGCCAGCAAGAGAAGCTGGCTGAAAACGGCATTGTCATTCGTGTCTGTGGCTTGTCGAACAGCAAAGGCATGTTATTGGACAATAATGGCCTGCCGCTGGAAAACTGGCGCGATGCGATCGGCCAGGCAAGCGGAGGGTTCAATCTGGCTAGCCTGATTCAGCTGGTGCAGCGTAATCACATCATCAACCCTGTGATTATCGATTGTACCTCAGACGAAGCCATTGCCGAGCAGTATGTGGATTTCCTGGCCGCTGGTTTCCACGTTATCACGCCCAACAAGAAAGCCAATACGGCCAGTATGGCTTATTATCACCAGTTGCGTCAGGCCGCGCGCGTAACCTGCCGCCGTTTCATGTATGACACCACTGTCGGTGCCGGTCTGCCAGTGATTGAAAACCTGCAGAACCTGATGGCTGCCGGTGATGAGCTGGAGCGTTTCGCCGGTATTTTGTCAGGTTCGCTGTCTTTCATCTTCGGTAAGCTGGACGAAGGCATGAGCCTGAGTGAAGCAACGACTGTGGCCCGTAATAACGGTTTCACTGAGCCGGATCCCCGTGATGATCTGTCCGGCATGGATGTGGCGCGCAAACTCTTGATTCTGGCCCGTGAGGCTGGTTATGCCCTTGAGCTGAGCGATGTGGTGGTCGAGCCGGCCTTGCCGCCGGGCTTTGATCAAAGTGGCGATGTTGAGGCCTTCATGCAGCGTCTGCCACAGGCCGATGCTTACTTCAGTGAATGGTCAGCCAAAGCGGCCGCAGAAGGCAAAGTACTGCGCTACATAGGTGAAATTGACAACGGTAAATGCAAAGTGAAAGTGGCGGCCGTTGATCAGGATGATCCTATGTTTAAAATCAAGGACGGCGAGAATGCCCTGGCTTTCTACAGCCGTTACTATCAACCCATTCCTCTGGTCCTGCGCGGATACGGTGCCGGTACCGAGGTCACAGCGGCAGGGGTCTTCGCTGATCTGATGCGTACCGTCGGCTGGAAACTGGGAGTTTAACAATGAGTGTGACTGTTTACGCACCGGCATCTATTGGTAATGTCAGTGTCGGTTTTGATGTTCTCGGGGCGGCAGTGTCGCCCGTTGATGGCACCCTGCTGGGGGATAAAGTGACAGTGGCCGCCGGCACAGAGCCCTTTTCGCTGCGATGTGAAGGTGATTTTGTCGCTAAGTTGCCGGCTGAGCCGCAAGAGAACATCGTTTATCACTGCTGGCAGGTGTTTGCCCGTGAGCTGGATAAGAAAAGCGTCAGCCTGAAACCTGTGTCGATGACACTGGCGAAGAATATGCCAATTGGTTCCGGTCTGGGTTCCAGTGCCTGCTCAATTGTGGCTGCCCTGGATGCGCTGAACCGCTTTCATGAAAACCCGCTGACAGAGACAGAACTGCTGGCGCTGATGGGGGAAATGGAAGGTCAGATTTCAGGCGGTGTGCATTACGACAACGTGGCACCCTGCTATCTTGGCGGGTTGCAATTCATGGTCGAGGAGCTGGGGATCATCAGCCAGTCGGTCCCGAGTTTCGATAACTGGTACTGGGTGATGGCGTATCCTGGCATCAAGGTATCGACTGCTGAAGCCCGGGCTATTTTACCGGCTCAGTACCGTCGACAGGATATCATTGCCCATGGCCGTTATCTGGGAGGTTTTATTCATGCCTGCCACAGCCAGCAGCCGCAACTGGCCGCCAAAATGATCAAAGACGTGGTGGCCGAACCCTACCGAGAAGGCTTGCTGCCGGGCTTTAAGGAAGCGCGTCAGTACGCCTTGGAAGCGGGCGCGTTAGCCAGTGGTATTTCAGGTTCAGGCCCGACCATGTTCAGCATCTGTGATGATCTGGAGGTCGCAGAGCGCATTGCCCGCTGGTTGCAGCAGCATTATGTCCAGAATGATGAAGGATTCGTCCATGTCTGTCGTCTCGACAGCCAGGGTTCAACAGAAATAGGAAGTGAGTATTAATCATGAAGCTGTATAACTTGAAAGATCATCAGGAAGAAGTGTCTTTTGCCCAGGCAGTCCGCCAGGGGCTGGGCCGTAATCAGGGCCTGTTTTTTCCTGCTCAACTGCCGGATTTAGGCGACATCGATGCGTTGCTGGAGCAGGATTTCGTTACTCGCAGCAGCCGTATTCTGTCTGCTTTTATCGGTGATGAACTGGGCGCGGAAACCGTCCGGCAAATGGTCAGTAACGCTTTCCAGTTCCCGGCTCCGGTCGCACAAGTGAAAGACGCAGTCTATGCGCTGGAGTTGTTCCACGGCCCGACGCTGGCATTCAAAGATTTTGGTGGCCGCTTCATGGCGCAATCGCTGGCGGCAGTGTCTGACGCCAATGGCAATATCACTATTCTTACCGCGACCTCAGGCGATACCGGTGCGGCTGTGGCCCATGCTTTCTACGGTATGGACAACATCAAGGTGGTGATCCTGTATCCGAAGGGCAAAATCAGCCCGCTGCAGGAAAAGCTGTTCTGTACGCTGGGCGGCAATATCCACACTGTGGCAGTGAATGGCACCTTTGATGATTGTCAGTCGCTGGTCAAGCAAGCTTTTGATGATGCTGAACTGCGTCAGGAAGTGGGCCTGAACTCAGCCAACTCTATCAATATCAGTCGCCTGATGGCGCAGATCTGTTACTACTTCGAAGCGGTGGCGCAACTGCCGAAAGCTGCTCGCGGCAATCTGGTGGTGTCGGTTCCTAGCGGCAACTTCGGTAACCTGACCGCCGGCCTGCTGGCCAAAGCGCTGGGTTTGCCAGTGAAACGTTTTATCGCCGCCACCAATGTGAACGATACCGTGCCCCGCTATCTGCAGGACGGCAAGTGGGATCCTAAAGCGACGGTACCGACCATTTCCAATGCCATGGATGTCAGCCAGCCAAACAACTGGCCGCGTATTGAAGAGCTGTGCCAGCAACAAGGCTGGGGCCTGAACGAGCTGGGCTACGGCGCGGTAAGCGACGAGCAGACCGCAGAGACACTGCGTCAGATGGATGCCGACGGTTATCTGTGTGAGCCACATGGCGCCATTGCCTATCGCATACTCAATGAGCAGCTGCAAGCCGGCGAGACAGGTCTGTTCCTGTGTACCGCGCACCCAGCCAAGTTCAAGGAAGTGGTGGAAGATATCCTGCAAAAAGAGATAGATTTACCTGCGCCGCTTGCCAAACATGGCGCAATGGAGTTGCTGTCGGTTGAGCGTGACAATGATTTTGCTCAGTTAAAAGCTGTGCTGCAAGCCGTTCAGGACTGATACCTCTCTGCGGGTCATACTCTGATTGAGCCACCATTATGGTGGCTCTTTTTGTTTGTATCGTTTCTTCATCATCAGGTTAAGATTATAATTTGATTATCATGTCCGACCGAGAGTAGCTGAGTGTGGAAAGCAAGACTGCCCGTTTTACCGTATTGATGGATCCCCGCAAAAAGCAGGCCTTTGAAAAGCTGTGCGCTTCCCAGGATCTGACACCGTCCCAGGTGGTCCGCCAGTTAATCCGTGAATACCTGGAAAAGCACGACATCAGTTATCTGGATGATGACGCAACGAAGAACCCTCAGGTGAAGTAATCGCTTCAGACAGCCATGCTGGATCTCTATAAAGCGTTGTTTAAATTGACGTTATCTCCTTCATGGCAGGGGTTTGTGATGACAGAACCGGCGAGGTGATAATTTAATGATAATTACATTATAATGTCAGACATCTCGTCCGGCACTGGCAAGTCAGTGGCGGGCGAATATCTTTAAGTGATGACTTTTTAAATGAGAGATAGCAGCGTATGAGCGATACCTTACCTCCTTGCCCTGAATGCAATTCATCTTATGTCTATGAAGACAGCAACCTGTTGATCTGCCCTGAGTGTGGTCATGAATGGATTCCGGGTGAAGTGACAGAAGATGTGGATGCACTGATTGTGAAAGACGCGAACGGCACTGTGTTGCAGGAAGGCGATTTTGTTACCCTGATAAAAGATCTCAAGGTAAAAGGTTCGTCGTCTGTCGCCAAAGTGGGGACTAAAGTGAAAATCAACCGCCTGGTGGATGGCGACCATAACATCGACTGTAAGATTGATGGTATCGGGGCTATGATGCTGAAATCTGAATTTGTGAAAAAAGCCTGATTTCAGTAAAAATCAGACGGTAAAAACGCCGCAGACCAATAGGTTGCGGCGTTTTTGTACGGCAAGCTTTTATAAAGTGCTGGTAAACGTTCGGGCGATGACATCACGCTGCTGCTCTGGCGTCAGCGAGTTGAAACGTACCGCGTAACCAGACACCCGAATGGTCAGCTGTGGATATTTTTCCGGGTGCGCCACGGCGTCTTCCAGGGTTTCACGCCTGAGCACATTCACGTTGAGGTGCTGCCCGCCTTCAATACGCGGAGCCTGTTCAACAGGCAGTTCGCGGTACTCAATCTGACCCAGTTCAGACAGGGCGATGTCCTGATCTTGCGCAAAGTCGTCAATGGTACACAGGCAGCGGGCTGTGCCACTGGCTGCATCCAGCAGCCAGATGGAATTGAGCAGTTGAGGATTAGCCGCTTGGGTAATTTGAATGCCGGTGATCATGGCAGCTCCTTGGTTGTCATCTGAAACAGCAAAATAGTGTGCCTGACAAAGTGGTCAGGGATAACGGCATCCTACCGCGTTGGGCCCCCGGTCCCTTGATCTGTATCAACTAAGCACTCTTACTGCCTATTGCGTGACGCTGCACAAATTATGCGCACAAATGCGCTCAACTGGCGCATTGGCGATAAAGCAGATTGCTGCTTTGGTCGCCTGAGGTCTACAGATGCCGCTAAATCACTGTAAGAAAACTCTAGTGAACAAACTGACAAAGTTGGCATTGATCTTTCATTGAATAGACTGAACCTTCAATTATGAGGAAACACCCTATGAAAGCGAGCGCAATGCCAGCCCCCGGAATGAACTCAGTAAGCGGCTCACGCCTTCCTCAGGCCAATCGTCCTATTCAGGGACGCGGTCACTGGCGTACACCTGTTGGCCCTGTGTCCCGGCCCAAATGATACCTGTTGTCATTGCGATGCCGTGATCAGACAGGCAGAATGTCGGCTTACCTTCATTTTCCCCGCAGGAGCCGACATGTCTGTTTCAGATTCCCCATCTTCATCGCTTTTCGACTGGAAACAGTTGCTGGAACAGGAAAGGCAGCAAGCTTACTTTCAGCAGGCTGAGGCACAAGTTGCCGCAGAAAGGCAGGCTGGCAGAGTGATCTATCCGGCTGAGGCCGATGTATTTCGCGCTTTTGATACCACTCCCTTTGATCAGGTCAAGGTAGTGATCCTGGGCCAGGATCCTTATCACGGCCCTGAACAGGCACACGGGCTCAGTTTCTCGGTGCAACCCGGAGTTAAAGTCCCCCCGTCTCTGGCCAATATGTATAAAGAGCTGGCCACTGATATCGACGGATTCAGCATTCCCAGCCATGGCTGCTTACAGCCCTGGGCAGAGCAGGGCGTACTTCTGCTCAATACTGTGCTGACGGTTGAGCAAGGCAAAGCGCATTCGCACAGTAAATATGGCTGGGAAATGTTTACCGACAGGGTTATTACCAGTCTGAATCAGCACAGAGATGGTCTGGTGTTTCTGTTGTGGGGAGCGCATGCCCACAAGAAAGGAAAACATATCGACAGGGACAGACACTGGGTGCTGGAAGCGGCACATCCGTCACCCTTGTCTGCTTATCGGGGCTTTTTTGGCTGTCGCCATTTCTCTCAGGCAAACAAGTGGTTGCGACAAAGCCGTAAAAGTGAGATTAACTGGCAACTTCCTGAACAAATGTAAGGCAACTTAACCTGGATCAAACAGAATTCGCTATCCCGGTTTACACTTATAGCTGGGATGTTAATGTCCGGGAGGTCGAAATGCTATTGGACAGTATTCACACCGAACATGGTTATATCAACCGGTTGCTTAAACTGTTAGGTACAAAATTAAAAGGGATCCAAGCGGGTCACGAAGTGAATTATCAGCTCATTCGCGACATAGTGACCTATCTGCAGAACCAGGCCGAGCACTGTCATCACCCAAAAGAAGATGTCATATACCATTACTACCTCAGACACTATGGTGAGGAGCAGGACATTTTGGATCTGGAGGCGGAACATATAGAGCTGGCTAGACTGACCGCAGAGTTTGCCGAAACCGTCGACATGATTCTGATGGATGCCGTGATTCCGCTGGATGTTTTTGCGGGAAAATTGAATGCCTTTGTAGAGCGCCAGCACCAGCACCTGGACACCGAAGAGAAGAAGGTGTTCCCTGTGATCCGCCAGCATTTTACCGACCAGGACTGGGCAGCCGTTGAAGAAGAATACCAGGATTGCCTGTGTGATCCTCTGTTCGGTAAAGAGGTTTCAGCTCAGTACCGGGAGTTGGCAACCCGGCTTGAGCCCGATCATTAACATCTGCCGGGCCACAAAAAACAGCACCGGCTGCAGAGCCGGTGTTGGTCGTTTGATACTAGCCTTAACCTAGTAATGGTAGTGCAAAACCCAGATTACAAATCTACCTCATCGGTAAACTCATGTAAGATATCAATGTCCTGAAGTTCCTTTTTCAGTTTTTGCTTATCTTTGAGTGCTTCAATTTCCCGCCACTTACGCTTAACAGGTTTACTGCGTGCATTGCGACGAGGAAAATCGCTTTCAAGCATGTTGTCGAATCCAAAGCCATCCATATTGCACCTCTCTACCATTCTGAGTATTGCTCAGAGCGGGGGCATCTTGCCCCTCGATCATCAGTTAAATATCACAATACGGTGTAGAATAAAATTGAAGTATTTCGCATTTGTTATTTATTTGTGAAATTAGTTCAAACTGAATCATTGAACCCAATGGTTTGTCCAGTTGGTTAGAAAGTAATGCAGTGCTCAATTCTGTTCAGTGTGGATTGATTTTTTGCGACTAACTCCGCATCATCGCTCAGGTTTTCGGCAGCCGGGAACCAAAACGGGCTGAGATCAGCCAACAGGTCAGTATCTGCAATGCAAATGTTTTTCTGGCTTTATCTCAGCTTGGGCTGACAGATGAATTACAGTTGAATGAAGTGGCATAGCAAAGGCGTGCCGGGCAAAAATACCTTTGAGCAAGCTAAGGGGTTGGTGTGACAAGTCAGATAAATTTCCTCAATGATCTGCTGTGGGGATCTGTATTGATTTACCTGCTGGTCGGGGTAGGGATCTATTTTACCTACTTGCTGGGGTTTATTCAGTTCCGGCATTTTGTCCATATGTTTAAAGTGATGAAAAACAGCCGTAAGTCGGATGCTGCCGGTATCTCTTCTTTTCAGGCATTATGCACCAGTCTGGCTGCCCGGGTCGGAACCGGCAACATGGCCGGGGTCGCCGTGGCACTTACCTTGGGTGGGCCGGGCGCGATTTTCTGGATGTGGCTGATTGCCATGTTAGGGATGGCGACAGCATTCGCGGAAAGTGCGCTGGCCCAGTTGTACAAGACCCGGGATGATGACGGCAATTACCGGGGCGGTCCGGCGTACTACATGGAAAAAGGGCTGGGAATGCGCTGGATGGGGGTGGTGTTCTCTATCTTTCTGATCATTGCCTTCGGTCTGGTATTCAACGCGGTTCAGGCTAACTCCATTGCCAAAGCCATGAATGTGGCCTTTGGCTGGCAACCTGTGGTGGTCGGCATGGTGCTGGTGGCGCTGACCGGTTTTATCATATTCGGTGGCATGCGAACCATTGCCCGCACTGCTGAAATTCTGGTACCAGTGATGGCGATTTGTTATCTGTTGCTGGCACTGGTGGTCGTGGCAATGAATATCGAACAGGTTCCTTCGGTGATCGCCTTGATTTTCCGCAGTGCCTTTGGTCTGGAAGAAGCGGCCTCCGGCGCTCTGGGTTATACCATAGCTCAGGGCATGATTAATGGCCTGAAGCGCGGGCTGTTTTCCAATGAAGCGGGCATGGGTTCGGCGCCGAATGCGGCCGCCTCGGCCACGCCGTACCCGCCACATCCGGCGTCGCAAGGCTATGTGCAGATGCTGGGGGTCTTTACCGATACTATCGTTATCTGTTCGGCCACTGTGGCGATTATTCTGATGTCTGGTGAGTATGTACCTCATGGCGAAGTCACAGGTATAGAGCTGACGCAGCGGGCGCTGGCTTCTCAGGTGGGGGACTGGGGAGGGATCTTCATTGCTATCGCTATCTTCCTGTTTGCCTTTACCTCGCTGGTAGCCAATTACTCTTATGCCGAAACCAACCTGATTTTTCTTGAGCATAACCACAAAGCCGGACTGCTGATTTTTCGCGCTGTGGTATTGGGCATGGTGATGTTCGGGGCGCTGGCCGAATTACCGACGGTATGGGCGATGGCGGATGTGTCTATGGGAATGATGGCCATTATCAACCTGATCGCTATTTTGCTGTTGTCGGGCACAGTGGTGAAACTGGCGAAAGACTATAACGCGCAATTGGCTCAGGGTAAGGTGCCAACGTTTGACAGCGCCCAATACCCGGAATTGCATGCTCAGCTGGATGAAGATATCTGGACCAGCCGTTCAGTTCGATAGGCTGTCCCTATGGCAAAGAAAGCGACAACCACGCGCGTTGTGCGTGGTTTTTTGATGCCGAAATGGTAATCTTGCCGACAGACACGCTTACAGGACATCAAAACATGCTGATAGTGGTTTCCCCTGCTAAAACCCTGGATTATGAATCTCCTCTGGCAACAAAGACTTATACTTTGCCTGAGCTGACCGATCACTCGATGGAGCTGATTGAGGTTTGCCGTCAGCTGACGCCTATGGACATTGCGAGCCTGATGAAGGTGAGCGATAAAATCGCCGGACTCAATGCGGCCCGTTTTGCCGACTGGCACCCGGATTTTACGCTTGAAAACGCGCGTCAGGCGATTCTGGCCTTCAAAGGTGATGTGTATACCGGCCTGGAAGCCGATAGCCTGAGCGAGGATGACTTCACCTTTGCCCAACAGCACCTGCGCATGCTGTCCGGTTTGTACGGTTTGTTACGGCCGCTGGATCTGATGCAGCCTTACCGTCTTGAAATGGGCACTAAGCTGGCCAACGGCCGCGGCACTAACCTGTATCAGTTCTGGGGCAGTATTATTACGGACAAACTGAATGACGCGCTTGCCGGGCAGGGCGATGACATCCTGATTAACCTGGCCTCCAATGAATATTTTAAAGCCGTTAAGCCGAAGTCTCTCAAAGGTAAAGTGATTACCCCGTTGTTTAAAGACGGCAAAAATGGTCAGTACAAGGTGATCAGTTTCTACGCCAAGAAAGCCCGTGGCATGATGGCACGTTATATCATTGATAACCGCCTGACTTCAGTGGAACAGCTGAAACAATTTGACGTGGCTGGCTATTACTTCGTACCGGAAGAATCGACGGCCGCTGAACTGGTATTTAAACGCGAAGAGCAATAAAGCTTCAGCGTTAAACCGTTGGCTGAAAAAAGGGCCGGATACTGTATCCGGCCCTTTTCTGTTTTAGTCTGCAGCTACGGCAAAGATTATTTGGCCGCCGCCTTTTTGTTGACGGATTTTTTCTTCTTGGCGTCTTTCTTTTTCGTGTCTTTCTTTTTCGTGTCTTTCTTCTTACCGTCTTTGACTTTCTTCTTCTTCACGGTTGCCGGCTTTTTGTGTTTAGGGCGCAGGCCTTCAATAAAGCGCTCCGGTATTTCTTCTTTCATATAACGGCTGACACGCTCTATCATGCCTTGATCATGCGCTTCCACCAGCGAGATGGCTGTGCCTTTTTTACCGGCACGGGCAGTACGGCCGATACGGTGCAAATACACATCGGACGTACGCGGCATGTCAAAGTTGATGACATGGCTGACGTCTGGCAGGTCAATACCCCGTGCTGCGACATCGGTGGCGATCAGTATGTTGGTTTCACCTTCACGGAAACGACGAATGGCATTGTTACGGGTGGCTTGTGCCATTTCTCCCTGAATCCAGACGCAAGCGATTTTCAGTGACGCCAGCTGATCGCGCAGCTCGGCCAGTCGCTCGCGGGTTTTGACAAAAATAATACTGCGCTCGGCCTGATCGCTGAGGATATTTTCCAGCAACGCCATTTTGTGCGCCATGTCGTCACAGCGGTGGTATACCTGATGGATCTTCTTGCGTTCGCGACGCGGTGGCTCAGCGTTCACTTCGACGGGCTCACTTAAGATCGTCTGGGAGAACTCTCGTACCCCTTTGCCTTCCAGGGTGGCGGAGAACAACAAGCTCTGACGGCGCCAGCGACATTCTTCATGCAGGCGTTTCACAACGGCTCCAAAACCCATGTCGAGCATGCGGTCAGCTTCGTCCAGGATCAGGCACTCGATGGCACGGCAATCGAATTTCTCGCCTTCGATGTATTCCATCAGACGGCCCGGTGTGGCAACCACAATGTCCTGAGTTTTGCCCAGATACTCAGCGTGCTCGTCGTAAGAGATACCGCCTGTGATGGTGAAGATTTTCAGGTCAGTATGGGCCGCCAGGGCTTTGGCCTGATCGGCGACCTGAATGGCCAGTTCACGGGTTGGTGTCAGAATCAGCACGCGGGCCGGGCCGGGTTTACGGCGCGGAAAATCAAGCAGGTGCTGAATCATAGGCAATACAAATGCGGCAGTTTTTCCGGTACCCGTTGGTGCGGATGCCAGTACGTCACGGCCATCCAGGGCATGAGGGATAGCCTGAGACTGCACAACGGTTGGACGGGAATATCCCATATCTTCAATCGCTTGTAGCAGAGCGCCATCTAACTCTAATTCGGAAAAATCTCTCACCAGTCTTACTCCTAAGTAGCGGGCTGCCCGTATGGGTCGCATGTCGATGGGCAGTTTGCTGCTGTGATTCAGTTAAGGGGCGGCATTATAGTGTGATTTGATGCAAGTATCACCGATTAAAGCACAAAAACTTGGATTATCCCTGCCGCTCGCTGACAGGATCAGAGCTTGAGATAAAAGTCACGGGTCAGGGCCGTAAACCCGGCCGAATAGTGGCCTTGCTGATTGATCGTCAGCTGTGTTTCGTCACAGTCACCGTCCTGAGGGGAAAGCGCAATCAGCAGGCGATGAACCGGTTTGGCGGCGGTGCTTTTCACCCGGCACAGCCGGCGACAGTGCAAGCCATAGTCAGCCAGCATCGTCAGCAGTGCTTCACCTTCGTAGACCGGCAGAATCAGGCTGGCCTGTCCTGCCGGTGCCAGCAGGTATTGCAGGCAGCTGAGCAGCTCGCTGTGGGAGAGGGTGTCTGTGTGTCGGGCGGTCGCCCGGCGCTGGCAGTTTGCCTGTTCACCGTGATTGAAGTAGGGCGGATTGCATAATATGGCCTGAAAGCGGCCTTTGGGCTGAGAGCGGACCCATTCACGGATATCCTGACGCTCGGCCTGAAGCCGCACGGACCAGGGCGAGGCCGAGAAATTTTTGCCGGCCGCTGTCACGGCTGCCGGGTCAATATCCAGCGCCAGAATATCGGCGGTGCCGGATTGCGTACGCTGCGCTGCCATTAAGGACAGCAAACCGCTTCCGCAACCAATGTCGAGTATCGTCTGGCGATTGACCTGAGTCTGACTGTCACGACAGCTTGACACCCAGGCCCATGCTCCTAACAACACACCATCTGTGCTGACAGGCATGCCGCATCCGTGATCGTCAACGTGAAATTGTTTAAACGTAAAACCTTTATTCATCTAATGAATGTCCGAAAAGGCGGCGAGTAAAATCAGTCCGCCATTATAGCGGTTATTCCTGTCAATGGTTGAGTTGCGGTCAAACACTGTAAAGTTTGGTGATCTGGTGGTTTTATATTCTGTGTTGGATGTTTTGTGAGCAATATTTATTTTGGTTCTTAGTTCTAATTTATTGCTTTTTATTGGTTCTTTATTTTGGTTTTTTGGCTATACATCCGAAGAAAGTGGTGTTTTTGGCTGCGAGGTTGTCACTGGCATTCTTTTGCTTCATTATGCTGCCTCTTTTGCTGAATGTAGTGATATATCTCAGTAATGAGCCATTAATGCTAACACAACATAACAATAGACGAGTGGGAAGGTGCAGTTTGAATAACACACTCAAGGTTTCAGATATTTTTGCGATAGGTTTCATGACCTTTGCGTTCTTCCTGGGGGCCGGAAATATTATTTTCCCGCCACAGGCCGGTTTAAGTGCAGGTGATAACCTGCTGCCAGCGATGTTTGGTTTCTTATCGACGGCAGTTGGCTTGCCGCTGATCGGCATCATAGCTGTGGCTGTTGCCGGCGGCGGTTGGAAGGGGCTGACCCGTGATCTTCCGCCTCAGCTGGCAACGCTGATGGCCGTTCTTATCTTTATCATCATCGGCCCTGCTTTTGCTGCGCCTCGTACCGGTCTTGTGGCCTACGAAATGGCAGTCAAACCTTTTATGGCTGATGGGGGACAAACCAGTCTGACCATTTTTTCTGTTGTCTTTTTTGGACTGGCGCTGTTCTTTGCATGGTCACGCGGCAGGCTGATCGATTCTATCGGTAAGCTGCTCACCCCGGCGCTCTTTGCTGTACTGGCTATTCTGGCTGTGGCGGTATTCCTCAACCCGCAAAGCGAGATTCAGGCTGCACAGGGTGATTATGTGAACATGGCGTTCACCAAAGGATTCCTGGAAGGTTACAACACCATGGATACCTTTGCGGCGCTGATGTTCGGCATGCTGATTGTTGATGTGATCCGCAACAAAGGCATCAAAGATGATAAAGCCACCTGCAAATATCTGATGATGGCAGGTGTGATTGCCGCAGCAGGCCTGGCGTTTGTGTATATCTCGCTGTTTTATCTGGGCGCTACCAGTGCGGCGGTTGCCGAAGGTGCAGCCAATGGTGGTGCCATTCTGGCAGGCTATGTGCTGGCGTTGTTTGGTCCTGTCGGTCAGTACATTCTGTCGGCAATTGTGATGCTGGCCTGTCTGACCACGGCGATTGGCCTGATCAGTGCCTGTTCTGACTATTTCAGTTCGCTGACCCGATTGTCCTATGAGACATGGGCTGTGATCCTGGCAGTGATTTGCGGTGTGGTGGCCAATGTTGGCCTGAATCAGTTGATCAGCCTGTCGGTGCCTGTGCTGTTTGCCCTGTACCCTGTGGCGGTGGCGCTGGTTATCCTGACCTTTGTTCGCCGCTGGCTGCCAAATCCGCGTCTGGCATACCGTGTGGTGCTGTTGGTTTCTCTGGTCTTCAGTCTGATTGATGCGGCCAAAGTGATCGGTCTGGATATGTCGTTTCTGAGTTTCCTGCCAATGTTTGATTACGGTATGGCCTGGACAACACCTACCTTGCTGGCACTGGCTGTGACCCGTTTCATCCGGGCAGACATCCGTGAGCCAAAAGCGCAAACGGTTTAAACAGCAAATAACAATTTGTCTGACCGAAACGCCCCGGTTTTTACCGGGGCGTTTTTTTACGGCCGAGATGGACAGCGACAAACATCTACCTAATGCTGAGGGTCAGGCAATATACTGAGCAGCTCTCCCGTTACAGCCTGGCTTTTTTGCCAGGCCAACAAGCATGGGATGATTCAGGGGCTGTTTGGTCAGTACCCGCCCGTCTCTCTACGGGCGTTAAACGTCGGACTAGAGTGAATCGCCGTACTCGGTCAGTACCTGCTCGCACCATTGCTGGATGCGCTCATCACTGAGTTCGTACTGGCTGTCTTCATCCAGTGCCAGCCCGACAAACAAGCTTTTGTCTTCGGTCAGAGCTTTTGAGGCTTCAAAGTTGTAGCCTTGATTTGGCCAGTAGCCAACGAACTGGGCACCGGTCGGCAGCAACTGATCGTGCAGCATGCCCATGGCGTCCAGGTACCATTCTGTGTAGCCTTCCTGATCGCCCAAACCGAACAGGGCGACGGTTTTTCCGGTCAGCGTCAGGCCATCCAGTTGATTCCAGACCGCTTCCCAGTCTTCCTGCAGTTCACCAAAGTCCCAGGTTGAGATGCCCAGGATCAGCAGATCATACTGGTTCATCTCGCTGAGTGCCGCTTCTTTGATGTTGTGCAGCTCAACCAGCTCGCCGCCGATGCAATCGCGGATTTTCTCCGCGGCCATTTCGGTATAGCAGGTGGTCGATCCGTAAAACAGGCCGATTTTCATACTGATATTTCCTGGGGTGGCAACTAATTTGCGCTGATTTTACCCTGTCAGGCGCCTGGGTGCATCCCTCAAGCGAGCGCACCTAGTTACATTACAGGAGAAATTCAGTACTATGCTGCAATATACTGTGTTTATATCCAGATGTTTTGGGAGTGGCGCGACGTGGAAACCAATAACGATATTGCCCTGATCGAGCGCTTTTTAGATGCGATGTGGATGGAGCGTGGGCTGTCGGCCAACACCCTGTCTTCGTACCGTAATGATTTAATGAAACTGCAGCAATGGCTGGATTCACGGCGGCAGTCGCTGTTGTCACTGCACTCCGGCGATCTGCAGGATTACCAGCAATGGCTGTTTGAGCAAGACTTCAAGCAGAGTTCCCGGGCCAGAATGACATCGGCGCTGCGGCGGCTGTTTCAGTACTTTCACCGTGAAAAGCTCAGGGAAGACGATCCCAGTGCCATTTTGCACAGTCCCAGATTGCCGCAGCGGCTGCCGAAGGACATTAGCGAAGATCAGGTCAGTGCCCTGCTGGGCGCGCCTGATGTCAATGATCCGCTCGAGCTGCGCGATAAAGCCATGCTGGAGCTGCTGTATGCAACGGGCCTGCGGGTCACTGAGCTGGTCAGTCTGCGGATGGATAACGTCAGTCTGCGCCAGGGCGTGGTCAGGGTCACAGGTAAAGGGGATAAAGAGCGACTGGTGCCAATGGGCGAAGAAGCCATGGAATGGATTGAAACTTTTCTGGCTCAGGGACGACCGTACCTGTTGGGGGAAGTCAGTTCAGATGTTCTGTTTCCCAGCAAGCGTGCCCGCCAGATGACGCGTCAGACCTTCTGGCACCGTATTAAACATTATGCGGTGTTGGCCGGGATTGATGCCGATACCTTGTCGCCGCACGTCATGCGTCATGCGTTTGCCACCCATTTGCTCAATTACGGCGCGGACCTCAGAGTCGTGCAAATGCTGTTAGGTCACAGTGATTTATCTACCACACAGATCTATACTCATGTGGCAACCGAGCGTCTGAAGCAGCTGCATCAGGAACACCATCCGCGAGCCTGAAACCAGCAGTGACCTTTTGTTACACTCCGGCCAGTGCTTACTGGGGCAGAGATCCCAATCATAACCCTGCAGAGTCACCGGATTATGAAATCACTTGCCTTTTGAGATTGAACTTTGAAAGTATGACCATACTCAAAGGGTCTGTATAGTATTCACAGGGACTATCCCTGAATTGCCAACGATTTGTTAAGGATGTTTTCATGTCATTTTCCCGCCGTCCCCTGCTTGTTGCACTGGCTGCGTTCACGGCTTTTTCTGCCAGTGCAGAACCTGATGTCCGTGCCATTGAAGCTACGTTGAATCCACTGGGCCTGACTGCAGCGTCAGTGACGCCATCACCGCTTAAGGGAATGAACGAGGTGGTGACCGAACGCGGTATTATTTATATGTCTGATGACGGTCAGTATTTTGTTGCAGGGCACCTGTATCAGTCTGTGGACGGCGAACCTGTCAATCTGACTGAACAGAAAATGGCCTCAATCAACAAAGACAAACTCAAAGGCATGGAAAGCGAAATGATCGTCTATCCGGCCAAAGATGAAAAATACGTGGTGACTGTCTTTACCGATACCAGCTGTGGTTATTGCCGTAAACTGCACAGTGAAATGCAGGCCTACAACGACGCAGGTATCACTATCCGTTATCTGGCTTTCCCGCGCGGTGGTGAGCGTTCGCAGAATTTCGGTGAGATGAGTGCTATCTGGGCATCGAAAAACCGGGCGCAGGCCATGGATGACGCCAAGAAAGGCAAACTGAATATTGAGCAAAGTCCGCATAATGACTCGCTGGTGATGAAGCATTACCAGCTGGGTGTGGCAATGGGCGTGACAGGTACGCCTGCGCTGGTGCTGGAAGACGGGACTATGCTGCCTGGCTATCAACCGGCTAGCCGACTGCTGCAATTTCTCAACAGCCGCAGTTAATTATTGCCTCTGCTGATCAACAGCCCGCAGTCCTTGCGGGCTGTTGCGTTATTCGCATTCGGGGGGATTTTCTGATCGGTCAGTCTTGTGAGCCCGATGCTGGATTGGCCTGTTCGGGTACCCGCCGCTGCGGTTTTTTGGTATAACACCTGCTCATTTTTCCCATCTGCCAATCGCCATTAAGTAGTCTAATGAAAATCGAAATCAAGCGTCGCCCTGAAGCGGATACCTCGGGTTTTTCCTCTGAGATCCACCCTCTGCTGAAGCGTATTTATGCCAGCCGGGGGTTGCGCTCTGACACAGATCTGGAGCGCGGCGCTAAGGGGCTGCACAGTTATGACCAACTTAATGGTATTGATGCAGCCGTTACTCTGCTGATTGATGCATTGCATGAACACAAGCGCATAATTGTGGTGGGCGATTTCGATGCCGATGGTGCCACCAGCTCAGCGCTTTCTGTTCTGGCGCTGCGCCAGTTAGGTTGCCGCAATGTCGATTATCTGGTGCCGAACCGTTTTGATGATGGCTATGGCCTGAGCCCGGAAGTGGCCGAGCAGGCCGCAGCTCGTGGTGCGGAAATCATCATGACGGTGGATAACGGCGTCTCGTCGGTGGCTGGAGTGGCGGTGGCGAAAGAAAAAGGTATCCGGGTGCTGGTGACAGATCACCACTTACCGGGTGACGTCCTGCCAGCCGCAGATGCTATCGTCAATCCGAATCTGCACAGCTGTGACTTTCCGTCCAAGGCGCTGTGCGGGGTAGGGGTGGCTTTCTATCTGATGCTGGCACTGCGGGCGGCTCTGCGTCAGCAGAACTGGTTTATCGAGCAGGGGATCCCTGAACCCAATTTAGCCGGGTTATTAGATTTGGTGGCCCTGGGCACAGTGGCCGATGTGGTCGCACTGGATGGCAATAACCGGATTCTGGTGCATCAGGGCCTGCAGCGCATTCGCGCCGGGCAATGCCGGCCGGGGATTCAGGCGCTGATCGAAGTGGCGAATCGCGATCCGTCCCGGCTGGTGGCCAGCGATCTGGGTTTCGCGCTGGGCCCGCGCATTAATGCGGCGGGTCGTCTGGATGACATGTCTTTTGGCGTTGAACTGCTGTTGTGCGAAGACATTCAGTCGGCGCGGCGAATGGCGGTCGAGCTGGACGGCCTTAATCAGACACGAAAAGAAATTGAACAGGGCATGAAAGAAGAGGCGCTGGCGATTTGCGAGCGTTTGAAATTCAGCCAAAAAGACATGCCCTACGGACTGGCGCTGTATCAGGCGGACTGGCACCAGGGAGTTATCGGCATTCTGGCATCGCGGATCAAAGAGTTGTACCACCGCCCTGTGATTGCCTTTGCGGCGGCGGGCGAGGGCGAAATTAAAGGGTCCTGCCGGTCGATACCCGGCCTGCATATGCGTGATGTGCTGGATCTGATCGATACCCGCAACCCGGGGATGATCCTCAAATTTGGCGGTCACGCCATGGCTGCGGGATTGACGCTCGCCGCTGATAAGTTTGAAGCATTCAGCAAAGCCTTCGATCAGGTTGTCCGGGATGAGCTGGATGAGTCTGCCCTGCGCGGCATCTTACTGACTGACGGTGAGCTGGCGGCGCAGGAGATGACGATGGACACGGCCGAGCTGATACGCGGTGCCGGTCCCTGGGGGCAGCAGTTCCCGGAACCGAGCTTTGATGGCCGTTTCCGCTTGCTGCAGCAGCGTCTGGTCGGCAGCAAGCACTTGAAAATGATGCTGGAACCTGTCGCTGGTGGCAGCATGATAGACGCCATTGCATTTAATATTGATGTCCGGCGCTGGCCGGATGCTTCGGTTCAACAGGTCAACCTGGTGTATCGTCTGGATATTAATGAGTTTCGGGGTAATCGTAGCGTTCAGCTGATGGTTGAGTACCTCGAGGCGGTATAATCTGTCTATCGGTGAAGCTGTCGCTTCACCGTTTTTCTTTTGTCCGAAAATCCATGCTGTCAATATTGCGAGTGATATTTTGGATAAGTTTTGTGATCCTCTGTTTATTCCTGCCGCAATTCGCTAGAATCCTCCGGTTATGTCCGTTTCGGCGAAAAGGCTAAGAAGAGTGGCAATGTTCGAAGTTAATCCTATTAAAAACCGTCTTGAGGATGTGTCTGCACGGACCGACATCCTTAGGGGGTACCTTTGACTACGATGCTAAAAAAGAGCGTCTTGAAGAAGTCAATGCAGAATTAGAGCAACCTGATGTCTGGAATGAGCCAGAGCGTGCTCAGGCATTAGGAAAAGAGCGCGCAGCGCTGGAAGCTGTGGTGGAAACCATCGACCAGCTGGATCAGGGCGTCGAAGACGTCGAAGGTCTGCTTGAGCTGGCGATCGAAGAAAGCGATCAGGAAACCTTTGACGAGATTGGTCCTGAACTGGACGAGCTGGTTAACAAGCTGGAACAGCTTGAATTCCGTCGTATGTTTGCCGGTGATCACGATAGCGCAGATTGCTATGTCGATCTGCAGGCCGGTTCTGGTGGCACAGAAGCCCAGGACTGGACATCTATGATGCTGCGTATGTACCTGCGCTGGGCTGAAGCCAAGGGCTTCAAAACAGAAGTGATTGAAGTCTCTGAAGGCGATGTGGCCGGACTGAAATCCGCCACGGTGAAAATCAGCGGTGAGTACGCTTATGGCTGGCTGCGCACTGAAACCGGCGTTCACCGTCTGGTGCGTAAGTCGCCGTTCGACTCAGGCGGCCGTCGTCATACGTCTTTTGCATCGGCTTTTGTGTATCCGGAAGTGGATGACAATATTGCTATCGATATTAATCCGTCTGATTTGCGGATTGATGTTTACCGTGCCTCAGGCGCGGGCGGTCAGCACGTAAACACCACGGAATCTGCGGTACGTATTACCCACGTACCTACCAACACTGTTGTGCAGTGTCAGAATGACCGATCTCAGCATAAGAACAAAGATCAGGCGATGAAACAGCTGAAAGCTAAGTTGTTTGAACTGGAAATGCATAAGCAGAACGCCGAAAAACAGGCGAATGAAGATGCGAAGTCTGATATTGGCTGGGGCAGTCAGATCCGCTCTTATGTGCTGGATGATTCCCGAATCAAAGATCTGCGTACCGGTGTCGAGAACCGCAATACCCAGGCGGTGCTGGACGGAGACCTGGACCGCTTCATTGAAGCTAGTCTGAAGTCCGGTCTTTAATGCCGGCCCCGAACTGTTGTTAAGGTTAACCATGACTGAACAAGTACAAGACGAAAACAAACTGATTGCAGAGCGCCGCGCGAAACTGGAACACATTCGTCAGGATTGCAAAGCAAACGGCCACCCGAATGATTTCCGCCGCGATAGCCTGGCTGCTGATCTGCAGGCCGCTTTTGGTGATAAAACCAAAGAAGAGCTGGAAGAAGCCAACAACATTGTTGCGATTGCCGGTCGTATTATGGCCAAGCGTGGCCCATTCCTGGCGATCCAGGATGTCTCCGGCCGTATTCAGGCTTATGCGTCCAAAGACGTACAGAAAGAGCTGAAAGAAAAATATTCAGGTCTGGATATTGGCGACATCATCGGTGTGAAAGGGGCTTTGCACAAGTCCGGCAAGGGTGATCTGTACGTCAACTTTGACGAGTACCAGCTGCTGACTAAAGCGCTGCGTCCGTTGCCTGAAAAATTCCATGGTCTGACTGACCAGGAGCAGCGTTACCGCCAGCGTTATGTGGATCTGATCGTTAACGAAGATTCACGCAACACTATGCTGATGCGTTCCAAAGTGGTCAATGCGATTCGCCAGTTCATGACCACTAAAGGGTTCATGGAAGTGGAAACGCCTATGATGCACGTGATTCCTGGCGGCGCGACTGCGCGTCCGTTTATCACGCACCACAACGCGCTCGACATTGATATGTACCTGCGTGTTGCCCCTGAGCTGTACCTCAAGCGTCTGGTGGTCGGTGGTTTTGAGCGTGTATTCGAAATCAACCGTAACTTCCGTAACGAAGGTTTGTCGCCGCGCCATAACCCAGAATTCACTATGATGGAATTCTATATGGCGTATGCGGATTATCGTGATCTGATGGATCTGACCGAAGACATGCTGAGCTCTATTGCGCAGGACCTGTGCGGTGCTACCGGTCTGCCATATGGCGATGAAGTGATTGAATTTAAAGGTCCGTATCCGCGTCTGAGCATGCTGGACGCCATCAAGCAATATAACCCGAACCATGACACCATTCAGACCCTGACCTATGAGCAGGTGCAGGATCGTGATCTGATGGTGGGTATCGCGAAATCGCTGCACATTCAGGTTGAACCTTTCTGGACCTGCGGTCAGTTGCTGGAAGAAATCTTTGGTGAAACGGCCGAGCCTAAACTGCTGCAGCCAACATTCATCACCGAATATCCTGCTGATATTTCACCGCTGGCGCGCCGTAATGATGACAATCCGTTCATTACCGACCGTTTTGAGTTCTTCATTGGTGGCCGTGAAGTGGCCAACGGCTTCTCGGAGCTGAACGATGCAGAAGATCAGGACCAGCGCTTCAAAGCCCAGGTTGATGCCAAAGATGCCGGTGATGATGAAGCTATGTTCTACGACGCTGATTACATTACAGCGCTGGAACATGGTCTGCCACCAACGGCGGGTCAGGGGATTGGTATCGACCGCCTGGTGATGCTGTTTACCAACAGCCATACCATTCGTGACGTGATCCTGTTCCCGGCAATGCGTCCGCAGAACTGATGTGTTGAGACAATGCATCCCTTTAAGCCACTTCTGCAGAAGTGGCTTTTTTATGCCTTCAAAGCGACACAGGAGCGCGAAGTCGCGCAGCTGGCTGAAAGGTAAAACGTATTTCAGCGATGTTTAACATTTTTTGTTATCCGGTATAGATGATTTTATGAGTAAAGTGTCATAATTCAGGCTTTGTGGTGATGTGAACAACGTTAGGCTGATAAATGAAAAAAACGATCATTCCTGCTTTTGGCGCCATGGTGCTTACCGGTTGTGCAGCAATGGCACTGACTCAACCGCCGACAGAGTTTGTCGGTTCGCTACCTGAAGAGTGGAAACAAGAATTCACTAAGTTTAATGATTTACCTCCAGAGGGAGATCGGGGCGAAGTGCGTCAGTACCACTTTGACAGTGAGCGTTCACTGTTAACTATTATTCGCCAGTTACGCAGCACACGGTGGAACTGGCAGCTGGATGCGTCAAAAGTGAAGCCCGCTCTGGTTGATGTTGCCTGTGATAATTTTGGTGATGCCATTGCCATGGGGCTGGGGGTACGCTTTTGGTACACAGGTGCTGGCGGCTTTGTCAGTGAACCCGTGACGAACGAAGCCTGTATAGCAAAAAAATCCTAATCTCCATTTTTTAAACCTTATCCTCTTGAAGCCCTTCTGGAAATATCACCTGTTTTAGTTATTACAGGTGATATTTTTGTTATCTGGCGATCCTGTCTCTTATACTTGTTGAATACTGTTTTGCATTTTTATGATCAGAACCACTGTAGCAGTCTGGCTCCGAATGGTGCTGCTATCGCTGAAATGGGTGAATGAATGGGAATGGATGCGCGCAAGGATATCTGGCACGGTGAACTGGTGTTGCTCGGGGGACACACTATCCCCTGGCTGAATGCGTTGAAGCAGGCCGGATGGATTTGTCATCACTGTCACGATCTGCGGGCAGCAGAAACCTTATTACTTGAAACCGGCCCTTGCCTGGGGGTGGTTGATCTGAGCCATGATGATTTCAGTCTGCAGGCGATTGCCAGTCTGGTCAACCGGCACAAGCAGGTACGATGGCTGGCCCTGGTCAGAGACGAGCAGCTCAGCATCGAATCTGTCTGCCAGTTTATCGTCAGTTTTTGTATCGATTATTTTACCTCGCCGATTCCTGAATCCCAGTTGCTGAAAACTTTAGGCCACCAGCGCGGTATGCTGACACTGGAACGCAAAGTCTGGCCAAAGCTCGGTCACTTCGGCCAGCAGGGACTCCAGGGCAATACACCTGTCATGAAAAAGCTGCTGCAGCACGTGAAACGTCTGGCGGCGGCGGACATGCCGGTATTGATTCAGGGGGAGATAGGTACAGGCAAGGAAATGGTTGCAGAGGCCATTTTTCAGGCTTCAACCCGCGCCAAAGGGCGTTTTGTTACCGTAAATTGCTCAAGTATCGGCCAGAGCTGGGCGGTGAAGGGAACTGAGTCTGAGTGCTGTTTTGAGGCGGCCAGAGACGGTGTGCTGTTTCTCAATGAAGTCACCTCATTACCTCAGGATCGCCAGCAAGAGCTGGTTCAGTGGCTGCAGGACGGGCGCTTTACCAAGGAAAACGGCTCTGAGGTCAGTGCTGAGCCCAGGCTGATCGCTGCGACACATTATCCGCTTGATACTTTAGTCAGCGAAGGGCGGCTGTGCAAAGCGCTTTTCTATCGGCTGAATGTGCTTAGCCTGACGGTACCGCCTCTGCGTGAGCGCGGAGACGATTTACTGATGCTGGCCGATGCATTGCTACTCAAGTATGCCCGCCAGTATAACTGCGGAGTGAAAGCATTTTCTGACAATGCCAGACAGGCCATAGTCACCTATAACTGGCCTGGCAATGTACAGGAGCTGATCGGGCGAATAAAACGGGCAGTGCTGCTGACAGAGCAGAAGAATATTGAGGCCGATCATCTTGAGCTGCCAAGGCAGGCCGATGATAAACAGAGTTTGAAAAAAATCCGGGAAGAATCAGAGCGCAGCGCCTTGTTAAGTGTACTGGAGAATAACCGGGGACAAATTTCAGCGGCGGCCCGTGAGCTTGGCGTATCCCGCGCCACTATGTACCGGCTGCTTAACAAACATGACTTGATCCCGCCACCGCGGGATCTGAGCCAGAACTCTTAACCACGTCAGGCCGTTTGTGTTTCAGGCAGTGGAAACACTTTGTCGTAGGTCAGGTTATAAACATATGCGTAAATCAGATAGAAGATCACCAGGCCAATATCCATCACCAGCGCCTGCCATAAACCGATCTCCAGCCACCAGGCCATGATAGGCAGCGTCAGCCACAACAGACAGAGCTCAAAGCCCAGCGCATGTACCATGCGGTGTTTGGTGCTTTTGTGCACATGGCCAGCATACTTCAGCATGGCTTTATCAAACCACAGGTTATAGACATAGTTCCAGACGGTGGCAATCACTGAGAACACAATGCCCAACAGACCAATTTTGGCCATGTCGAACCCAAATCCCTGACTCAGCACCAGGGTGATGAGCACCAGCGCAATCAGTTCAAAACCGACGGCATGACGAATTCTGTCCCAATGCGTACGCATACTCTTAACCTCTTAGTGAAAAACGTAACCGGGGGATATACTAAGTTAAATACAGATAGATAAAAGTTAGTTACTATCGTAATAACAGATAGGTTAAGGGTTTTAAATTGGACTTCTCTCTTGAACAGCTCAGGGCATTTGTCACCGCGGCGGAAACGGGGTCGTTTTCGGCCGCGGCCCGCAAGCTGGGTAAAGCGCAGTCGGTTATCAGCACAGCTATCGCTAATCTGGAGACGGATTTCAACCTGATACTGTTTGATCGCAGCGGTAAATGGCCGGTGCTGACACCTAATGGTGACGCCTTACTGGTTAAAGCCAGGCGGGTGCTGGCACAGTGCGGGGAGCTGCAAGTGGCTGCCGACAGTTTTCAGCAGGGGGTGGAGCCCAAGTTAACCCTGGTGGTGGAATCAATGGCGATGATCCCGGCACTGGCAGACACGTTGCAGCAGTTTGAATCCAGCTTTCCGTTCGTGGAGGTAGAAATTCTGACTGTAGGCATGGGCGATGTGGTGAAACTGCTCAATGAAGGCCGGGCACAGCTGGCGCTTATGGTGCAGTTGTCTTTCCTGCATTCTGATATCGCTGTCCATGGCCTGGGACAGATTGATGTCTGGTGTGTGGCGGCCAGTAATCATCCACTGGCGGCACTGCAACAGGTGGATTGGCCGGATCTCAGACAATACCGGCAAATATTACTGACAGGCCGCTATGGTCAGGACAGCGAAGAATGGCGGGTTTCTGATGCTATCTGGCGAACCGAGCACATTCTGTCTGCGCTGGAACTGGTTCAGCGAGGGATCGGCTGGACAGTATTACCCGCTGACATGGTCAGAGACAGAGTGCTGGCCGGGCAGGTCGTCAGACTGGAACCTGCCTTTGAGGCACAGGCATGGAAGCAACCGATAGATCTGGCATGGAGCAGCCGGCATGCTTTGGGTCCGGCGGGCAAAGCGCTGCTGACTATGATGAAAACCATGAAATTGTCCTGACAGAAACTGGACGGCTGAATGGTATCTGCACTGAAAAAGAGGAATGCGCTGACATTTTAAGCTAAACAAAGAAATCTATCTGGCTTGGCCTGCAGTCTTGTGCATTCGGTGGAGTATTTCCCTTTTTATCCTGTAATCCAAAATAACTTCTTGTTTTTGATGTACTATCAGGCAAAAATAACACCCATATCACATCATTCTATCTTATAACCAGGAGGAACACACAATGAGCACATTCAATACTAAATGTCTGCGTCCTGCTGGTGTTAAGGATCACACTTCCCATCAGCACTGAGATCATCGATCTTAGTTACTTTTTACAGTAATACACTCTGTAAATGGGCCGCGGATACGTCTGTCGCGGCTAGTATGTTGTCAGCCTGAAAACGGTCGTATTTGCGTCCCTCCATTTTATCAACCTGGAGAGCACACTTATGCGCCAATCAGTCTATTTACGTTTTGCTGTTTTACTTATCCGTCTTGATTTACACCGTGAAGAAGAAGCATGGCGTCGCGAGCACCGACGTATGCAGGTTCATCTGCCGCATTTATCGCCACATATTCTCAAAGATATGGGCATCGACAAAGACCTGCGTGTGGATTCAGCCCTGGTCAGTCTGCGAGTCAGCCGTAAAACACGTCATCTGAGGCGAGCGTTGAGGTGGCGAAGTCTGACGTAATCTCTGGCCTTACTCTGCGGAGTAAGGTCTGAAGAACACTGATAGCCCCCATTTAGATGGGGGCTTTTTTTCAGTTTGGAAAAATAGGGTTAAGGGCAAGGATTCGAATAGGTGATGCCAACTTGTTCTAAGTCTGCCAGGACGTCTGCACTGAGTTCCACCGACAGGCTGTCGATGTTGGCCTCAAGCTGAGACAGGCTGGTTGCACCAATCAGGGTTGAGGCATTAAACGGCTGCTGGTTAACAAAGGCCAGGGCCATTTGCGCCGGATCCAGACCGTGTTTTCTTGCCACTTTGACATAGGCTTCCGTGGCAGCCACACCTTGCGGCGTGAAATAACGGACAAAGCGGTCAAACAGCGAACAGCGGGCACCGTCGGGTTTTTTGCCATTGAGGTACTTACCGCTTAGGGTGCCGAAGGCCATCGGAGAATAAGCCAGTAATTTTACCCCTTCATAATGGCTGATTTCAGCCAGACCTACTTCAAAGCTGCGGTTGAGCAGGTTATAGGGGTTCTGAATAGTCACCACCCGTGGCAGGTCATGCTTCTCAGCCAGGCGCAGGAAAGACATCACACCCCATGGGGTTTCGTTAGATAAGCCGATGTAGCGAATTTTGCCTGCCCGCACCAGTTCAGCCAGTGCCTCAAGTGAGTCTGTCAGCGTGACACCGGTATTGGCGTCGGGATAAGGGTAATTGAGCTTGCCAAAGCAATTGGTTTCTCGCTGGGGCCAGTGCAACTGATACAGATCGATATAGTCTGTTTGCAATCTTTCCAGGCTGTTTTCAACGGCTTCGTGAATATTTCGCCAGTCGAGTGCCATATTGTCGCGGATGTGGGGGACATTACGGGGGCCGGCGACTTTGGTCGCCAGAATCACTTGGTCGCGTTTACCTGATTTCTTCAGCCAGCTGCCGATATAGGCTTCGGTCAGCCCCTGAGTGTCAGCTTTCGGCGGTACCGGATACATTTCAGCGGTATCAATCAGGTTGATACCGCGCTCCAGAGCAAAATCAAGTTGGCTGTGTGCCTCGGCTTCAGTATTTTGCTCACCAAAAGTCATGGTGCCCAGGCCAATCTGGCTGACTTCAAGGTTTGAATGGGGGATCTTATGGTATTTCATTTGCCCTCCTTGGACCGCAAATTCTCCCTGACTATAACCTAGGAAAGGGTTACTGAGAAGCCGCAGTAAAATGAAGCAGTTATCTCATAGGCTGCACAGTCAAACCTTGCTGATACGCGAATGTTCGCACATAGTTAAAACAGTTCCCTTGAAAAGGAGTGATCATGAAACTGTCCCAATTCAGGCACTGGGTAAAGTCACCCGGAGAAGAGGTCCCTAAGTGCGTACTGACCAGTTATGCGGGTCGGGCTGATTATCTTATGGAAGTTGAATATAAACATCATCTTGAGCCATTAAAGGATGACGATGACAACATGCTGCATTTTCAGACTATGGAGCAGGTGAGGGATTTTCTGCGGCCACTTGGGATCAAGTCGATCACATTAAGGACGATTGATCCTCATGATGAATTCTCACTGGATGGTAAACCTGAGTGTTGCCAGGATGACATGACGATCAATGTATAGCCCGCTCTGTTATCAGAGCATAAAGTGGCGTTTGAGCAGTTCGGCGGTAAACTGGGTTTTGAGGTAAAAACCCCGGGGCAAGGTTTTGATCGGGTGGCCGTCTGCGCCGTAAGCATCGGTCTGTACTCTGCTGTTGGCGGCTTTGGGTCTCAGCTGCAGGACTTCACCATGGCGGGCTGTAATCTGCTCCACTTTTCCCAGTACGATCAGTTCCATCAGCTCTTCCCAGTCCTGGCGTAATCTGGCTTCTTCGTCGGCAGATGGACTC
Source organism: Photobacterium sp. WH24 (assembly GCF_019204055.1). Classification (NCBI taxonomy): domain Bacteria; kingdom Pseudomonadati; phylum Pseudomonadota; class Gammaproteobacteria; order Vibrionales; family Vibrionaceae; genus Photobacterium; species Photobacterium sp. WH24. Next base: position 75,979 of record NZ_JAGSOZ010000002.1, on the reverse strand, counting down.
CACAACAGAGGAGAGCCGACATGGCGTTCAGTCAGCGGGATTTCACGCTCACCTTCTACGGGGATCCACAGGACCCGGGCGAGTTTGTGCCGGATATGGCTGTTTTCCCAGTTCACGCCCTGCAAGCCAATCAGAGGGGCAACGCAGACAAAGGTGGTTTCCAGTGGTTTGCCCAGATGGCTGATGGGAATAGTTTTGAGTTCAATGCCCAAATTGGCGAAATCAGGGACGGGCTGGCTGCCTGCCGTTGCCCCCAGATGCCATTCCAGCAACTGGCCCACCCAGCCTTTATCCCGGCGCAGATCCGGTGGGGCGATTTGTCCTGCCAGCTCAGCCAGCTCACCCAGAGTAAAGCCGGCCAGCGCCTGTGCCCGGCTGAGGAGTTCTGATTCTGAGTTAGGAGCGGGTTGTCTGGAGATCGTCATTAGGATGAGTAACTTTTCAAAAACGTGGCTATGCATTTTAACACATTTGATGCTTTGTGCTGCTGAATGACTGTCGGCTTGATCAGACTGTTTGCGTAGGATCCTGGGATTAAGATATCCACAGGTACTTTTTTGAACAATGTGTCTACTGTGTGAGCTGGACGTATTCACAGGGTTTTGTGCAGTATTTAAACGCCTTTGCGATGATTATTTGACCATTAATCATCAGAGGGTGTGGATAAAGCCGAGGGTGGTTGATCTTTGACCAGTGGCAATGATCCTCTGGAAAGTCATTTAATCTGTAGCTGTATTTTAAATTCAATATCTATGTAAGGGATTGATTTTTAGTTATTTGTTGTTTTTTGTGCACTAGTGACGCAGTTGTTTGGATCCTGATTTATTGTTGATTAAATGGACAATAGGAGAGCTTCTACACACAACTATCCACAGAAAGCGTGAATAAATGTGGGAGAGGTCTCATTTCTTTGTTTATAACCTCTGAATTCCTCTTAAGTTATCCATAAAGTGAGTGCTAGGTAGGAAAAAACAGTGATTGATGACAATGAATGTTTACCCTGAGGCTAATTCTGTGAAAAAATCACTGTTAATTGATATTTTTACTTGAGGTCGTCCAGTGATTGATGGCGATGGATATCGCCCTAATGTGGGGATAGTTATCTGTAACAGCCATGGCCAGGTATTTTGGGCTCGACGATATGGACAACACTCTTGGCAGTTTCCACAAGGCGGTATTGATGAAGGGGAAACCCCGGAACAGGCCATGTACCGTGAACTGTATGAGGAAGTGGGTCTGACCAAAAAAGACGTCAGGATTCTGGCATCCAGCCGCCATTGGCTGCGATACAAGTTGCCTAAACGTCTGGTAAGGTGGGATTCCAAACCAGTTTGTATCGGACAAAAGCAAAAGTGGTTTTTGCTGAGTCTGGAATGCGATGAGTCTAAGGTGAACATGCAGCGTGGCAGTACACCGGAGTTCGATGGCTGGCGTTGGGTCAGCTACTGGTATCCGGTTCGTCAGGTTGTGTCCTTTAAACGGGACGTTTATCGCCGGGCGCTGAAAGAGTTCGCGGCGATGGCGATGCCTTTCAAGGAGCGCAAGGAACGCAAGTTAAAACGTAAACACAAGCGGAGTTAACCTAGGGAAAGTAACGCTTATGCTGACCCAGCTAAGAGAAATTGTAGAGAAAGTGGCCAGTGCTCCGACATTACTCGAGGCGCTGGATCTGCTGGTCGTCAGTATTTGCCAGGCAATGAAGACTGAGTGCTGCTCAGTCTACATTGTTCACGAACACCGCAAGCAATATATGCTCATGGCTACCCAGGGGCTGACCAAGCCTTCTTATCAGGTCGGGCTTGGGTTTGATGAAGGCCTGGTCGGTCTGGTTGGCCGTCAGGCTGAGCCTGTCAATGTGGCCGATGCGCGCCAGCACCCTAACTTCAAACATATCCCAGGGACCAACGAAGAAACCTTCCGCTCCTTTTTCGGCACACCCATTATCCATCAGCGTAAAGTCCTCGGTGTATTGGTTATCCAGCAACGCGATATGCGTGAATTCACTGAAAGTGAAGAGTCGTTCATGGTGACACTGGCCGCACAGCTGGCGGTAATTCTGGCGCATGCCAAAGCGCAGGGTATGTGGCCAGGCCAGCGTGACGGACTGCATTTAACCGGTTCGGCCGCATCGACCGGGGTTGCCATCGCCAAAGCCTGGTGGGATGACAACCAGCCTCGGTTGGAAGCTGTGTCACCGGCCTCCTGTCTGGACAGAGAGTTTGAACAGGAACGCCTGAGCATTGCCATTGAGATGGCGAGTAATGAATTTCGCCGGTTGCGAAAACGCTTTGACAGCGAGCTGCACAAAGACACCCTGGCGATTTTTGATCTTTTCAGCCACTTGCTCAATGATCCCATGCTGCGTAAGGATCTGTTTTCCAAAGTGGCGGGCGGCGATCAGGCCGAATGGGCCGTCAGGCAGACAGTGGAGGCCTACTCTGTCCGCTTTGCCAATATGAAGGATGATTATCTGCGTGAACGGGCGCACGATATTCGCGAACTTGGCCAGCGCCTGCTGTTTTTCCTCCATAACGAAGAGGGTGTCGAGCACCAGTGGGATGCCCCGATCGTATTGCTGACCCGAGAGCTGACAGCCGCTATGCTGGCCAGTATTCCGCGCGATAAACTGGCCGCTGTGGTGGCTCAGGAAGGTGCCGCCAACTCCCACGCGGCGATCCTTTCCCGGGCACTGGGCATTCCTGCCATCATGGGGGTCGATTTTGTACCGGAGAAAGTCCACAACGCCCTGGTGGTGGTCGACGGTTATCGCGGCGATCTGCTCATTGAACCCAACCGGCAGATTCTGGCCGAATACAAGCGGTTACTGAAAGAAGAAAATGAGCTGACGGCTCTGGTAGAACAAGATCTGGATAAAGCGACGGAAACGAAAGATCAAGAAAGGATCTATCTGCATCTGAATGCCGGATTAAGTGCTGACACCAATATTGCAGTCAATAAAGGGGTCGATGGTGTCGGTCTGTACCGGACTGAAGTGCCATTTCTGCTGCAGCGCAGTTTTCCGTCGGAAGAAGAACAGGCTGCTCAGTACCGCTCAATACTGGCCTCTTACCCGGGTAAATCTGTGGTAATGCGCACCTTAGACATAGGCGGCGATAAACCTTTGCCGTACCTCACTATTGAAGAAGATAACCCTTTTCTTGGCTGGCGTGGTATTCGTTTTACTCTGGATCATCCTGAAATTTTCCTCATTCAGGTCAGGGCTATGCTCAAGGCCAGTATTGGCCTTGATAACATGGACATCCTCTTGCCCATGATTTCAGGCATTCCTGAACTGGATGAATCAAAGGCATTGATTGATCGTGCTTTCAATGAAGTGGCTTTATATGCTGCCAGCAAAGGGCAAGTGCTTAAGCGGCCAAGATTGGGCATCATGATCGAAGTCCCTTCGATTTTGTACCAATTGCCGGCTCTGAAAGGGCGGGTCGACTTTATTTCGGTAGGCAGCAACGACTTAACGCAATATTTATTGGCTGTCGACAGGAACAATTCCCGTGTTGCCAGTGTCTATGATACTTTCCATCCGGCAGTTATTCAGGCACTGAAACATATTCAGGATTCCAGCCATGCGTTATCAATACCGGTGAGCGTGTGTGGCGAACTGGCCGGTGATCCACTCGGCGCAATACTCTTGGTTGGCATGGGATACCGCTCTTTAAGTATGAATACCCGCAACGTTGCCAAAATTAAATATGTCCTTCGGCATGCAACTTTGGCTGATATGAAGCAACTTTCTGATAAGGCGTTACAGGCGACTTTCGGCCATGATGTCAGGCAAATGGCAACAGAGTTTGTCGAACAACGTGGTATGGGTGGCTTCATCCGGGCAGGTAAGTGATGCCGGATATGTTATGGCTGCTCCTGATGTGTCTGGGGCTGGGGGCTGTGGTCGGTCTGCTGGCAGGTTTGCTGGGTATTGGCGGGGGATTATTAATTGTCCCCGCTTTAGTCTGGATGCTACCCCAAACTGGTATTGAACCTGGATTAGTAATGCATATTGCTTTGGCAACCTCGCTGGCCTGTATTGTGCTGACGTCCGGCTCTTCGGCGCGCAGCCATTTGCGGCTGGGGAATGTGGATGTCTCTTTGGTCAGGTTGCTCGCTCCGGGTATGGTGCTGGGGGGCATTGCCGGGAGTGCTGTGGCCGAGTGGGTGCCTGCGGATTGGCTGCCCCGGATATTTGCTGGTATTGTGCTTTTACTGGCGCTGCAAATGCTGCTCTCCTTGAAAGTCACAGGGCGTCATCCTATTCCGGGTCGGGTTGCAATCGCTGGCAGTGGCAGTGTGATTGGTCTGGTGGCCAGTTTAGCGGGGATAGGTGGTGGTTCGCTGATCGTACCTTATCTGAGCTGGTATGGCGTAGAAATGCGCCGTTCTATCGGGACAGCTGCTTTTTGCGGGTCCATTATTGCTATAGCGGGCATGGCCGGATTTATTGTGGCGGGCAGCGGTGATGACAGTTTGCCGCCATACAGTCTGGGCTATGTGTATCTGCCGGCGCTGATCGGTGTGGCTTGCACCTCTGTCCTGACTACTCGATATGGCGCGCGTATGGTCAGTCACTTACCGACTCCGACACTAAAAAAAATCTTTGCCATCTTTTTGTTATTTGTGGGTGGTAAAATGTTGTTTTAACTCGGGTCAGTCACGGGGACTGGCATGAGACTTTTCATTGTGGGTACATGCTGTACCGCCGTGAACTTCTTTATTGATTAACCACGAGTATGTTGAATGAGCCAAGGTTATCTGACATTTCCAAACTTTGACCCAATCCTGTTTCAAATCGGCCCGCTGGCGATCCGCTGGTACGGATTGATGTACCTGCTGGGTTTTGTATTCGCGCTCTGGCTGGCAAACCGTCGTGCAGATAAGCCAGGCAGTGGCTGGACACGAGATCAAGTCAGCGACCTGCTGTTTGTTGGTTTCCTGGGTGTCGTGATCGGCGGCCGTGTGGGCTATGTCCTGTTTTATAACTTCGAAGTGTTCCTGGCCGATCCGCTTTACTTATTTAAAGTCTGGACCGGAGGCATGTCGTTCCATGGTGGTTTGTTAGGCGTCATGACCGCTATGGTCTGGTATGCCCACCGCAATAGCCGGCGTTTCTTCGACGTGGCAGATTTTGTGGCGCCGTTAGTACCGTTTGGCCTGGGCGCTGGCAGGCTCGGAAACTTCATCAATGGTGAGCTCTGGGGCCGGGTAACAGATGCGCCTTGGGGCATGGTTTTCCCGACAGGCGGACCGCTGCCTCGCCATCCTTCTCAGTTATATGAGTTTTTCCTGGAAGGCCTGGTATTGCTGATCATCCTGAATGTCTTTATCCGTAAACCGCGTCCGGCGGGTGCCGTATCCGGGCTATTCCTGCTGGGTTACGGCTCGTTCAGATTCCTGGTTGAATACTGCCGTGAACCCGATGCTCAGCTTGGCCTGTTTGCCGGCTGGATCAGTATGGGGCAGATTCTGTCTCTGCCTATGGTGATAGGCGGTGCACTGCTGATGGTATGGGCCTATAAGCGGGCCGGTAATCACCGTACTGCTTAACAGTCGTATCAGGCAGCCCGTTGGCTGCCTGATTTGTGATTATGGTATGCTTGCAGACAGATTTTCTCCCGCTATTTTGGGTTAACAGAGACATGAAACAGTATTTAGATTTATGCCAGCGGATTATCAGTGAAGGTGAGTGGGTTGCCAATGAACGTACAGGCAAGCGTTGCCTGACGTTGATTAACGCTGATCTGACTTATGATGTTGCCAACAATCAGTTTCCGCTGATCACCACGCGTAAAAGTTACTGGAAAGCGGCGATTGCAGAACTGCTCGGCTATCTGCGAGGCTATGACAGTGCCGCACAGTTTCGTGCGATCGGTTGTAACACTTGGAATGCCAACGCGAATAACAATCAGGCATGGCTGAGTAATCCACACCGCAAAGGTACCGACGACATGGGCCGTGTGTACGGTGTGCAGGGCAGAAGCTGGCGCAAGCCCGATGGCAGCACCCTGGATCAACTGCGGAAAATTGTTGATGATTTGAGCCGTGGCCTCGATGATCGCGGTGAGATACTGACGTTTTATAACCCGGGTGAATTTGAAATGGGCTGCCTGCGTCCGTGTATGCACACTCATACATTTTCGCTGTTGGGTGACAGCCTGTATCTGACCAGCTACCAGCGTTCTTGTGATGTGCCGCTCGGGCTCAATTTTAATCAGATTCAGGTGTATACCCTGCTGGCTCTGATGGCGCAAATCACAGGCCATAAAGCCGGCAAGGCCTACCACAAGATTGTCAATGCGCATATCTATGAAGATCAATTGGCGTTGATGCGAGATGTTCAGCTTAAGCGAGATCCGTATCCATCGCCCCGGTTGGTGATTAACCCAGAGATTAAATCACTGGAAGATCTGGAAACCTGGGTCACTATGGATGATTTTAAAGTAGAAGATTATCAGCACCATGAGCCGATACAGTATCCGTTTTCAGTCTGATAAAAGATAAAACCAGAGCCTCACGAATGTGGGGCTTTTTTATGCCTGAAAGGGCGTTAAAGCTGCTAACGGCCAGCCTGAGTATTCACTCTTGTTGTTGGTGCGATAGGATAGGTGGTTATCATCAGATGAAAAAAATCCCTGCTCGCAGCGAGCAGGGATTTTTTAGTATTCACAAGGCTACTTATGCAGTTAAGGCCAGAATGCTGCCAGGGATAATGATAAAGACCAGTCCCAGATAGGCCGCCACGGTTGATTTGCTTTTCACTGCCAGCTCGCCCAGGTAGATAGCCCCCTTCAGCGGCAGTTCACGCAGGAACGGCAAGCCAAAGATCAGCAGGGTTGCCAGCACATTAAAGCACAGGTGCACCAGCGCAATTTGCAGGGCAAACACGGCATGGTCGCCAGAAATGGCTGTTGCAGCCAGCAGTGCGGTAATACAGGTGCCTATGTTGGCTCCCAGCGTAAATGGATACACATCGCGTACTTTCAGCACTCCGGTACCGACCAGAGGCACCATCAAACTGGTCGTTGTAGAGGACGACTGCACGAGTATGGTTACAATGGAACCTGACACGATACCGTGTACCGGGCCACGGCCAATCGCACTTTTCAGGATGTCACGGGCACGGCCAACCATCAGGCTGCGCATCAGTTTACCCATGACAGTAATTGCCAGGAAGATGAGCGCGATACCAAGCGCAATCATAATGACACCGCCCATGGTGCCCAATGATTCCAGTGGCGCTTTTACGGCGTTCACTGCCGGTTTTGTCAGGGGCTTAATGAAGTCCAGTCCCTTCATACTCATGTCACCGGTCGACATCAGGGGTGAAACCAGCCAGGCCGAAATTTTTTGCAGCAGGCCAAACATCATTTCCAGTGGCAGGAAGATCAGGACGGCCAGCAGATTGAAGAAATCATGTACCGTAGCAGCAGAAAATGCGCGGCGGAATTCATCTTTACAGCGGGCATGGCCCAGACTGACCAGTGTATTGGTCATAGTCGTACCAATATTGGCACCCATCACCATAGGAATCGCGGTTTCAACGGGCAGACCACCAGCAACAAGACCCACTATGATAGAGGTAACTGTACTGGAAGATTGGATGAGAGAAGTGGCTACCAGACCGATCATCAGGCCTGCAACAGGGTGTGAGGCAAATTCAAACAGGGTTTTGGCCTGCTCTCCTACCGACCACTTAAAGCCGCCGCTCACCAGGGAGACCGCGACCAGCAGCAGATAAAGCATGAAAACCAGGTTTGCCCAACGAACCCATCGCATGGAGCTTTGTATTGGCTCAGCTGTGGTGGCTTGGGTAGTCATATTCTGTTCTCCGTGACATTGTGATGTCATTTTGGTGTCAGTTTTTTGAATGTTGCCGCGATAGTAGAGAACGAATATTTCAGAAATATGACACAGCGAAGCCTTTCTGTCATACCAGAGGATTTTGTGGTCAGGAGCAAAGAATGGGATCAGGATCTATCTTTTAATCTATGGGCTTAAGGCTGTGATTTTTTTGATAAAACGTTTATTAGTATTGAAGAGAAGGATGTCGAAAAAAAACAGATAAAAAATTTGCCGGGTGGGTTTTCAGTGTCATAGTGGTGGCAGCTTACTCTGGAAAGTGTGCTGTCACTGACCTGGGATGATAGTTAAATACTGCGGGTATTACGGTGTATTACTGTCAATGGCTCGGTTTTCCCGAGCTGTTGACTCTAAACAAACGATTTCACAGAGATGTCAGTAGGCGTCTACACTGTTTCAACCGCACATCAATAAAAAGTGTGATTTTACAGTGAGTAGTAAGGAGCTGCGGTCAATGACCGATGTAATTCTGAAATTCTTTAAATTAGAGTCTGCCGGCGGCATCTTGCTGATTGTTGCGGCGGCTCTGGCCATGATTATTGCCAACTCGCCTTTGCAGTCAGTGTATGAGGGCGCATTACATACTTATATTGCAGGCCTGTCGGTTGAGCATTGGATTAACGATGGTTTGATGGCGATTTTCTTCCTGGTGATTGGCCTGGAAGTGAAGCGTGAACTGATCGAAGGTGCACTGAATACTAAAGAGAAAGCGATTTTTCCGGCCATCGCCGCATTGGGTGGCATGGTCGCACCGGCTTTAGTGTATGTGCTTTTTAACTATGCCGATCCTGTGGCGATTGGTGGCTGGGCAATCCCAGCTGCGACAGATATCGCATTTGCGTTGGGTATTATGGCCCTCTTGGGTAATCGGGTACCGGTTAGCCTGAAAGTCTTTTTGCTGGCATTAGCAATTATTGATGACCTGGGTGTCATTGTTATCATCGCCTTGTTCTACAGCAGTGATTTGTCTGCCATTGCGCTGGCTGTGGCATTTGCAGCTACCGCCGTGCTCTTTATTATGCATGCCCGTAATGTTACTAACCTGGTCTGGTATATTCTGGTCGGGCTGGTGCTCTGGTTCAGCGTACTGCAGTCGGGCGTGCATGCCACGCTGGCGGGTGTCGTGCTGGGCTTTGCTATCCCACTTCAGGGGCAGAATAAGCAGGGCAAAGAAATCTCGCCGCTCAAGACACTGGAGCATGGATTACATCCGTATGTCGCGTATCTGATATTGCCGCTGTTCGCCTTTGCGAATGCAGGAATTTCGCTGGCAGGCGTATCGGCAGAAGGTCTGACCGCGATGCTGCCACTGGGGATTGCGCTGGGCCTGTTTGTTGGTAAGCCGCTGGGTATTTTTATCGCGAGCTATCTGGCAGTGAGAATGGGGATAGCGCGTTTACCTGAAGGTACAGGCTTTAGTCAGATATTTGCGGTGTCAGTGCTGTGCGGTATCGGTTTTACTATGTCGATATTTATTTCGATGCTGGCATTCAGCGGTGCTGATCTCGAGCTGATTACTTATTCCAAGCTGGGTATTCTGATCGGTTCGACCACCGCAGCTGTTGTCGGCTATATACTGCTGCACCGTTCGCTTCCGGCCGCCAAGGCCGTTAAGGACAGTCAGACATCATCGTGATCCGGGACAGGGAGGTGTTTATGAAAGCATTAATTGTACTGGTATTGGGCCTGAGTTCGGCCGGTGCCTCAGCGGCGGCGGCTGACTACAGTCACTGCCAGCAGCAGCTTGATAATGAGCTGTGCAAAGCCTATCTTACCGGCTTTGCGCAGGGGGTGAATCTGAACCAGGAACGGCAGGACGATACGCCTACCGGTTTTCTGGCCCGGGCGCTGGAGCAACGTGCGGGTGAGCGTTCCCGCCATTTGGTGTCAGCGGAAACAGTGACAGATATACAGGCGCAATAATCTTTTTCCCGTCCCAAGACTCAGTGTCTTTTCGGATAAAAAACACATAGGATAACCCCAGGCTGACAAGGCCTGGGGTTTTTTATTTGTTGAGTATCGAGGCCTACGACAGTGTCGCACCTGAATTACAATCACCTGTATTATTTCTGGATGGTCTGCAAGCAAGGGTCAGTGACCAAAGCGGCCGATGCATTATTTCTTGCTCCGCAGACAGTGACGGGCCAGATAAGAGCGCTTGAGGAAAGGCTGAACGGAAAGCTGACAAAAAGGGTTGGCCGCAACATTGAGCCCACAGAGCTGGGACAGCTGGTCTTTAAGTACGCCGACAAAATGTTTGATCTCAGTTATGAATTACTGGATATCGTGAATTATACCCAGCGCGAGAATCAGTTGCTGGAAGTCGGGGTCGCGGATGCGCTGTCAAAACGCCTGGTCAGTAAGATTTTGATGGCGGGTATCCCGGAAGATGAGCGCATACATTTGCGCTGCTACGAGTCGACGCATGAAATGCTGCTGGAGCAATTGTCTCAGCATAAGCTGGATATGATTTTGTCTGATTGCCCGGTGGACTCCACACAGAGCCCTGGGTTGTTCAGTAAAAAACTGGGCGAGTCAGGGATGAGCTTTTTCTGTTCGGATGCAGATAAGTCACTCAGTTTTCCTGCCTGCCTTGAAGAGTACAAGCTGCTGGTACCGGGACGCCGTACGGCTATGGGACGTAAACTGCATCATTGGTTTGATCAGCAGGGGATCACGCCCAACATATTGGGTGAGTTTGATGATGCGGCGTTAATGAAAGCGTTCGGCGCGTTTCGAAAATCTATGTTTGTGGCACCTTCGATTTATGCCGAAGAGATCGAACAGTCGCATACCGTACGCGAAGTGAAGCGAGTAAGAGCGATTCGGGAGGAATATTACGTTATTTTTGCAGAACGTATGATCATGCACCCTGCGGTGAAGAAAATTTGCGAAGCCGACTTCAGAAAATTGTTCAAATGACCGCCTTTTTCAGTGATAGAAGTCAATAGATAAATCACTGAAGTTCAAGCGGTGGAAAGATGGAAACCATAAAGTTACATCACAGTGCTCCTCAGGCAGTGTCTTTGCTTAAGGCTATGGCTAATGAGCGGCGGCTGCTGATTTTATGCTACTTGCTGGAAGGAGAGTTGTCGGTTGGAACGATGAGTGACCGTCTGGAATTAAGCCAGTCGGCCTTGTCACAGCACCTTGCCTGGCTAAGGCGCGATGGCCTGGTGGCGACACGTAAAGAGTCGCAGACTGTGTTCTACAGGCTGAGAAGCCAGGAAGTGAAGTCGATGATTCAGCTGTTGCAGCAAATGTACTGCTAGGCACTTATTACCAGCCTGGTACGAGACGTTAAAGTAAATAGCGGATATAAAAAAACCGGCCATAGCCGGTTTTTTTATTGCTGTAGCATCAATGCACTGAAATTACAGAGCGTTGATTTTTGCAGACAGGCGCGCTTTATGACGAGCAGCCTTGTTTTTGTGAACCAGGCCTTTAGTAGCCATACGGTCCATAACAGGTTGCATGTCAGCGAAGGCCTTAACGGCGGCTTCTTTATCGCCTGCTTCAATAGCAGCAACAACTTTTTTGAAGAAAGTGCGCATCATAGAACGACGGCTAGCGTTGTGCTGACGACGTTTTTCAGAAGTGATTGCACGTTTCTTAGCAGATTTGATATTTGCCAAGGGTGTAACTCCCAAATTCTTGGTATGGTGACAATTTAAGGCCGAGGAATATGCCTCTAAAACCGAACAATGTCAAATGATTTGTGCAAATAACAGCCGCGCCATTGAAATTGGCACTTGTGCATTAACACGGTTAATATGGCGGCAGATTCTACCAGCATTTGGCTCTGCAAGTCACCTTTCTGGGCCATCTTTTATGAGGTTTTTTTGTGAGTAAGCGTCTTTTGCGCTCCGGGCTGATTGTCAGCAGTATGACTTTAGTATCTCGCGTCATGGGTTTAGTGCGAGATGTAGTGGTAGCAAACCTGATGGGAGCCGGTGCGGCTGCCGATGTTTTTTTCTTCGCCAATAAGATCCCAAACTTTCTTCGCCGCCTGTTTGCGGAAGGGGCTTTCTCTCAGGCTTTCGTTCCCGTGCTGACCGAAGCTCATGCGGCGGGTGATAAAGATAAGACCCGTGAGCTTATCGCCCGGGTGTCCGGTACGCTGGGGGGCATAGTTACCTTGGTCACCCTTTTGGGCGTATTGGGTTCCGGGGTGATTACAGCCCTGTTTGGAGCAGGTTGGTTTATTGACTGGCTCAATGACGGGCCGGCAGCGCCGAAGTTTGAGCTGGCAAGCTTGTTGCTGAAAATCACTTTTCCTTACCTGTGGTTTATCACTCTGGTCGCTTTGTCGGGGGCCGTCCTCAATACCTTGGGGAAATTTGCCGTTTCTTCGTTTACCCCGGTATTTCTCAATATCTCCATCATTTTGTGTGCCTGGTGGGTATCACCGAATCTGGAACAGCCTGAAATCGGCCTGGCTCTGGGCGTTTTTCTGGGCGGTTTAGTACAGTTTCTGTTTCAGTTACCCTTTCTTTACCGGGAAGGGGTGCTGGTACGTCCACGCTGGGGATGGCGCGATCCCGGCGTGGTGAAAATCCGCACTCTGATGATCCCGGCCTTGTTCGGTGTGTCAGTGAGCCAGATTAACCTGTTGTTTGATACCTTCATCGCCAGCTTTCTGATGACGGGCTCTATCAGTTGGCTGTATTACTCAGACCGGCTGCTTGAATTTCCTTTGGGTCTGTTTGGGATTGCCATTGCGACCGTGATCCTGCCGGCCTTGTCGCGCAAGCATGTGGATCAGAACCGGGAGCATTTTGCCCACACAATGGACTGGGGGGTCAGAATGGTACTTCTGCTCGGTTTGCCTGCTATGCTGGGGCTAATGGTGCTGGCTAAGCCTATGCTGATGGTGCTTTTCATGCGGGGGGAATTTACCCCCAATGATGTCGAGCAGGCGGGCATGTCGCTGCTGGCTTATGCATCTGGCTTGCTGAACTTTATGCTAATCAAGGTGCTAGCGCCTGGTTACTATGCAAGACAAGACACCCGTACCCCGGTGCGCTATGGTGTTATTGCTATGGTCACCAACATGGTATTCAATGCTATTTTTGCCTATTTCCTAGGTTATGTTGGTCTGGCGCTGGCAACAGCCTTATCAGGACTGGTCAACGCCGCACTTTTGTACCGCGGCCTGCACCGCGCCGGGGTGTACCGTATTTCACGTACTACGTTTGGATTTGTGGTCCGTCTGGTTATTGCCGGTGTGGCTATGGTGGGCGTGCTGTTATGGTTGTCGCCAGATATGGCGCACTGGCTGTCATTGGGTCTGGTTCAGCGTGTGTACTGGCTGACTGGCCTGATAGGGATTGGTGCCGTGACTTACCTGTTATCACTGACAGTGACAGGCGTCCGTTTGCACCACCTGCGTAGCGAAAGCTAAGGTGCGCGATACGGATCATGGCTGGCACGGAATTGCGGCAAAAAAGTACATCTTACGGCGCGCATGGTTTTAACCCTGTTGCGCTCTGGTATATAATCCGTCAGTTTTTGACTTTGGTAATGATTAGCTGCAGATGGAATTGATCCGAGGAATTCATAATATCCGGCCCGGTCACCACGGCTGTGTTCTGACAATTGGCAACTTTGACGGGGTCCATCAGGGCCATCTGGCCGTGCTGCGTCAGGTACTGGAGCAAGCCCGACGATTAGGGGTTCCTTCGACTGTGATGAGTTTCGAGCCTCAGCCTATGGAGCTCTTTGCCAAAGACAAGGCGCCGGCAAGGCTGACTCGCTTTCGCGACAAGTATCAGCAGCTCAGTCATGCAGGCATAGCTCGCTTGTTGTGTGTCAATTTCAACGCCCGCTTTGCCGATATGGCGCCGGAAGATTTCGTCCGTCGCTTGTTGGTGGAACAATTGGGTGTTAAGTTTCTGGTTGTTGGTGACGACTTTCGCTTCGGTAAAGGCCGCAGCGGCGATTTTACCATGCTGGAAGCTGCCGGACGTGAATTCGGCTTTGAGGTTGTCAGTACCCAGAGTTACTGTGTGGATACTCAGCGAGTGAGCAGTACGGCAATCCGCGAAGCACTGGCCAGTGATGATCTGGCCTCAGCGGAGGCCATGCTGGGCCGCCCATACAGTATTACCGGCCGGGTGTCACATGGCCAGAAGCTGGGCCGGACCATAGGCTTCCCCACGGCCAATGTGCCGCTGAAGCGCCGGGTTTCACCGGTTTCCGGTGTGTATGCCGTTGAAGTGCTGGGGGTGGCGCAACAGCCATTGCCCGGGGTGGCGAATATCGGCCGCCGGCCGACAGTGAACGGCGAGCGTCAGCAACTGGAAGTCCATTTATTTGATTATCAGTCTGATATTTATGGTTGTCAGATTGAAGTGGTGCTACACCACAAACTACGAGATGAAATTAAATTCGCCTCCTTTGATGCGCTGAAAGCGCAAATCGAGCGTGATGCCCAGACTGCGCGGGTGTGGCTGTCTGAGCATCGTCAACATGTCCAACTTCGCCCAAGTAACGGAATTGAGAATCAATGAGCGACTATAAAGATACCCTGAACCTGCCTGAAACAGGGTTTCCGATGCGAGGCAACCTGGCGCAACGCGAGCCTGCAATGCTTAAGCGTTGGTATGACGAGGATCTCTACGGTGAAATCCGTAAAGCCAAGAAAGGTAAAAAATCTTTCGTACTGCATGACGGCCCTCCATATGCCAATGGTGATATTCATATTGGTCACGCACTGAACAAGATTCTCAAAGACATTATTATCAAGTCAAAGTCGATGTCCGGCTTTGACGCGCCTTACGTGCCAGGCTGGGATTGCCACGGTTTGCCGATCGAGTTAATGGTAGAGAAAAAAGTCGGTAAACCCGGCCATAAAGTCTCTGCCGCCGAGTTCCGCGAAAAATGCCGTGCGTATGCAGCCGGTCAGGTTGAAGGCCAGAAAGAAAGTTTTGTTCGCCTCGGGGTACTGGGTGAGTGGGACAAGCCTTACCGCACTATGGACTTCGCTACCGAAGCCAACATCATTCGTGCCTTGGGCAAAATTGCAGATAACGGCCACCTGCTGAAAGGTTTCAAACCTGTTCACTGGTGTACCGACTGTGGTTCAGCGCTGGCTGAAGCCGAAGTGGAATACAAAAACAAGGTCTCGCCGTCTATTGACGTGAAATTCAAAGCCGTTGATGAAGCTGAGGTGTTAAGCAAGTTTAATCTGGCCAGTGATCACCAGGGGCAGGGTGATGTGTCCATTGTGATCTGGACCACTACGCCTTGGACATTGCCGGCCAACCGTGCGGTAGCCGTCCGTGACGATCTGGAATATGTCCTGATCCAGGTGGAAGGCGAGCAGCCTCAACGTCTGATTGTGGCCGCTGAACTGGCAAAAGATGTGATGGATCGTGCCGGTATCGAACATTTCCACAATCTGGGCTTCTGTAAGGGCATAGAGCTGGATCTGCTGCGCTTTAACCACCCGTTCTACAGCTTTGATGTGCCTGTGATTCTGGGTGATCACGTGACCACCGAATCCGGTACGGGCTGCGTGCACACAGCCCCTGGCCACGGCCAGGAAGACTTTGTTGTCGGTCAGAAGTACGGCCTGGAAGTGGCAAACCCGGTCGGCAGTAACGGCGTATACCTGCCGGATACCGAACTGTTTGCCGGTCAGCACGTCTTCAAAGCCAACGACGCAGTTGTCGAGACGCTGAAAGAACACGGTGCCTTGCTGCATCATCACTCTTATGAGCACAGCTATCCGCATTGCTGGCGTCACAAGACCCCAATCATCTTCCGTGCCACCCCGCAGTGGTTTATTTCCATGGATCAGAACGGTCTGCGTGCAAAAGCACTGGAAGAAATCAAAGGCGTTCAGTGGATGCCTGAGTGGGGCCAGAGCCGTATCGAGAGCATGGTTGAAGGTCGCCCTGAGTGGTGTATCTCGCGTCAGCGTACCTGGGGCGTACCAATTGCACTTTTCGTCCATAAAGAAACGCAGGAACTGCATCCGGACAGTCTGGCGCTGATTGAAAAAGTGGCCCAGCTGGTGGAAGAAAAAGGCATCCAGGCGTGGTGGGATCTCAACCCTGCCGAGATCATGGGTGAAGTCGATGCTGAGCAATACGAAAAAGTGCTGGACACCCTGGATGTCTGGTTCGACTCCGGTGCCACCCACTATGCCGTGGTTGATAATCGTGAAGAATTCAATGGCAGTTCGGCCGATCTTTACCTGGAAGGTTCTGATCAGCATCGTGGCTGGTTCCAGTCTTCGCTGATTTCATCGGTGGCGATGAAAAACAAGGCCCCTTATCGTCAGGTTCTGACCCACGGTTTCGTGGTTGATGGTCAGGGTCGTAAGATGTCGAAATCTATCGGTAACGTGGTTGCGCCAAAAGATGTTACCAATAAGCTGGGCGCTGATATCCTGCGTCTGTGGGTCGCATCGACTGACTACACCGGCGAAGTGGCGGTGTCAGATGAAATCCTCAAGCGCAGTGCCGATGCTTACCGTCGTATCCGTAACACAGCGCGTTTCCTGCTGGCCAACCTGAGTGGCTTCAACCCGGCCACCGACTGCGTGCCAGCGGAAGAGATGGTTGCGTTGGATCGCTGGGCAGTCGCGCAAGCGAAAGCGGCACAGGATGAAATCATCCAAGCTTACGATGAATACAATCTGCACACAGTGACCCAACGCCTGATGCACTTTTGTTCGATCGAAATGGGCTCTTTCTATCTCGATGTGATCAAAGATCGCCAGTACACCGCCAAACGTGGTGGTCATGCTCAGCGCAGCTGCCAGACCGCTTTGTATTATATTGTCGAAGCTCTGGTTCGCTGGATGGCGCCAATCATGTCTTTCACCGCCGATGAAATCTGGAATGAGATGCCGGGCGAGCGTGACACCTTTGTCTTCACCGGCGAGTGGTTTGAAGGCCTGTTTGAGCTGTCTGAAAATGATGCTTTCAGCAACGAATTCTGGACTGAGATCCAGGCGGTTCGCGGCGCTGTGAACAAACTGCTGGAAGAAGCGCGTAACGAAAAACGCCTTGGCGGTGCGCTGCAGGCAGAGGTGACGCTGTTTGCCGAACCTGAGCTGGCGGACAAGCTGAACAGTCTGGAAAATGAGCTGCGCTTTGTACTACTGACTTCTAAAGCCCAGGTGGCGTTGACTGACAGCAAGCCGGCAGAGGCGAAACCGACTGACGTGGCTGGCCTGTCGGTGCTGGTGACAGCATCGGACGCGGCTAAGTGTGATCGCTGCTGGCACCATGTGGCCGATGTCGGCACCATTGCCGGGCATGAAGAAATTTGTGGCCGCTGTGTGACCAACATTGATGGTCAGGGTGAAGAGCGCAAGTTTGCCTGATGAGTAATTTACCTGCTTTGAAGCAATCCGGAATCCGCTGGCTGTGGCTGGCGGTTCTGGTCTTTGCCATCGATATCGGTACTAAGCTGCTGGTGATGGACAGCATGGGTTACGGCTGGCCTAACCGCATTGAAGTCTTGCCCTTCTTTAATCTGCTGTATGTGCATAACTACGGCGCGGCTTTCAGTTTTCTCAGTGATGCCAGCGGCTGGCAGCGCTGGTTGTTTACCGCCATTGCCTTAGGGGTGACTGCGTTACTCATGGTCTGGATGCGCCGCACTCCAGCCAGCCATACTATGGTCAACTCTGCCTATGCGCTAATCATAGGTGGCGCACTCGGTAACCTGTTTGATCGTCTGTACCATGGCTTTGTGGTGGATTTTCTCGATTTCTATATCGGGCAGCACCACTGGCCGGCGTTTAATATTGCCGACTCGGCAATCTGCGTTGGCGCGGGTCTTATCATTCTGGAAGGGTTTCTGGCCGGAAAGACCAAGACCAAAGCAAGCCAGTAAGGCGTTCAGGCTCACGAACCAGGCGCTGCTCGTTGCGATGGGCGGCGCTTTATTGTAAAAAGCGATGGATTTATCCGGTAAGCATGATAATTAAGGCCTGCCGTATCACTCAGTAATTCGTAATCAGGATGTATGTATGTCGGTCATCACGCACAACAGTGAAGTTTTAATGCACTTTTCCATCAAGCTGGAAGACGGCTCTGTCGCTGAGTCTACTCAGTCTATGGGGAAACCGGCTAAGTTTCGTATGGGCGATGGCAGCCTGACTGACAACTTTGAACGTTGCCTGCTTGGCCTGGCGCAGGGCGAGAAAAACCAGTTTGTGCTTGAGCCGGAAGATGCATTCGGTATGCCGAACCCTGACAATATCCATCATGTTGATTTAACCCGCTTTGGCTCTGACGCTCCGGCAGAAGTCGGCGCTATCATTGCATTCAGCGGCCCGGACGGGCAGGATATCCCTGGTGTGATTACCGCTGTGGTCGGTGATTCTGTCACTGTTGATTTCAATCACCCGCTGGCCGGCCAGCGGGTGACCTTTGATGTTGAAGTGGTCGGCATCGAAGGGTAAACCCATATCCGCTCCTGGTCATCTTGAGATCAAGAGTGGAAGGATGAAGGTAAAGAGTCCTCAGATATGAAAATCGTACTTGCTAACCCTCGTGGTTTCTGTGCCGGTGTTGATCGGGCAATCAGTATCGTTGAGCGTGCGCTGGAGCTGTATCAGCCGCCTATTTACGTGCGCCATGAGGTGGTTCACAACCGGTTTGTGGTTGAAGGACTGAAACAGCGTGGGGCCGTCTTTGTCGAAGAGCTGAGCGAAGTGCCGGATGATAATATTGTTATTTTTTCTGCTCACGGAGTGTCTCAGGCCGTTCGTAATGAAGCTAAAGCACGTAAGTTAACCGTGTTTGATGCGACATGCCCTCTGGTCACCAAAGTCCATATGGAAGTGGCCCGCGCCAGTCGCCGCGATATGGAAGTGGTGTTGATCGGCCACGCCGGTCACCCTGAAGTCGAAGGGACTATGGGCCAGTACGCCAGCGATACGGGCGGTATGTACCTGGTTGAAACCCCGGTCGATGTTGACAAGCTGAAAACTGTGGTGAGAGATCCGGGTAACCTGCATTATGTTAGTCAGACGACTTTGTCGGTGGACGAAACCGCAGAGGTCATTGATCGCTTGCGACAGGTCTTTCCGGAGATTCAGGGACCGCGCAAAGATGACATCTGTTATGCAACCCAGAATCGCCAGGATGCCGTGCGTGAAATGGCCGCCAGCGTCGATGTGATGATAGTGGTGGGGTCAAAGAACTCCTCAAACTCCAATCGCCTGCGTGAATTAGCAGAAAAGCTGGGTACCCCAAGCTACCTGACGGACTGTGCCGAAGATGTTGATGCCAACTGGCTGACCGGCAAAACGAGTGTGGGCGTGACTGCGGGCGCCTCTGCGCCGGAAGCGCTGGTCAACCAGATTATCGCGCGAATTCAGGCTCTGGCCGGTGGCGAAGTGGAAGAGCTGAGCGGCCGCGAAGAAAATATGTTTTTTGAAGTGCCGCGCGAATTGCAGGTCAAAAATGTAGGCTGAGCAGCCCGTCGCAGGATTATTTATGGAACCCCGGTTATAACCGGGGTTTTTTTTCACCGTTATACAGGCTAGATTAATGGGCTGTTTATCTTTCATGGTCTTGGCGTGGTGTTGGCCGGTAAACCTGGCCCTGAAAGATAAACAGACCTTCATCTGCTGAATGTTTTAAGGAGAAACAGCTATGGTCAGAATCGCGATTGCCGGTGCGGCAGGGCGAATGGGACGCCAGTTACTGAAAGCGACAGCACAGTCTGGGCAGGCACAGGTGGGTGCGGCGACTGAGCGTCCTCAGAGCAGCTTGATCGGCGTTGATGCCGGTGAGCTGGCGGGTATTGGCAAGCTGGAAGTGGCTGTGGTCGATGATATTGAAAAAGCGATCAATGATTTTGATGTGCTGATTGATTTCACTGCGCCAGTTGCAACACTGGCGAATCTGGCGCTGTGCCAGCGCCATAATAAGAAAATTGTCATTGGGACAACCGGTTTTAGTGAAGAAGAAAAAGCCCGGATCGATGCAGCCGCCAGCCAGATAGCCGTTGTGATGGCCCCCAACTACAGTGTCGGCGTCAACCTGACGTTCAAGCTACTGGAGAAAGCGGCCAAGATCATGGGGGATTACTGTGATATCGAAATCATAGAAGCCCACCACAGACACAAAGTCGACGCGCCTTCCGGCACGGCGCTGGGCATGGGCGAGGCGATTGCCGGCGCAATGGGGAAAAAACTGAGCGATGTTGCTGTCTATGCCCGTGAAGGGATTACCGGTGAGCGCAGCCGTGATGAGATCGGCTTCGCGACGATTCGCGCCGGCGACATTATCGGCGAGCACACGGCTATGTTTGCTGATATTGGCGAGCGGGTCGAAATCACTCACAAAGCGACAGACCGCATGACATTTGCCAACGGTGCAGTCCGCGCGGCGGCTTGGCTGGATAAGCAACCGGCGGGTTTTTATACCATGCAGGATGTGCTTGGCCTGAACGATCTGTAACTCACTTCTGTCACACTGCAGCCGGTTCCGGCTGCAGTGTTCTGCTCAGTTCTCTGTTTTTAGTCTCCTTCATTTTGCATAAATCATCAAACTGAGCGAGAAAGCATTCTTGTTGTGCTCTTCACTGTAAATCCAAGGGTTTGCTTGCTTTTTTGTGTGCTTGTTGCGCCTTGACCCTTCCTGTGTGGTAAAAGTAGGTGTTATCTTGCCTGATTTTTATGGTTTATCCGTTTGATAATTTATAGTGAGTGTTTGGCTGGCTTGGCAAACGGTTGCCTGAACATGCAGCCCGGAAGGCCGATGGAAAAAGGCAGGAAAAGATATGCTTTCTCTGGTTTGGTGGCTTAAGCGGTCGGAGTGGTCGATATTTAAAATTTAATTTCCCTCTGTTGTTGACAGTTTGGGCATGGATCACTAGAATGCGCGCAATTTGTCAAAATTCGGCTTGACTGGGGTTTTGACTTTCTATGGAATGGGTAAATGCAATTTTATCTGTTTTATTTGCGTTTTTATGAAGATTGGAGGTTGTCTTGAACAAATCGGCGCTGTTAGTCCTTGAAGACGGGACTGTGTTCCACGGCGTACCCATCGGTGCAGATGGTTCGGCCGTTGGTGAAGTTGTTTTCAATACCTCGATGACGGGGTACCAGGAAATTCTCACTGACCCCTCTTACTCTCAACAGATTGTCACTCTTACTTATCCCCACATTGGCAATACCGGAACCAATTCCGAAGACGAAGAATCTACTGCAATCCACGCGCAAGGCCTGGTAATTCGCGACCTCCCTCTTATTGCTTCAAACTTCCGCTCCCAGCAGACACTGTCTGATTATCTGAAATCTCAAAATATTGTTGGTATCGCTGACATCGACACCCGTAAACTGACCCGTCTGCTGCGTGAGAAAGGTGCGCAGAATGGTTGCATCATGGCGGGCGACAATCTCGATGCGGCGCTGGCTCTGGAAAAAGCCAAAGCTTTTCCTGGCCTGAAAGGGATGGATCTGGCGAAGGTCGTGTCGACTAAAGAAAGCTACAGCTGGGCACAGGGTTCCTGGACGCTGGAAGGCGGGCTGCCGGAAGCTAAAGAGGCCGGTGAGTTACCTTACCACGTAGTGGCTTATGACTTCGGTGCCAAGCGTAATATCCTGCGCATGCTGGTTGACCGTGGTTGCCGCCTGACGGTCGTTCCGGCAGAAACCTCAGCAGAAGAAGTGCTGGCGATGAATCCGGATGGTGTTTTCCTGTCGAATGGCCCGGGCGACCCGGAGCCTTGCACTTACGCGATTGAAGCGACGAAAACATTTCTGGACAAAGGCCTGCCTGTGTTTGGCATCTGCCTGGGGCACCAGATCCTGGCGCTGGCAAGCGGTGCCAAGACGGTGAAAATGAAATTTGGTCACCATGGTGCCAACCACCCGGTCAAAGATCTGGACCGTAATGTTGTGATGATCACCAGCCAGAACCACGGTTTTGCGGCTGATGAAGACACACTGCCAGATAACCTGCGTGCCACCCACAAGTCGCTGTTCGATGGCTCCCTGCAGGGCATCCACCGTACCGACAAACCGGCTTTCAGCTTCCAGGGTCACCCTGAAGCCAGCCCGGGTCCGCACGATGCGGCACCACTTTTTGACCACTTTATCGACCTGATTAAACAGCACAGCGCCTAAGCCGGAGTAGTAAACGATGCCAAAACGTACTGACATACAAAGTGTTCTGATTCTGGGTGCCGGTCCTATCGTGATTGGCCAGGCGTGTGAGTTCGACTATTCAGGTGCTCAAGCGTGTAAAGCGCTGCGTGAGGAAGGTTACCGCGTTATCCTGGTGAACTCGAACCCGGCCACTATCATGACCGATCCGGAAATGGCGGATGCGACATATATTGAGCCTATCCACTGGGAAGTTGTACGCAAGATCATTGAAAAAGAGCGTCCAGATGCGGTCCTGCCGACTATGGGCGGCCAGACTGCACTGAACTGTGCGCTGGATCTGGAGCGTCACGGCGTACTGGCCGAATTCGGCGTAGAAATGATTGGTGCAACGGCTGATGCGATCGACAAAGCCGAAGACCGTTCACGCTTTGATAAAGCCATGAAGTCGATTGGTCTGGAGTGTCCGCGCGCCGATACCGCGAAAACCATGGAAGAAGCCTACAAAGTCCTCGATATGGTCGGCTTCCCCTGTATCATCCGTCCGTCTTTCACCATGGGTGGTACAGGCGGTGGTATCGCCTATAACAAAGAAGAATTTGAAGAAATTTGTCGCCGTGGTCTGGATTTATCACCGACCAATGAACTGCTGATTGACGAGTCCCTGATTGGCTGGAAAGAGTACGAGATGGAAGTGGTTCGTGATAAGAACGACAACTGCATCATCGTCTGCGCCATTGAAAACTTCGATCCAATGGGTATTCACACCGGTGACTCCATCACAGTTGCGCCTGCCCAGACGCTGACGGACAAAGAATACCAGCTGATGCGTAATGCGTCGCTGGCGGTACTGCGCGAAATCGGCGTGGAAACCGGTGGCTCAAACGTCCAGTTCGGTATTAATCCGAAAGATGGCCGTATGGTTATCATTGAGATGAACCCGCGTGTTTCCCGCTCGTCAGCCCTGGCTTCGAAAGCGACCGGCTTCCCGATTGCCAAAGTGGCCGCCAAGCTGGCGATAGGTTTCACGCTGGATGAGCTGATGAACGACATCACGGGTGGCGCAACACCGGCCTCGTTCGAACCAACCATAGACTACGTTGTTACTAAGATCCCACGCTTCAACTTTGAAAAGTTCGCAGGTGCCAACGATCGTCTGACGACTCAGATGAAATCTGTTGGTGAAGTGATGGCCATCGGCCGTAACCAGCAGGAATCACTGCAAAAAGCACTGCGTGGCCTGGAAGTGGGTGCCAACGGCTTTGATGAAATGGTGGATCTGGACGATCCTGAAGCGCTGACTAAAATTCGCCACGAGCTGAAAGAAGCCGGTGCTGAGCGTATCTGGTATATCGCTGATGCCTTCCGTGCCGGGCTGTCTGTGGATGGCGTCTTTAATCTGACCAATGTCGACCGCTGGTTCCTGGTACAGATCGAAGAGATCGTCCAAATGGAAGCCAAGGTCAAAGAAGATGGTTTTGCGGGTCTGACCGGCGATTTCCTGCGTAAACTGAAGCGCAAAGGCTTCTCGGATGCCCGACTGGCTAAACTGCTGGGTGTGGCTGAGCTGGAAATTCGCAAAGAACGTGACCGTCACGATATTCACCCTGTTTATAAGCGTGTGGATACCTGTGCGGCTGAGTTCTCTTCAGACACAGCTTACATGTACTCGTCTTATGACGAAGAGTGTGAAGCCAACCCGACTGATCGTGACAAGATTATGGTGCTGGGTGGTGGTCCAAACCGTATCGGGCAGGGTATCGAATTCGATTACTGCTGCGTACACGCATCGCTGGCCCTGCGCGAAGACGGTTACGAAACCATCATGGTGAACTGTAACCCTGAGACAGTTTCCACTGATTACGACACCTCGGATCGTCTGTATTTTGAGCCGGTTACGCTGGAAGATGTACTGGCTATCGTGCGTGTTGAGAAGCCTAAAGGTGTCATCGTTCAGTACGGTGGCCAAACGCCACTCAAACTGGCGCGTGCACTGGAAGCGGCAGGTGTGCCAATTATTGGTACCAGCCCTGATGCGATTGACCGCGCCGAAGACCGTGAACGTTTCCAGGCCGCTGTTGAGCGCCTGGGCCTGAAGCAGCCGGAAAATGCGACAGTAACAGCGATGGAACAGGCTATTGAGAAATCGAAAGATATCGGTTTCCCGTTGGTGGTGCGTCCTTCGTATGTACTGGGCGGTCGTGCGATGGAAATCGTGTACGACGAAAATGACTTGCGCCGTTATTTCAACGAAGCGGTCAGCGTCTCGAACGAATCGCCTGTGCTGCTGGATCGCTTCCTGGATGATGCCACGGAAGTGGATGTGGATGCCATCTGTGACGGCGAGCGTGTGGTGATCGGCGGTATCATGGAGCATATCGAGCAAGCGGGTGTTCACTCAGGTGATTCAGCCTGCTCGCTGCCTGCATATACCCTGAGCCAGGAAATTCAGGATGAAATGCGTCGTCAGGTTGAGAAGCTGGCCTTTGAGTTGGGTGTTCGCGGCCTGATGAATACCCAGTTTGCAGTTAAAGACAACGAAGTGTACCTGATTGAAGTTAACCCTCGTGCCGCACGGACTGTACCTTTTGTCTCCAAAGCAACGGGTGCACCACTGGCGAAAATTGCCGCGCGTGTGATGGCCGGTCAGACACTGGAACAACAAGGTTTCACTAAGGAAATCATTCCTCCTTACTACTCAGTGAAGGAAGTGGTGCTGCCTTTCAACAAGTTCCCGGGTGTCGACCCGCTGCTTGGTCCGGAAATGCGCTCGACCGGCGAAGTGATGGGTGTGGGTGATACGTTCGCAGAAGCTTTCGCCAAGGCTGAACTGGGCTGTGGCAAAGAGCACAGCCGTGAAAATGCCGGCCGCGCACTGCTGTCTGTCCGTAATAATGACAAACGCCGTGTGGTCGACCTGGCTGCTAAGCTGGTGAAGCTGGGTTACGAGCTGGATGCGACCCACGGTACTGCGGTGATTCTGGGCGAAGCGGGGATTAATCCACGCCTGGTGAACAAGGTGCATGAAGGCCGTCCTCATATTCTTGACCGTATCAAGAACAACGAGTACAGCTATATCATCAACACCGCAGAAGGCCGTCAGGCGATTGAAGATTCTAAAGTGTTGCGCCGCGGTGCCTTGCTGGAGAAGGTGAATTACACCACTACCCTGAATGCTGCGTTTGCCACTTGTATGGCACTGACTGCGGATGACCGTAATAAGGTGACCTCAGTGCAAGAGCTTCACGCAAGACTGAACAAGGCTTAACAGCGCCCTGACAAAGTAATAAGAAGCCCGTCGTTGTGAAACGACGGGCTTTTTTGTGCCATTCAGAATGGCAGCTCGCGGCTCAAGCTTGTATCTGGTTAAAACGATTCATACAGATCTGTATATAACTGACGTTCGAATCTGAAAATTTCCGGCATGACAGCTGGGGCATCTTCTGTTTTTTCTGGTGGCAGATAGTTAGTGACAAACTGAACAAATAATAAAGGTTTGCCGGATTTGGCTGTCATCACGCCGGCTAAATTGAAAGTGCCGTAGAGAGAACCCGATTTAGCGGCCAGTCGACTTTTCAGCGGCTCATGCCGGATACTCTGGCGGTAACGCAGGGTGCCCGATTCGCCAGAAACGGGCAAATCAGCAAGCAAGTTCAGGCTGTCATTATGCTGGTAGATGTAAGTCATTACTTTCATCATATCACTGGCCATGATGCGGTTGTCCCGGGATAAGCCAGAACCGTCGGCCAGCACCGCCCGGCTCAGATCGATGCCGGTATGCTCAGCTATGATCTGCTTGATTGCTTCAGTGCCATTGTGAAAACTGCCCGGTTGATCATAGAAGCGCTGCCCCAGGGTTTTGGCAAGGTTATCGGCAATCAGGTTGTCAGAATCTTCCAGCATAATTTTCAGCAATGCCGGTAAGGGTGCAGAGCTGTGACTGGTGATCTGCTGGCCTGTTTGAGTATCATCGCGCAGGATTTCGCCATCAAAAGCTATGCCTCTTCTGTCGAGCTCTTGCAATAGCACATCGCGGACATAGGCCTCGGTATCCACGACCGCAAAATTCAGCGGCAAGGGCTTGTCCCGCTGCGGCAGGCAGCCGTTGAGCTGGTAATGGTTGCCAGGCTGGGTTTGCAGCTCCAAAGAACAGAAGGTGGATTTTTGCTGCGCTTTGCTGACGACTTTGGCAAAGCTGGTGGCACTGACTGGCTGATGGGCAGGGATATGAAGCCGGGTCGGCTGGCCTAGTGGCCGGTCACTGTATAAGGCCGCCTGAACACAGTTGTGTTCCAGAGTGATACTGCTGGCCGGGGCACTGTAACAGACGCCAAGGCTATCCCAGGGCCAGCCGGATGCTTGTTCGTAGCCGGTAAACTGGCTGCCGTTGAGGTAGATATTCCCTTTGATGCGATGTACACCTTTTTGCTTCAAAGCGTGCAGCATAGCAGCAAGATCTCCACGCGATAGCGTTGGATCGCCACTGAAGCGGATAATATAGTGCTCTTTGTTCTGCTCTAGCCGAGTAGTAAAACGAAAGTTTTGATCCAGGTACAGTCTGGCAGCTAAGGCCGTCAGCAGTTTCTGAGTGCTGGCGGGAGCCTGCAATTGTTCAGCACGCTGGCTGAAAATGGCGTTGCCCGTTGCCGGGTCAGTAATAATGAGAGCCAGATCATGCCCTGAGGGGAGTGATGTCATCGCCACATCAGGAGAAAATTCGGCAAATACCGAATGGGATAACACGAGTGCAGCGAGAAATAAGCCAACTTTCTTTTTCATAATGGTGAAGAGCCGTTGTAAACCTAACTGGCAATCATAGGGGGTAAGAGAGCAGAGTGGCAATGAAAGTTCGTTAATATCCTGTAAGATATATTTTCCTATTCCGAATACCATCGTGCTTGTGCAGCAGGGAGCTCAGGCAAAAGCAGCTTCTGGCGGCCGCACTGCGAAATTGTGCAGGGCTGCAAGCAACGTAATATGATGGATAGACAGCGACTAAACCGCAAGCTGTAGACAGAGGTTGCATCCGAGGTCGTGTATTAGGTATCTTGTTAGGCAGAAAAGCCGTTTCTTCTATTCATGCGTTAGCCCAGACTTGTGCTGGGCTGGCTTTTTTTTTGTCCGAAAAGCAATCCTGCTTTTCTGGCGTTTCGAGGTAGATTACTTTATGGAAAAGATCCCAATGACAGTCCGCGGCGAACAGCAGCTGCGTCAAGAGCTGGACGCCTTGATGAAACGTCGTCCACAGATTACAGAGGCCATTGCTGAAGCTCGTGAGCTGGGTGACCTGAAAGAGAATGCGGAGTATCACGCGGCCCGAGAGGAGCAGGGGATCTGTGAAGCACAGATTCGCGATATTGAGTATAAGTTGTCTGTTGCTCAGGTTATTGATGTCACTAAGATGACGAATCACGGAAAAGTGATTTTTGGCTCCACAGTGACTTTGCTGGATGTGAATACTGACGGTGAAGTGACTTACTGCATCGTAGGGGATGATGAAGCTGATATTAAGAAAGGTCTGATTTCGGTTAATTCGCCAATTGCCCGTGGTTTGATTGGTAAACAGGAAGGTGATGAAGTCAGTATTGCCACGCCTGGCGGCCGAAAAGAGTTTGAGATCGAAAAGGTCGAGTACGTTTAATGGTCAGGGCCTGGTGCTTTATTGTTAATAAATGTAACAGCAACCGGGCCTTGAAAAGTAAAAAAGGCCGCGTTGGCGGCCTTTTTTATTTGCGGGGAAGTTCGATTTTCCTGTCTTCCGACTGACGGTACAGCACCAGGATATTACCGATAACCTGTACCTTTTCAGCCTGAGTTTCACGAACGATGGCATCAACAATCAACAGCTTGGTTTCGCGCTCTTCAGCGGCAACCTTCACCTTGATCAGTTCATGGTGGTTCAGGGACAGTTCGATTTCAGACAGCACGGCTTCAGTCAGGCCGTTGGCGCCCATCAGGACTACAGGCTTGAGGCTGTGAGCAAGGCCTTTCAGGTATTGCTTCTGTTTGGTGCTTAGATTCATGGTGACTCAATATCTATAACAAGGGTTGAAAACAGGGTATTCTAACGCCATCTAGTCAATATGACTAACGTTGTTTCGTTACGCTGGTGTTCCTGCCAACTCTGGGCCACAGTAAAAGTAGTACTGCTGAACCAGAACGGGAACCATCGGCTGTTGGGTTGATTCGCATTGGGTAATGCATGAGTAAAAAGAAACATTCTGCCAGTTCTGGACGCTGGCTGAAGGAACATTTTGATGATAAGTATGTCATGGAAGCCCAGAAAAAGGGTTACCGTTCCCGAGCCATTTTCAAACTGGAGGAAATCCAGAGCAAAGATAAGTTGTTAAAACCAGGGATGACAGTTGTCGATCTGGGTGCTGCACCCGGGGGCTGGTCTCAGTATGCGGCCAGTGTTGTTGGCGATTCAGGGCAAGTGATTGCCTGTGATATTCTGCCAATGGATTCCCTGCCTGGTGTGAGCTTTTTACAGGGCGACTTCCGTGAAGAAGCTGTGCTGGATGCATTACTTGAGCGAATTCAGCCTGATATGGTTGATGTTGTTTTGTCTGACATGGCGCCGAACATGAGCGGCAATCTGGCGTCAGATCAGCCTAGAGCAATGTATCTTGTTGAACTAGCATTAGATATGTGCAGGCAGGTGCTTGCGCCCAATGGAAGTTTTGCGGTAAAAGTTTTCCAGGGCGAAGGCTTCGATCAGTATCTGGCTGAGGTGCGCAGCATGTTCAAGGCAGTTAAAATCCGTAAACCAGACTCATCCAGGGATCGCTCCCGTGAAGTCTATATTGTGGCTACAGGTTATAAACTGTAGTACCCTACATTCATCTTTAAAGTTATCGCGAGGTTAACACCTTGAGTGACATGGCAAAAAACTTGATTTTGTGGTTAGTCATCGCCGTGGTGCTGATGTCTGTTTTTCAGAGCTTCGGTCCGGGAGATAGTGCTGGCCGTCAAGTCGACTATACGACTTTTGTCCGGGAAATCGGTCAGGATCAGATTAGGGAAGTACGGTTCAGTGATCGTGAAATTACGGTATTTAAGCGTGATAACACCCGTTATGTGACTTACTTGCCTGTCCTGAATGATCAGAAATTGCTGGACGATCTGATTAATGCCAACGTAAAAGTGGTTGGGACACCACCGGAAGAGCCGAGCTTACTGGCTTCTATCTTCATATCCTGGTTCCCGATGCTGTTACTGATCGGGGTCTGGATTTTCTTTATGCGCCAGATGCAGGGCGGAGGTGGCAAAGGTGCCATGTCGTTCGGCAAATCTAAAGCACGCATGATGAGTGAAGACCAGATTAAAACAACGTTCAACGACGTTGCCGGCTGCGATGAAGCCAAAGAAGACGTGAAAGAGCTGGTGGATTACCTGCGTGATCCTAGCCGCTTCCAGAAACTGGGTGGTAAAATTCCAACCGGTGTGCTGATGGTAGGTCCTCCTGGTACGGGTAAAACCTTACTGGCCAAAGCCATCGCCGGTGAAGCGAAAGTCCCTTTCTTTACTATCTCTGGTTCTGACTTCGTCGAAATGTTTGTCGGTGTGGGTGCATCCCGTGTCCGTGACATGTTTGAACAGGCTAAGAAAGCGGCACCTTGTATTATTTTCATCGATGAAATTGATGCAGTAGGTCGACAGCGTGGTGCGGGCGTTGGTGGTGGTCACGATGAACGTGAGCAGACACTTAACCAGATGCTGGTGGAAATGGATGGTTTCGAAGGTCACGAAGGTATTATCGTGATTGCAGCTACCAACCGACCAGATGTTCTGGACCCGGCCCTGTTGCGTCCTGGTCGTTTCGACCGTCAGGTCGTTGTCGGTCTGCCCGATGTGCGTGGCCGTGAACAAATCCTGAAAGTGCACATGCGCAAGGTACCGCTGGATGGGGATGTTGAACCATCACTGATTGCCCGTGGTACGCCAGGTTTCTCTGGTGCTGATCTGGCCAACCTGGTGAATGAAGCGGCGCTGTTTGCTGCCCGTGGCAACAAGCGTACTGTGTCTATGGTGGAATTCGAACTGGCGAAAGACAAGATCATGATGGGCGCTGAGCGTAAATCTATGGTGATGTCTGAAGAGCAGAAAGAATCGACTGCTTATCACGAAGCGGGCCATGCCATTATTGGCCGACTGGTACCGGATCATGACCCGGTTTATAAAGTGTCCATTATCCCTCGGGGTCGGGCACTGGGTGTGACCATGTACCTGCCGGAGCAGGATCGCGTCAGCCACTCCAAAGAGTATCTGGAGTCGATGATTTCCAGCCTGTACGGTGGCCGACTGGCAGAAGAGCTGATCTACGGGGTAGAAAAAGTCTCTACCGGTGCATCAAACGACATTGAGCGTGCGACTGATATTGCTCGTAAAA
This sequence comes from Photobacterium sp. WH24, assembly GCF_019204055.1. Taxonomy (NCBI): domain Bacteria; kingdom Pseudomonadati; phylum Pseudomonadota; class Gammaproteobacteria; order Vibrionales; family Vibrionaceae; genus Photobacterium; species Photobacterium sp. WH24. Next base: position 45,635 of record NZ_JAGSOZ010000002.1, on the reverse strand, counting down.
TGGTTACTCAGTGGGGCTTCTCGGATAAATTGGGTCCTCTGCTGTACGCGGAAGATGAGGGTGAAGTATTCCTGGGTCGTTCAGTGACTAAGACAAAACACATGTCTGATGATACTGCGCGTACTATTGATACTGAAGTTCGTGCCATTATCGACCGTAACTATGAGCGAGCGCGTGAAATCCTGGCGGGTAATATGGATATTCTTCACTCAATGAAAGATGCATTGATGAAGTATGAGACCATAGATGCGGGTCAGCTTGACGACCTGATGGAGCGTAAATCTGAAATTCGCGCACCAAAAGGCTGGGGTGACAAAGATGACACCCTGAAAGCGGAAGCTCCTGAGTCACAAGACAAAGCCAATGATGCGGCAAGCGACAAGCCGGCTGAGAAGCCTGAGCAGGTTCAGCCACACCACAGCGAAGAAAATGATAAACCGCAGGCCTGATGCCTGGCGGTGAATATAAAACCCCGGGGTGACTCGGGGTTTTTTGTTTCTGCTGTGTCAGATATTCTCAGTTCAGTTGTAAAGAAACAAGCGAGCCTCGGTATAGTATGAGCGCTCCCCCAGTCAGGAGTAATGGGCCTTGTTACTGAAAAGCAAAGAAAAAATATTAGACCTTTCTTATCCTCATGCCATGGGAATCCTCAATTTCACCCCGGATTCATTTTCTGATGGCGGTAAATTCAATCAGTTGGACGACGCCTTAAGACATGTTGAAGACATGCTGGCCGTCGGAACCAGTATCATTGATATTGGCGGTGAATCGACCCGACCCGGTGCGGCCGATGTGTTAGTCGCGGAAGAGCTCGACCGTGTTGTGCCTATTGTGGAAGCAATTGCCCAGCGATTTGATTGCTGGATCTCAGTGGATACCAGTAAAGCGCAAGTAATGACTGAAACCGTCAATGCCGGGGCCGATTTAATTAATGATATTCGCGCACTGCTTGAGCCGGGTGCAATGGAAGCCGCTGCGGCTGCCGGTGTTCCTATTTGTTTAATGCATATGCAGGGCCAACCGCGTACAATGCAACATCAGCCGCATTATGATGACCTGCTGTCAGATGTGAATACGTTTCTTTCGGAGCGCATTCAAGCCTGTGAAAAAGCCGGTATTCGTCGTGATCAACTGTTGCTGGATCCTGGGTACGGTTTTGGTAAAACCCTGGAACACAATTATCAGTTGCTGGCACATTTGGAGCAGTTCCATCAGTTTGGCTTACCGCTGCTGGTAGGAATGTCCAGAAAATCCATGATTTGTAAATTACTGAATAAAACACCTGCGGAAGCACTGGCAGGGAGCCTGGCCTGCGCTGCCATTGCAGCGATGAAAGGCGCCCAGATTATCCGTGTCCATGATACCCGTGAAACACAGGATGTACTGGCTGTCTGCCGTATGACGCTTGAACAGGAAAATAAAGCGCTAGGAGCGAATATTAATGGCTGAACGTAAATATTTCGGCACCGATGGTGTCCGTGGCCGTGTTGGCCAGTCACCCATCACCCCTGAGTTTGTATTGAAACTGGGCTGGGCGGCGGGCCGCGTGTTGTCACAGCAGGGCACTAAAAAAGTCATTATTGGAAAAGACACACGTATTTCCGGTTATATGCTGGAATCTGCACTGGAAGCCGGTTTGGCCGCCGCTGGTTTGCAGGCCGCATTTACCGGGCCAATGCCGACACCTGCCGTGGCCTATCTGACGCGGACATTTCGTGCTGAAGCTGGCATTGTGATTTCGGCCTCTCATAACCCGTATTATGACAACGGTATCAAGTTCTTCTCATCTGAAGGGACCAAACTGCCTGACGCTGTAGAAGCGGCCATCGAAGCTGAAATGGATAAAGAACTGGTCTGTGTCGAATCTGCCAGCCTCGGCAAAGCCTATCGGATTAACGATGCGGCCGGCCGTTACATCGAATTTTGCAAGGGAACGTTTCCATCCCATTTGAGCCTGGAAGGCTATAAGGTTGTTGTCGACTGCGCTCACGGTGCCACTTATCACATTGCGCCGAACGTCTTTCGCGAGCTGGGTGCGGAAGTGATCACACTGGGCTGCGAGCCAAATGGTATTAATATCAACGCCGAGGTCGGGGCTACGGATGTGCGCGCCTTGCAGGCTAAAGTCCTGCAGGAAAAAGCGGATTTCGGTATTGCACTGGACGGTGATGGTGACCGGGTGATCATGGTCGATGAAGACGGTAACAAGGTCGACGGTGACCAGATTGCGTATATCATTGCCCGTGATGCATTGCGTCGTGGCGAGCTGAAAGGGGGCGTCGTAGGTACATTAATGACAAACCTGGGGATGGAGCTGGCGCTGAAAAATCTGGGTATCCCGTTTGTTCGCGCTCAGGTCGGCGATCGCTATGTGATGGAAGAGCTGGTTAAAAACCAGTGGACCATTGGCGCGGAAAACTCTGGCCATGTCATAGTGCTGGACAAAGTGACGACAGGTGACGGCATAGTGGCTGGCCTGCAGGTGATGGCCTCAATTGTCAGCAGTAAATTGTCACTCAAAACCTTGTGTGAAGGGCTGACAATGTTCCCGCAAGTGCTGGAAAATGTCCGTTTCGCTGGCGATTCCAACCCATTGGAATCTGAGGCGGTACTGAGCGCAAAAGCAGCCGCAGAAGCGAAACTCGGTGAGCGTGGTCGCGTATTATTGCGTAAATCTGGTACTGAGCCGCTCATTCGTGTCATGGTTGAAGGTGAAGACGGTACTCTGGTGAGTGATTCGGCCTTGTCGATTGCTGCTGCTGTGAAAGAGTGCTGTTAACAGCTTGCCTTGAAAGGGATTCCGGTTTGTCAGTCTTTAACCGGAATCCTTATCTGAAAACTGTTTATTTATTACACAAGCGATTCATCAATCACTACATTCTGAGAAAAATCGCTTGTCACTCCTGTCGGCATTCGCTAGTATTCCCTCGCTCCTGACAAAGGGGTGCGCTGGCACTGCTGTTGCAAAGCCGGCACAACACTATGGAACATAGGTGGAACCCATGTACGAAATTCTACTTGTGATTTATCTGTTGGCTGCGCTTGGTGTAATTGGCCTGGTTCTGGTTCAACAGGGTAAAGGCGCAGATATGGGAGCCTCATTCGGGGCTGGTGCATCAGGAACTTTGTTCGGTGCCAGCGGCTCTGGTAATTTTTTGACCCGAATGACTGCAATTTTTGCAACTGTATTTTTTGTGATCAGCTTGGTTCTGGGCAATTTAAGCGCAAAACAAGCGGATGCAACAAGTGGCTGGGAAAACTTAAGTGCCCCAGCACAACAAGAACAAGCTGTTGATACAACTGAGCAAGCGCCTGTAAATAGCGATATTCCTCAGTAATTAACAGATTTGCCGAGATGGTGAAATTGGTAGACACGCTAGCATGAGGTGCTAGTGCCGTAAGGTGTAGGGGTTCAAGTCCCCTTCTCGGCACCATTGTTTCCGTTACTTGAAAGAGTAACCACTGAGAGATATAATCGCTCTCAGAATTACGGACGCGGGGTGGAGCAGCTTGGTAGCTCGTCGGGCTCATAACCCGAAGGTCGTCGGTTCAAATCCGGCCCCCGCAACCAACTTGGACGAAGGTTTGAGTTATTTTCTCAGGCCATCGATGGATTGCCGCCCAGATTAAACCGGCGCCATAACCGAGTTTTGAAAGACGACGATTCCCGGAACAGAATCGATTTCGTTTTTCTGCTATAACCTTAAGAGGTTTTAGCTATCAGGGTCCAGAGATAATAAACCCCGTAATTCGGGGTTTTTTATTATCTGAAACATGACCATTCAGGTATCTACTGGGCTTTAATGCCCTTTTTTTGTTTCCAGGGGGTTGTCTTGACCGCTTTAGAGATGCAACTAACTGAACTACTGGACGCGCCAGTTACTGCCTTGGGCTATGAACTGGTGGGTCTGGAGTTTATTCGTGCGGGTGAACATTCCACGTTGCGTGTGTTCATTGACCACGAAAACGGTATCACAGTCGATGATTGTGCCGACGTGAGCCGTCAGATCAGTGCAGTGATGGATGTTGAAGATCCTATTACTGTTGCTTATAACCTGGAGGTTTCTTCCCCGGGTCTGGAACGTCCGCTGTTCAGAGCGGCACATTATGAGCAGTTTATTGGCCACGAGGTCAGCCTGGTCCTGAAAATGGCGATGAACAATCGCCGTAAGTGGAAAGGTGACATTGTTGCCGTTGACGGTGAGCTAGTCACGTTGAACGTGAAAGGCGATGAAGAAACCTTTGCGCTTAGCAATATTGCCAAAGCCAACCTGGTTCCAAAATTCTAACCGCTAAATTGGGGCATTAGAAATGAACAAAGAAATCTTGGCTGTCGTTGAAGCGGTATCCAACGAGAAAGCTGTTCCGCGTGAGCGTATCTTCGAAGCATTGGAGATCGCACTGGCAACAGCAACAAAGAAAAAGTACGAAGCTGAAATTGACGTGCGTGTTGCGATTGATCGTAAAACGGGCGACTTCGATACTTACCGTCGCTGGAAAGCCGTGGATGAAGTAACGGCGCCAACTCTGGAAATGACTCTGGAAGCCGCGCAGTATGACGATGAAACTGTAGAGCTGGGTGATTATGTTGAAGAGCAGATTGATTCTGTAACCTTTGACCGCATCACTACACAAACGGCAAAACAGGTTATCGTACAGAAAGTACGTGAAGCTGAGCGTGCGCAGATCGTTGAACAGTTTATCGATAATGAAGGTGAGCTGATCACCGGCGTGGTGAAGAAAGTCAACCGCGATGCCATTATTGTTGATCTGGGTAACAACGCTGAAGCTGTGATTCTGCGTGAAGACCAGTTGCCACGTGAAAACTTCCGTCCAGGTGACCGCGTACGTGGTCTGCTGTATGCTGTGCGCCCGGAAGCGCGTGGTTTCCAGTTGTTCATGACTCGTTCTAAGCCTGAAATGCTGTCTGAATTGTTCCGCATCGAAGTACCGGAAATCGGTGAAGAGATGATCGAACTGATGGGCGCTGCCCGTGATCCTGGCTCTCGTGCCAAGATTGCAGTGAAAACCAATGACAAACGTATCGATCCTGTCGGTGCTTGTGTTGGTATGCGTGGTGCGCGTGTTCAGGCGGTATCCGGTGAGCTGGGTGGTGAACGTATCGATATCGTACTGTGGGACGAAAACGCCGCTCAGTACGTTATCAATGCTATGGCACCGGCTGAGGTGAGCTCTATCATCGTTGATGAAGACAACCACACCATGGATATCGCGGTTGAGAAAGACAATCTGGCGCAGGCCATCGGCCGTAGCGGTCAAAACGTTCGACTGGCATCTGTCCTGACAGGCTGGGAGCTGAATGTGATGACTGTGGAAGATCTGCAGAAAAAGCACCAGGCCGAAGCGCAGGCGTCGATTGATCTGTTTGTTAAATACCTGGAAATCGATGAAGAATTCTCGATCGTTCTGGTTGAAGAAGGCTTTACCAGCCTGGAAGAAGTAGCCTATGTACCTGTTCAGGAATTAATGTCAATTGACGGCCTGGACGAAGATACGGTTAACGAATTGCGTAACCGTGCGAAAGAAGCACTGACCACTATTGCCCTTGCGCAGGAAGAGTCTTTGGATGGGGTTGAGCCTGCCGAAGACCTGCTGAGCCTGGATGGTATGGAACGCGACCTGGCGTTCAAACTGGCCGCTAAAGGTATCTGTACGCTGGAAGATCTGGCTGACCAAGGTACTGATGACCTACTGGACATCGAAGGCCTGAATGAAACCAGCGCGGGTGAATTGATCATGGCTGCCCGTAATATCTGCTGGTTCAGCGACGAAGCATAATTAATTAGCAAGGGAGGAGCAGCATGTCAGAGGTTTCAATTAAGGCACTTGCCGAAGAAATCGGTACCCCGATTGATCGTTTGCTTCAACAGTTTGCCGATGCTGGTATCAGCAAAAAAGCTGAAGACAGTGTCAACCAACAGGAAAAAGAGTCTCTGTTGAGCCACCTGAAGAAAGAACACGGTGGTAACACTGACGAGGCACCGACCCGCCTGACTCTGCAACGCAAAACCCGTAGCACGCTGAGTGTATCGGGTACAGGCGGAAAGAGTAAAAACATTCAAGTAGAGGTGCGTAAAAAGCGCACCTATGTCAAGCGTTCAGCCCTTGAAGAAGAGCAGCGTGCGGAAGACGCGCGCAAGGCTGAAGAGGACGCTAAGCGTGCTGCAGAAGAAGCAGCGAAGCGCGAAGCTGAAGAGCGTGCTAAACGTGAAGCTGAAGAAAAAGCTCAGCGTGAAGCGGAAGCAAAACGCTTAGCAGAAGAGAAAGCCCAGCAGTCGGAGAAGCAAGCTAATCGTGATGCCGTGGATACCAATCCACGTCAGGCAGAAGAGAAAGCGAAACGCGCTGCTGAGCAACAGGCTAAAAAAGAAGCTGAAGAACTGCAACGCCGCCGGGAAGAGGAAGCCAAGCGTAAAGCCGAGGAAGACAGTCAGCGTCAGCTAGAAGAGGCACGCAAAATGGCAGAAATCAATGAAAAGAACTGGTCGAAAAAGGACCAGGAAACAGGTGCTATGGAACAATCAGACTACCACACGACTACCTCCACCTATGCCCGTGCGGCGGAAGATGAACAAGACCGCCGCGAGGAAGAATCTCGCCGCCGTGCTAAGAAGAAAAAAGCTGCCAGCGGTCCTAAGGGTGATGAGCCGCGTGAGCGTGCGATGCCTCAGCGTGGCGGCCGTAACCAGCGTGGTCGTGGCAAACAGCAAATGAGCAAGCCTACATCAATGCGTCATGGTTTCGACAAAACAGCCACCGTTGCTAAAGCGGATGTTGTGATCGGTGAAACCATAGTGGTTGCTGAACTGGCCAACAAGATGGCGGTGAAAGCGGCTGAAGTCATCAAAGTGATGATGAAGCTTGGCGCTATGGCCACCATCAACCAGGTTATCGATCAGGAAACCGCACAGCTGGTTGCTGAAGAAATGGGCCACAAGGTTATCCTGCGTAAAGAGAACGAGCTCGAAGAAGCCGTACTGTCTGATCGCGACGAAAACCTGGCAGTTGTTCCTCGTGCTCCTGTTGTTACTATCATGGGTCACGTTGACCACGGTAAAACATCTACTCTGGATTACATCCGTAAAGCGCACGTTGCTGCAGGCGAAGCCGGTGGTATTACGCAGCACATTGGTGCATACCACGTTGAAACTGACAACGGTATGATCACCTTCCTGGATACCCCTGGACACGCCGCGTTTACCGCTATGCGTGCCCGTGGTGCTCAGGCAACGGATATCGTTATCCTGGTTGTTGCCGCAGACGATGGCGTTATGCCACAGACAATAGAAGCGATTCAGCATGCCAAAGCGGCAGGCGTTCCTTTGATTGTTGCTGTGAACAAGATCGATAAAGAAGATGCTAACCCAGACAATGTGAAGAACGAGCTGGCACAGTACAATGTTATGCCGGAAGAGTGGGGCGGCGAGAACATGTTTGTTCACATCTCTGCGAAGCAGGGTACGAACATCGATGGTCTGCTGGAAGCGATTCTGCTGCAAGCTGAAGTTCTGGAGCTGAAAGCCGTTTCTGAAGGCATGGCGAAAGGTGTCGTGGTTGAATCCCGCCTGGATAAAGGCCGTGGTCCGGTTGCGACTGTGCTGGTTCAGGAAGGTACGCTACGCAAAGGTGATATCGTACTGTGTGGCCTGGAATATGGTCGCGTGCGTGCTATGCGTGATGAACTGGGCCGTGAAATTGAAGAAGCTGGTCCATCTATCCCGGTTGAGATTCTGGGTCTGTCAGGTGTACCGTCTTCTGGTGACGAAGCGACAGTTGTACGTGATGAACGTAAAGCGCGTGAAGTTGCACTTTACCGTCAAGGTAAGTTCCGCGATGTGAAACTGGCTCGCCAGCAGAAAGCCAAGTTGGAGAATATGTTCTCTAACATGACTGCAGGTGAAGTGGCTGAACTGAATGTTGTGCTGAAAGCTGACGTACAGGGCTCTGTGGAAGCAATTGCCGATTCACTGCGCAAGCTGTCAACTGAAGAAGTGAAAGTGAACATCGTCGGTTCTGGCGTAGGTGGTATCACTGAAACTGACGCCGTACTGGCTGCAGCGTCTAACGCTATTCTGCTTGGCTTCAACGTTCGTGCTGATGCGTCAGCCCGTAAGACTATCGAAGCTGAGAACCTGGATCTGCGCTACTATTCCATCATCTATCAGCTGATTGATGAAGTGAAAGCAGCGATGGGCGGCATGCTGTCCCCTGAGTTCAAGCAGGAAATCATCGGTCTGGCTGAAGTGCGTGATGTGTTCAAGTCACCGAAACTGGGCGCAATTGCAGGTTGTATGGTTACCGAAGGTACCATCAAGCGCAACAACCCAATTCGTGTACTGCGTGATAACATTGTTATTTACGAAGGTGAGCTGGAATCACTGCGTCGCTTTAAAGATGACGTACAAGAAGTGAAGAACGGTTACGAGTGTGGTATCGGCGTGAAGAACTACAATGATGTTCGCGTTGGTGACCAGATTGAAGTTTTCGAAATCGTTGAAATTCAGCGTACGCTGGATTAATCAGGTTGCTCGCTGACCTGGAATAAACACTGGGGAGCTTCGGCTCCCCTTTGTGTCGAGGTAGGCGGCCGACTTTTAGAGAGAGAATCAAATGGCTAAAGAATTCAGCCGTACACAACGTGTTGCTCAGCAGCTGCAAAAAGAGCTGGCAGTGATTCTGCAACGCGAAATTAAAGATCCCCGCATTGGCATGGCGACAATTTCCAGTGTGGAAGTCTCCCGTGATATGGGATACGCCAAAGTTTATGTCACCTTCCTGACTATCGGTGAACAAACACCGGAAGACAGCCTGGAAGCGTTGCGCGAAATGGCACCTTACATTCGTTCACTGCTGGGTAGGCAAATCCGTCTGCGAGTGACACCTGAGTTGAACTTTATTTTCGACCAGTCACTGACCGAAGGCATGCGCATCTCCAACCTGGTAAGCAAGGTTGTTCGTGATGACGAAGCACGCCGCGTTGACGAACCTAAGGATGAAGGTGAGGATAGCTGATGGCGCGTCGTCGTAAAGGGCGTCCGGTAGACGGTGTTCTGCTGCTGGATAAGCCGGGCGGCATCACATCAAATGATGCCCTGCAAAAAGTAAAACGTATCTTTTTTGCGGAAAAAGCAGGCCATACCGGCGCTTTGGATCCGCTTGCGACGGGTATGTTGCCAATCTGCCTGGGGGAAGCCACCAAGTTTTCCCAGTTCCTGCTGGATTCAGATAAGCGTTATCGGGTCATCGCCAAGCTGGGCGAGCGTACCAATACCTCGGATTCGGATGGCGAAGTGGTCGAAACGCGCGAAGTGAAGGTAGACCGTGGTCTGCTGGAACGTTGTATTGCCAAGTTCCGTGGGACAACCAAGCAAATACCGTCTATGTTTTCGGCGCTGAAATATCAGGGACGCCCGTTGTACGAATATGCCCGTGAAGGCAAAGAAGTACCCCGTGAAGCCCGAGATATCACAGTGTATGAAATCTCACTGCTGCGGTTTAGCGACAACGAAGTTGAGATGGAAGTCCATTGCTCGAAAGGCACTTATATCCGCACTATCGTTGATGATCTGGGCGAGATGCTGGGCTGCGGATCACATGTCACTTATCTGCGCCGTATCGGTGTCTCTAAGTACCCGTTGGACAAAATGGTTACGCTAGAGCAGCTCGAAGCGCTGCTGGAGCAGGCCAGAGAGCAGGATATTCAGCCGAAAGAGCTGCTGGATCCGCTGCTGTTGCCAACAGACTCGGCAGTACAGGATTTACCGGAAGTGAACTTACTGCCGGGTGTCGCCAGTTATGTACTCCATGGCCAGCCAGTTCAGGCCGGTCGTGTTCCTGATGCAGGCACATTGGTTCGGCTGACGGCTGGTGAGCAACGTGATTTCATCGGTGTGGGTGAAATCAATGCCGAAAACATGGTGGCGCCTAAGCGTGTGCTGGCCAATCGTGACAAGGCTGACGAAGAAAAATAAGCCGCTCAGCGGCCTGTCTGGTGAATCATATTCCGCTTGCGGCCTTCCGGACAGGTGCGTATAATTCGCGGCTCGGGTGCCGGCTGAATCAGAGATTGGCTGGCACAAATTTTACTATTTTGTATTAGGAATGAGTTATGTCTCTGAATGCAGAAACTAAAGCAACTATCGTTGCTGAATACGCGCAAGGCGCAAACGACACGGGTTCACCTGAAGTTCAGGTTGCACTGCTGACTGCACAGATCAACCACCTGCAAGGTCACTTTGCAGAGCACAAAGGCGATCACCACAGCCGTCGTGGTCTGCTGCGCATGGTTTCTCGTCGTCGTAAGCTGCTGGACTACCTGAAAGGCAAAGATCTGGGTCGTTACCAGTCTCTGATCGAGCGTCTGGGTCTGCGTCGCTAAGATTGCTGGAAGAAAGGAGCCGATTGGCTCCTTTCTTTTTTGCATCTGTCGGTCGGAGATGCCAATCTCTGACTGGAAAGTTGTTTTAAAACGGTACTGAATAGCGTTCACGAGTCGTTTTCGTCGACCTAGAGGTCGCGGCTATTGACAGAGGCTGCCCAAATCGGCTTTTGCCATTAGTCGCGATGCGTGAAATGTGCTTAAAGTACCCCACTTCACATGACGCTTTTTGCTGTGTCGGATATACTTACAGACGCAAATAGAAAAGCAGATCAATATTTTAAGGAAATTCACGTGAATCCTATCGTTAAAACCTTCCAGTACGGCAACCATACCGTAACACTGGAAACCGGTGTGATGGCGCGTCAGGCTACTGCCGCTGTAATGGCTAGCATGGATGACACTTCCGTCTTCGTTTCTGTTGTGGGCAAAAAAGAAGCGGTAGAAGGCCAGGACTTTTTCCCTCTGACTGTTAACTACCAGGAGCGTACTTACGCTGCCGGTAAAATCCCGGGTGGTTTCTTCAAACGTGAAGGCCGTCCTTCTGAAAATGAAACCCTGACAGCCCGTCTGGTTGACCGTCCAATCCGTCCGTTGTTCCCTGATGCGTTCAAAAACGAAGTACAGGTGATTGCGACTGTGGTTTCTGTTAACCCGGACGTTAACCCAGATATCGTGACCATGATTGGTACCTCTGCCGCTCTGGCTATCTCAGGTATTCCTTTCAACGGTCCAATCGGTGCAGCCCGTGTGGGTTACATCAATGACCAGCTTGTGCTGAACCCAAGTAACAAAGAACTGGCTGAGAGCCGTTTGGATCTGGTTGTTGCCGGTACAGATAACGCAGTTCTGATGGTTGAATCAGAAGCAGACCGCCTGACTGAAGAGCAAATGCTGCAAGCGGTTGTTTTTGGTCATGACCAGCAACAAACTGTGATCAACGCCATCAAAGAATTCGCTGCAGAAGTGGCAACCCCGGCGTGGGATTGGGTGGCTCCGGCTGTTAACACCGAGCTGAAAGCACGCGTGGCTGAAAAAGCAGAAGGTCGTCTGACAGAAGCTTACCAAATCACTGAAAAGATGGCGCGTTACGAGAAAGTGGGCACCATCAAAGCTGACGTGGTAGCTGAACTGCTGGCAGAAGATGCAGCACTGGATGAGCGCGAAGTCCGCGATATGCTGGGCTCTCTGGAGAAGAACGTGGTTCGCAGCCGCATCATTGCCGGTAACCCGCGTATTGATGGCCGTGAAAAAGACATGGTTCGTGCTCTGGACGTTCGTACTGGTGTACTGCCACGTACTCACGGTTCATCACTGTTTACCCGTGGTGAAACGCAGGCGTTGGTTTCTGCCACTCTGGGTACGCAGCGTGACGCGCAGATCCTGGACGAGCTGACCGGTGAGCGTAAAGAACACTTCCTGCTGCACTACAACTTCCCTCCATACTGTGTAGGTGAAACTGGCTTTGTGGGTTCGCCTAAGCGTCGTGAAATCGGCCACGGTAAACTGGCTAAGCGTGGTATCAAGGCAGTAATGCCATCGGTTGACGAGTTCCCGTACACTGTACGTGTGGTATCTGAGATCACTGAATCAAACGGTTCGTCTTCTATGGCGTCTGTATGTGGTACCTCTCTGGCTCTGATGGATGCCGGTGTGCCAATCAAAGCTTCTGTAGCGGGTATCGCTATGGGTCTGGTGAAAGAAGGCGACGATTTCGTGGTTCTGTCTGATATTCTGGGCGATGAAGATCACCTGGGAGACATGGACTTTAAAGTGGCCGGTACTAACGACGGTATTACTGCACTGCAGATGGATATCAAGATCGAAGGTATTACTAAAGAGATCATGCAGATTGCTCTGAATCAGGCTAAAGGCGCCCGTATTCACATCCTGGGTGTGATGGATCAGGCTATCAGCACTGCTCGCGATGACATTTCTCAGTTTGCTCCTCGTATCCACACGATGAAGATCAACCCAGAGAAGATCAAAGATGTGATCGGTAAAGGTGGTGCGGTAATTCGTCAACTGACTGAAGAAACCGGTACAACGATTGAAATCGAAGACGACGGCACAGTGAAAATTGCAGCAACCGAAGGGACTGCTGCGAAAGAAGCGATTCGCCGTATCGAAGAAATCACCGCAGACGTTGAAGTTGGCCGCATCTATACTGGTAAAGTAGTGCGAATTGTTGATTTTGGTGCTTTTGTTTCTGTTATCGGTACAAAAGAAGGCCTGGTACACATTTCTCAAATCGCTCAGGAGCGTGTTGAGAAGGTTTCTGATTACCTGCAAATGGGTCAGGAAGTACAGGTCAAAGTGCTGGAAATCGACCGTCAGGGCCGCATCCGTCTGAGCATGAAGGAAGCACAGCCTGAGCAGGCACCAGCCGCTGGTGAAGATGCTTAATCCATCTGGATAAGCCTGTCTTCATTAAGTAATAAAAGTGGGGCTGTGACAGCCCCTTTTTTATACCAATGAACTATCAAAACCGAATCGCTACCTTTGGCTCATCAAGTGTTGATGGGCGGCAACGGGTTCGCACGGGCAGGGGAGAATGGCATTGTTTGCAAAGAGGTGTAAGTACGTAGCCATTGCGATGGCCGTTATGTTGGCTGGGTGTTCTACGAGTACCTATTCCAGCTGGGAGCAGCCGTTGATTGCGGTCCCGCTGCAGCCAACCATACAGCAACAAATCCAGTTGGCGCGTATTGATCAGCTGTTGGGACGCAGTGATCTTAACGATGAAACCCGTTCGCAGATCTACTATGAGCGCGGGCTGCTTCATGATGGCATTGGCCTGCGTGATCTGGCCCGGCTGGACTTTAACCAGTCGCTGTCTCTGTATCCTGCACAGCCTGATATTTTTAATATTCTTGGGGTGTATTTTACTCAGAGTGCGCATTTTGACGCGGCCTACGAGGCATTTGATTCTGCACTGGAACTGGATGTCAGCCATCCGTTTGCACAGCGAAACCGCGGTATCGCGCTGTATTATGGCGGTCGTTTTGACTTAGCCAAACAGGATTTACTGGCGCATTATCAGCAGGATCCCAATGATCCTTACCGTGCTATCTGGCTGTATATGGTTGAGCTGGAATCAGAGCCGGACAAAGCCAAACAGAGTCTGCAGAACCGGTTTGACCGGGCAGAACGCGAAGACTGGGGCTGGAACATTGCCGGTATGCTGCTTGGCGGCGAATCGGAACAACAGCTTCTCGATGGCATAGTGACAAACAGTGAAACCAATGAACAGATGGCGGAGCGTTTAACCGAGAGCTACTTCTACATGGCCAAGCGTTATCAGCATAACAACCAGTATGCGGAAGCTGTTCAGCTGTACAAACTGGCTTTAGCTGGCAATGTCTACGAGTTTGTTGAGCACAGGTTTGCGACTCTGGAACTCAATCGTTTACTGGCGAGTTTGCAGGGCGAAGAGGATACCATCGGCGGCGTAGGCGATGAACTTTAAGCCGCCCAGTCGCTGAGTTAAGAAAATACTGGCCAGCTGCAATCACTATAGTGTTAGAAAGAGTGCTTTGCAGGTGGCGGTTATGTTCAGGCGTTATATCGCTTTCACGTTAATGGCAATGGTGGCAGTCAGCGTAGCCAAAGCACAGCAGCTCGACTATGTCTACTCGGTATCCACGCCGGGCGAAGGCCGTCTGGTGACTGTCGACAATTACTGGTTGCTGGCATTCAGCTATACCTACGACATTCGCTTACCTGAGCATGTCAGCCAGGGTGACAAAGTGATGATTGAGATTAAGCAGGATGATAGCTGGCAGGCTGAAGCATTTACAGTTACAGCGATCAGCATTTTTCAGGATTTGTGTCGATTACACCGTCAGCATCCCAGCCAGGATGGCCGTTTTCCGTCAGATGCCATCTATATTCAGCCTTGCCGCAGCGAATAACAGTATAAAATAATTAAGAAAACCGGCTAATAACAACGCCCCGTATTATTCGGGGCGTTGTTGATCTGGGGCTGTCAGACCAGGCCGGTACTGAGGTGTACCACTATGACAGTAAAGGCCGCCATCAGCGGAATCGCCATAGTTACCACGGCAATATCACCATAGCTCTGTCTGTGAGTCAGGCGACAAACCGCCAGCAAAGTAATCACAGCACCACAGTGCGGCAGTGTATCCAGCCCGCCTGCAGCCAGCAAGATCACGCGATGCAGCACTTCAGGGTTTATTCCGGTACTCAGGAAATCATTACCCAGCAGAGCCAGCACCATACCTGTGCCGCCTGACGACGAACCAATAATACCGGCAAGACTGGTCGAGGTGAGCGCCACTTTGAACAGATCCGGAATATCAATGGCGGCAATACCGGCTTTGATAATCACAAAGGCCGACAGGGCAGTAATCACTGCACCATAGCCTACCTCAGAAGCTGTGTTGAAAATGGGTAGCAGAGAGCCCACCGAACCGTCGAAGACGTGCTTGTTGGTATCAAACAGGTAGCGGCGATAGCTCACCAGCATGAAGATAATGGCGATAGCCAGCGCGATGATCACAGGCCAGGTACCGTTGATCCGTGTGTCCAGGGTTTCATATTCGGCAATCACAGCGGGTGATTTGAAGTAAATATTGGTCAGTACAAAGTTGATGACGAACACCATCAGAATCGGAACCAGTGCCATCAACACGCTCGGTGTTGCTGTGCTGTCATCCAGATCTTTATCACTTTCATCATGGTCACCGTAATTTTCACCAGCCGCAATGGCCTTCTGGGCGCGGTATTTGATCCACAATACTCCCAGCACCAGCATCATAGTACCGGCCAGCAAGCCCAAGGCCGGTGCCGCGTAAATAGTGGTGCCGAACGGTATGGTTGGCATGGTGTTCAGGTACTGCGGCGTGCCCGGCAACGCCGTCATGGTAAAGGTGAAAGCACCCAGAGTGATCGCCGCAGGCAGCAGGCGCTTAGGAATGCCGGCCGCGCGGAAAGTGGCTGCACCAATCGGATACATGGCAAAGACCACCACAAAGAGTGACACGCCGCCGTACGTCAGCAAAGCGGTAGCCAGCACGACAGACAATATCGCGTGTTTGGTGCCCAGATGCTGAATGATAAAACGTGATAAAGCACGGGCGGCACCCGATGCGCCCATCAACTTGCCAAAGATTGCCCCGGCGATGAAGATGGGGAAGTACAGTTTGATGTAATTGGCTGCGGCAGGCATGAAGACATTAGACAGTGCATACAAAAAAGGGAAATCGCTGGTAAGCAGTGCAGCGGCCATGGCTAAAATGGGGGCGAGGATCAGAACTGACACGCCTCGGTAGGCAAAGTACATCAAACCCACAAGCGTGAGCAGTATCACGGCAACATCCATATTCTCTCTCCGTTTCATGGTTATAGTTATAACAGGTCGTTAACATCCTAGACCTCCCAGTCGTGATTGAAAACATCACTGGTCGGTCCAATTTTTATATTCAGCGGTAAAGTGCGAGCCGCATCATGCTATACCAGGTGTAAATCGCAGCCCCTGCTTTAATTGATAATGATATTTTTTATTTATTTCAATATGTTATCACGTGTTTGTGGCTGGTTGTGGCCAGTTTCGAAAAACACAATTTCATCTGTAGCTATTAAAGCAAGGGGATGGGATTCATACACTTCAGGCAATTGCACGGTAAAAGGAAGTTGCGCATGGCAGTTACCCAACTTACGGCTGAAGAAGCCGCGGCATGGATCACCGACGGACAGTCTGTCATGCTGGGGGGATTTATCGGTTCCGTGGTACCAGAGTCGATCATCAGGGCCTTGGGTGAACGCTACGACAGCGAAACCTCACCCCGTGATCTGACATTGATCTTTGCAGCCGGTCAGGGAGACGGACAAGGACGGGCGGCGAATCATCTGGCCAGGCCGGGCATGGTTAAGCGGGTGATTGGCGGCCACTGGGGTCTGGTGCCCGACCTGCAAAAGCTGGCCCTGAGCAATGAGATTGAGGCGTACAACCTGCCACAGGGGGTGATTTCACACCTCTTGCGCGATACGGCAGCAGGTAAGCCCGGGACGGTGACAACAACCGGGCTGGGAACCTTTGTCGATCCCCGGCTTGAAGGCGGCAAGATTAATACGATAACCCGCGACGATCTGGTGTCTGTGCTGGAGATCAATGGTGAAGAATACCTGTTCTACCAGCGTCTGCCGGTGGATATGGCGATTTTGCGCGGCACAACGGCAGATGACAACGGCAATATCACGATGGAAGATGAGTGTCTGGTGGTGGAAAATCTGGCCGCAGCGCAGGCAGCCCGTAATCAGGGCGGCAAAGTGGTCGTGCAGGTCAAACGGCTGGTGCCGGCCGGTACACTCGATCCTCATAGCATCAAAATTCCGGGCATTTTTGTCGACGCTATTGTGCTTTGCAATGATGAAGCGGAGCACATGCAGACCTTTGCCACCCGTTTCAATCCCGATTTTGTCGGACGGGCAGGTTCAGGCGAACATCAGGTAGAGCACCGGGATAGTCTGCCGGAACAACTGGATGCCAAAACCCTTATTGCCCGCCGCGCCGTGCAGGAGCTGACGCCCGGCGCTGTACTGAATCTGGGGATTGGCGTGCCTGAGTACATTGCAATTGTTGCCGGTAAGCTGGGTATCCTGGATACCATGACTCTCACCGTCGAGCCCGGCGCTATCGGCGGTCTGCCGGCCAGCGGGCTGGATTTTGGTGCCAGCAGGCACCCGCAGGCCATCATTACTCAGGATCAGATGTTCGATTTTTATGATGGCGGCGGGATCGATCAGGCCTTTCTCGGCCTGGCACAGTGCTCTGCCCGCGGCGATATCAATGTGTCCCGTTTTGGCGATAAATTGCCGGGCTGTGGTGGTTTTATCAACATCAGTCAGCATGCTAAGTCTCTGTTTTTCTGTGGCACTTTTACAGCCGCTGGGTTGGAGATCGCCGTCAGGAACGGCGAGCTGCATATTCTGAAGGAAGGGCGTCAGAGTAAGTTTGTTGAGACAGCTGAACAGATTACGTTTTCCGCTTCACGGGCCATCCAGACCAGGCAACCGGTGCGCTATATTACTGAACGTGCCGTGTTCCGGCTTGAACCGCAAGGTCTGGTGCTGGAAGAAATTGCGCCAGGCGTGGATCTTGAGCGTGATATTCTGGCACATATGTCATTCACTCCGGTGATTGATCCCGGTCTGAGCTTGATGTCAGCAGAGATATTTTCTCCTCAGTTCGGGCAGAAAACCGTTTAAATAGCGGGATGTGGGTCATAAGACTGTGAAGCGAGCTGTAAGACGAGGTGCCGGTGTTAGTTCAGCCAGGATTGCGCAGGCATTATTGAGGCTCATTAACCCCGGTCCTTGCCTGAAAAGCGGGGTCGGGTGGGAGTTCAAACCATAAGGAATGTGCTATGACCCAGTCACTGGTCGGGATTAATCCTCGCCAGCAACAATTAGATAAAATCGTGTTTTTCTGTTCCGTTATTCAGCATGGCTCGTTTCGCGAGGCTGCGGAAGTGTGGGGTATTTCCGCGGCGGCGGCCAGCCGGTGGGTAAAGGAGCTGGAAGGGCTGATGGCCGTCGAGTTGATCAAGCGCAGTACCCGCCAACTTGTACCGACGGATGCCGGAGAGATGCTGTACCGTCGTTTTTCTTCCCTGTTGCCGGAAATTGATACCATCTGCGCTGAAGTGGGCAGTATGGCAGATGAACAGCGGGGAATTATCAGTATCTCATCGACACCGCTGTACGCCAGTTATTATCTGCGTGAAATCATTGCGGAATACATGGAAATGCATCCCCAGGTGAACTTTCGTTTGTTTATTGAAGCAGGGGAGACAGATCCGTTACATGTGGATTTTATTATCCGGGCCAAAGCGACTAACCGGGAAACCGAAGAGAAAGATTCTTTGCTGATCCGCCGGTTGTTGCTCAGTGAACCGCTATACGCCTGCGCGTCGCCAGGCTATCTGGCACGGTGCGGTAAACCAATGGAACCGGAAGATTTAAGAGATCACCGCTGCCTGTATGCCAGTTCACTGGTTGGAGGCAATCGCTGGTATTTCCGTTTAAATTGTATTAACCGCGCTGTGGCTATCAGCGATGCGCTGGAATGTGATAACAGTGAGATACTGCGCGATATGGCAATCAGAGGAGCCGGTGTTGCCTACTTGCCGCATTCTGTGATTAAGGACGCTCTGGCCTCAGGCGCATTAACTGTGCTACTGACTGATTATGTTGCCAGCCAGTTTGACATCAATCTGTACTTTCGCCCCAGGCATCCAATGCCTGCTCGCTGTCAGGCGTTCAAGGATTACCTGCTGCGCAGGACAGAAGAGATTGTGGCACAGCAAGTATGATGGCTGTGCAGCAGGCTTAAAATCTGCCGCGGAAGTTTTTCATCAGTATGGTTTCCAGATCATTTTTCGGCAGCGGGCGGAAAAAGTGAAAGCCCTGGATGTAATCACAATTGAGATTGGATAGCAGGGCGGCCTGCTGGCGCGTTTCTACGCCTTCAGCGACGACACTCATATTCAGCGACTTACCCAGATTGATGATGTTTTCGATCAGGGTCAGTTGCTTAGGCACAGTCTCCAGATCTTTGATAAATGCCCGGTCGATTTTGAGCTCGTCCAGCGGGAATCGGGCCAGATAAGACAAAGAGGAGTAGCCGGTCCCAAAATCATCAATCGATAGGGCAAACCCGAGTTTTTTGATGGCGTTCAACATTTGTATGGTGTGTTCGTTTTCTCCCAGCATGGCACTTTCAGTCAGTTCAAAAGTGATATCATCCGGGTTGACACCTGTGGCTCGCTGCAAGTCTGAGACATACTGAATCAGGTTGGGATTACCAAATTGCTGGGGTGACAGGTTGATAGCCACCCGGCCCTGAAGGATCCCCTGTCTTTTCCAGTATTTAACTGTGGTGAAGACTTCTTTCATCACAACCTGGCCGAGCTGTTCGATCAGGCCTGAGCGTTCAGCAACCGGAATAAACTGGGCCGGGCTGATGTAACCTTCAATAGGGTGTTTCCAGCGCACCAGAGCTTCGGCACCGTGAATGGAGAAATCCCTCGCACTGACTTTGGGCTGATACCAGACTTCCAGCCCTTTATTCTGTAGGGCTTTCTGCAGTTCAATTTCCAGCCACAACCGCATTCTTGCTTCTTTGTTCATGGTCTCGTCAAAGGTGACCAGACGGTTACGCCCGCGATTCTTGGCTTCATACATAGCGGTATCGGCATGCTGCAGCAGTAAACGTGCATCACTGCCGTTGCCCGGGTAGTTCACCATCCCGATCGAACAGGCCAGATGCTTGCTGAAGTGCATCAGGTCGAAGGGTTGATTGACCAGGGCAATAATCTTTTTCGAGACCTGTTCGCCAATTTCCGCATGGATGGGACCGGGCAGCAGAATGCCGAATTCATCGCCACCCAGATGGCCTATCACAGCGTTCTCCGGCAACAACTGACGCAGGCGCTGGGAGATTTCCTGCAGCACCCGATCGCCAATGTGGTGCCCCAGCGAATCGTTGATGTTTTTGAAATTATCTATGTCCAGATACAGCATGACTAACGGGGTCTGCCGGTTGATCATCTGTTCCAGACGACGGCTGAATCCGTGGCGGTTATACAAACCTGTCAGCGGGTCGGTATGAATCAGCTGTTCCACCTGTTCGGGTTGGACTTGTTGTGTCTGTGGCTGTCTCAGGACAACCAGACTGGCGGGTGAGCCAACGACCAGGGTGTCTTTCAGGGTCAGCGTCAGTACATTTTCAACCTGACACCGTTGACTGGTCAGGCAATGGTAGGCTTTGCCGTTGCTGAGTTCGGCCAGTTGCTCACCAAAAGGGCGGTTGTTTCTGCTGTCTATTAATAGCTGCCCTAAATCTTCCCCTGTCATGTCATCCGGCGAAGCAAACCCCAGTAACTGAGCGGCCATTGGGTTAGCGGACAACACTTGATTTCTTTCGATCAGCAGGCAGCCATCAGACATGAGCTGGCTGAGCTGGTTAAAGTGGTCTTCATGTTCAGCCACGGCATTGGCAAGGTGTAAGCGTTCAGAGGTATCAATCGCATGCAGAGCCAGGCCGGTAATTTCGCCGCTATCATCGCGCAGTGGTGACACACTGAAATGCAGGCAGGTATGATGCCTGTGTTCATCAAGAATCACATCCCCTTCCACGTATTCGCCGTTCAGGGCGCGTTCGTAATATGGCTGCAGGGTGTGGTAAAAGGTCTCGCCGAGGATTTCGCTATCACGGTGCCCCACCAGTTCTTCCCGGCTGAGGCCGCTGAGCTGACAGTAGTGTTGATTGACCGCGACATAGTGGTGTTGCTTGTCCAGAATGGCGAACAGGAATGGGCTATTGCCTGTCAGTTGAAAAAACCAATTGTTGATGAATTCAGTCGGCATGGCGAAATTGTCTGTTACTGCTGACATCGCTCGGATGTCCCTTTCTGGGTAAGTCGTACCCGTAATATAACGTTAGAAAATGTCTGATTGTCAAAAATTCCTATTTTCATGAGAAAATTTTGATTTGAAATGTAAAAAAATGGATTTATTGACACTGGTTACAAAAAACTGGCCGGCGAAAACGAGACGTATGCATCTAAAATAATGTTTTAAAAGCAGATTACCTCAGCGAATAATCTTTGCATTTTATTGACGAGAAGAAGAAAAGTCCCGTTGGAAAGGCATGACATTGATTATTCATCTGCATCTCTGCGACACAAATACGAATCAGCAAAATATTGACTGACCTGATTCCAGGCGGACGGTTGTAGTGTCAGCAGGGAAGCTATCATTACTATGAATCTGTGCTGATATCCTTTTTCAGCCTCTGTGCTGTGTCTGGCGAGAAAGAGGTTGTGATCACACTAGCCTGGCCGCAAAATAGGGCCGGCTAAATGTGGCGGATACCCGCCACATCCAATGACGGTCTGACGACTGTTTCTTCGAGGATAACTATGCTGATTCGAACTGAAGTGCCGGCGGACATTCTGACTATTGATGCCTTGCTGCGACACACATTTGATACTGAAGCGGAAGCAGATTTGGTCATGACCCTGCGTGAAAATGGTCATATGACGTTATCGCTGGTGGCATGCAATGATGATGGTGAAGTGGTTGGTCATATCTTTTTCAGTCCGGTCACTGTCAGCGGACAGGATTTAGGGTGGCAAGGGCTGGCACCTTTGGTGGTGAAAGCCGAATACCGCGGGCAGGGGATCGGCCAGACACTGATGCGTGAAAGTGCAGAAATACTGGCAGAGCTGGGTTACCCAGTGGTGGTGGTGCTGGGGGATCACAGCTATTACCGTAAAGCCGGTTATGTGACGGCGGCGGAGCATGGCTTGCGCTGCACCTGGCCTGTGCCGGAAGAGGCTTTCATGGTTCAGGAACTGCTGCCATCCACCCTGAGCGGTCATCGTGGCCTGGTTGAATACAGCGCTCCATTTTCCTCGCTCCCGGCCTAACAGAACATCAAAAGCGGTAAATACATCATGCAACAAAGAAACATGCAATTATTGCAGGAAATGGGACTGACGAACTGGCAAATCAGAAAACCTGAGTGTTTTCCTGACTGGGTTCAGTCTGTGATTGATTTACCCGAAACCTGTCAATTGCTGTTTGTGACCGCAGATGAGTTGGATGAACACGATGCCTGGTTGTTCGGCAATATTCTGCGCAGCATGAAGCTGACCCCGGAGCAGGCATTAACTCTGCCCCCACATGCTTTGTCTGAGCTGGGTGAGCATCATCTGACCTGGTGCTGGTTTGCCGGTTGCCAGGGCGTTGAGCCGTCCGATTGCCAGATTCTGCACTCAGCGTCACTGTGTCAGATGCATGATAACCCTGCCAGCAAGAAAGCATTGTGGCAGCAGATCTGTGCCTTCAATGATTGAATTCCTGCCTATGACAGCTGCGCACCTTGATGACGTGTGGGCTATTGAGCAACGTTCACACCCGTTTCCCTGGACAGAAAGCCAGATCAGAGAAACGCCATCCCGTATCGCCCTGAATCTGGTGATGCGGGTTGACGGCAAGGTCGCGGGCTACTGTTTTGGCCAGTCTGTGGCCGGTGAAGTGAGCCTGTTTAATATTGCTGTTGATCCTGAGTGGCAGGGGCAAGGGCTGGGCTGTCAGTTGCTGGCGGCGTTTGTGGCTGCCGCCCAAGCGGAAGGCGGGCAGGACATCTGGCTCGAAGTGCGGGCCGGCAATACCAGGGCCAGTCAGTTATACCTGGCCAATGGTTTTGAGCTGGTCAGTCGCCGGCAAGACTATTACCGGGCCGACATCAGTGTCAGTGCTAACGGCCGCGAAGACGCGCTGATCATGAAAGCGAAGATCTGACGTTACAGAGCGGACGGCTCCTTATACTCAGACAGGGAGTCTGCCAGGCTAATAAAAGCACTCAGATAATCAATATCCAAATCCGTTTCCCTGACCCCCAGGTGAATGTGCTTGTGAATGCCACTTTCGCCCAGCCGCACAGCAACGATCGGCATTTTCTCTTCATATTCTTTGGCCAGCCATTTAGGGAGTGCCGCGACACCGCGTCCGGCCGCTACCATCTGCAGCATAATGTCAGTCGTTTCAATCAGCTTATGTTTACGGGGGCTGCATTTAGCGGGTGTCAGAAACTGGCTATACACATCCAGCCTGCTTTGCTCTACCGGGTAGGTGATCAGGGTTTGATCCAGCAGCATGTCCGGCGCTATGTATTCCTCGTTAGCCAGCGGGCTTTGCGCGCTGACCACCAGCACCTGCTCATAATCAAACACGGGAATGTAGCGGATACCGGGCCGGAGTAGCGGATCGGGCGTGACCAGGACATCGATTTCATACCCGAACAGCGCGCCTAAACCGCCGAACTGGAACTTCTGTTTCACGTCCACATCGACATCCGGCCAGCCTTGCAGGTAGGGATGGACCACTTTGAGCAGCCACTGATAGCAGGGGTGGCACTCCATACCAATCCGCAGTGTGCCCCGCTGGCCGGAAGCGAACTGCTGCATCTGCACTTCCGCATGTTCAAATTGCGGTAACACCCGCTCCGCCAGCCGTAACAGATAAAACCCCGCCTGGGTAAAGTGCAGGCTGCGGCCTGATTTGCTCCAGACTGGCGTCCCTATTTGCTGCTCCAGTTTTTTCATGCTGTGGCTCAGCGCCGACTGGCTTAAATACAATGCCTCTGCGGCGGCCGTCAGCGAGCCGAGCCTGTGTACCTCGCGCAATATCGCCAGATGGCTCCTTTCTATCATAGTGATCCTTAACTTATGATTAGAATTCATTGATTGATGAAATAATGCCATTTTTATTCATCACAATATAGCCATAAGATGCCTTCAATAACTTAGGAGGACGTATAGATGGCTAAAATTCATAACTTAGGTTTCCCGCGCATCGGTGCTAACCGTGAACTGAAATTCGCACTGGAAAAGTACTGGAAAGGCGAAAGCAGCCAAAGCGAGCTGACAGAACTGGCCGCCGGCTTGCGCCAAAAACACTGGCAGCAGCAGTCGGGTCTCGATCTGACCCCGGTTGGCGACTTCTCTTTTTATGATCAGGTACTGGATACCAGCTTCACACTCGGCAATATCCCGGCCCGTGTTGAAGGTCTGGCCGGTGACGAGCTGGACAACTATTTTCGTGTAGCACGTGGCCGTTCAGCCAACGACAGTGGTTGTCACTGTGTGCATGCCGGTGAGATGACCAAATGGTTTGATACTAACTACCACTATATCGTGCCTGAATTTACCGCCGATACCCGTTTTGAGCTCAACCCAGAGCGCCTGCTGGCACAACTGACGGAAGCCAAAGCGCAGGGCGTCGCCGCGAAACCTGTGCTGATCGGCCCTGTGACCTATCTGTGGCTCGGAAAGGAAAAGGACAACTCCAATAAACTGGATCTGCTTGATCAACTGCTGCCTGTGTACGGGCAGCTGCTGGCGCTGCTGGCCGACAACGGGGTCGAATGGGTGCAAATCGATGAGCCGATCCTGGTTACTGAACTGTCTGCAGAATGGCAGCAGGCGCTGAGCAAAGCCTACCAGACGTTAAACAAAGGCCAGGTGAAACTCTTGCTGGCCACTTACTTTGGCGAGCTGAAAGAGAACTTGTCGCTGGCGGTCAATCTGCAGGTTCAGGGCTTACATTTTGATGCGGTGCGTGGCCGCAATGAAGTGGACGCAGTCCTCGCCGCCCTGCCGGCTGACAAAGTGCTGTCTCTGGGGGTCATCAATGGCCGTAATATCTGGAAGACTGATCTTAATGCCGTGCTGAACTGGTTGGAGCCTATTGCCCGCGATGTCGGCGAACGCCTGTGGGTGGCGCCCTCCTGTTCACTGTTGCACGTACCGGTTGATCTGAACAGCGAGCAGAAACTCGATGATGAAATTCAGTCATGGCTGGCCTTTGCGCTGCAAAAACTCGACGAGCTGGCTGTGTTGGCCCGCGCCCTGAACCAAGGTCGCGATGCGGTCTTCGCTGAACTGGCCGCCAATCAGGCCGCCATCGACAGCCGTCGTCAGTCCCGCCGGGTGAATAACCCTGACGTGCAGGCCGCCGTTGCGGCGATTAACCCGCAGCTGGGCCAGCGTCAGAATCCGTATGCCGATCGTATCGCTAAACAAACGGCGCACCTGAATCTGCCGGCGTTTCCGACCACCACTATCGGGTCGTTTCCTCAGACCGCTGACATCCGTCAGACCCGGCTGAAATTCAAGAAAGGTGAGCTGGATCAGGCAACCTATGTCAGCCAGATGAAGCAAGAGATTGCCCGCGCGGTGCGTGAGCAGGAAGCGCTGGATCTGGATGTGCTGGTTCACGGTGAAGCGGAACGTAACGACATGGTGGAATATTTCGGCGAACAGCTGGACGGCTATGCCTTCAGCCAGTTTGGCTGGGTACAGTCTTACGGTTCGCGTTGTGTCAAGCCGCCGATCCTGTTCGGTGATATCAGCCGACCGGCTGCCATGACGGTAGCCTGGACCCAGTACGCCCAATCACTGACCGCAAAACCCATGAAAGGTATGCTGACCGGTCCTGTAACCATATTGAACTGGTCTTTTGTCCGCGACGATCAGCCTCGCTCCGTCTCTTGCTACCAGCTGGCACTGGCCATTCGCGCCGAAGTGCTGGATCTGGAAAAAGCCGGGGTAAAAGTGATTCAGATTGATGAAGCCGCTCTGCGTGAAGGCTTGCCATTGCGCCGCTCTGAGTGGCAGGACTACCTGAACTGGGCTGTGGAGTCGTTCCGTATCACGGCGAACGGGGTGGCCGATGAAACCCAGATCCATACCCACATGTGTTATTCCGAGTTTAATGACATTATTGCGTCAATAGCCGAGATGGATGCCGATGTGATCACCATAGAGACTTCCCGTTCCGACATGGAACTGTTGGACGCCTTTGATAACTTCAAGTATCCGAATGAAATTGGCCCGGGTGTCTATGATATCCACTCGCCCAATATTCCGACAGAAGCGCAGATGGTGAAACTGATGCAGCAAGCAGCAAAACGTATCCCGGCCGAGCGCTTGTGGGTGAACCCGGACTGTGGTCTGAAAACCCGTCAGTGGGCAGAAGTGGTGCCTGCACTGCAAAACATGGTGGCAGCTGCGAAAACTTTGCGGGCTAATTAAGCTTCAGAAATACATATCGGCGTAAAAGCAGCATTGTTATGGCAATGCTGCTTTTTTGTCGTTAATTATCACCCCCAAGGCCGGTGATGAGGGTATTGCGATGATGAATATTTTTTAAAAATGTATTACTGAGTTAATGGTAAATAGTGAGCGGTGTTTCAGGTGTGGAAATGAAAATATCAAGATACAGGAGTAATTTTATTAAATTGAGAGTCAGGTTGAATTAATCAATCGGCTTGAATTAGAAACAAAGTGAAACATATTAAAACAATATCTATTTGATAAACGTATTCCTCTGTTGTAGAAGTTGGTGCTTTATATGACTTGTTTGGAGAGGAAAATGGATAAAAACACAGGATTCATCAATTGGTGGTTGTCTGTAAACGCTGCATTTTCATCTTGCACTACTAACAATGATGTTATTAATAGTGTTTCACTGGAAGTCAATAAACTCGGCTTTGATAACTTTGCATACGGTAAAAAACAGGCTGTGCCTTTCTCACGCTCGAAAGTATGTGTATATGGAACATACCCAGAGGCGTGGTTGAAGCGATATCAAGACAAACACTATTGTCAGCAAGATCCTTCGATTGCAAGCAGAGCCAGTGATCGGCAGTTTGTCATCTGGCAGGATGACCACAATATAAAGACACATTTTATCTTCAAAGAAGCCAGAGAGTGGGGGATAAATATTGGTGCAACATTAACATTGCGTAGCATGGATCACTCGCTGTGTATGCTGGGGGTTTCGCGAAGTAATGTGCTTATCAACAGTGATGATAAACTGATGTTAAAGCTAAAAATGCGTTGTCTGATTGAGTTGATCGAAGAGAACAGTGTCAAAGAAAAGTCTGACTTGTTATGTCAAAATGAAATTAATCTAAACAACCGTGAAGAAGAAATTTTACGCTGGATCGCTGATGGTAAATGCTCAAATGCGATCTCTGATATTTTGGGTATTTCAGAAAACACAGTCAATTATCATATTAAAAATATCCAGAAAAAATTTGGCTCGACCAATCGTACATTGGCTGCAGCTTACTCAGCAGCGTTAGGAATTATTTAACCTGATTATTACCATTTTTTGGTAGTTGCTAGATGATTTGGGGCTTTATAGTATGGGGAATAGCCTAAAGAAGTGGATTTTGATAGGGACAGTCAAAGCATGTATCGGTTGGTATGCACGCAATTTTTGAATTTCGATAAAAATGAATTAGATGATCTGGGGCGTTTTCGCCATGATGTTTTTATTAAGCAACTCAAGTGGGATCTTAATATTACCTCTTTAGAAGAGGGGATTGAAAACGATGAGTTTGACACGGAGTCTGCACTGTATGTCATTGCCTATAATGAAAATGATAAAATTGTAGGGTGTGCCAGGCTGATTCCCTCCTACTCTCCTTACTTACTCTCAGATGTATTTCCTTATTTATGTGACAGTGAGCTACCAAGAGATATAGCGACTTGGGAAATATCACGCTTTGCGGCATATGGACATGAATTGGAATCTCTCCCTTTTGATATTTTAAAATTCTCGTTGCAACTCGCAGGAATGCATGGTGTTAAGCAATTGGTCGCGGTGACGACAGTCGCGATAGAGCGCTATTTTTTGAGAAGAGGAGTCACGCTTAATCGAATGGGTAAAGTGACTAAAAAAGGGAGAGACAAACTTATCGCCTTATCTTTTCCTGTCGAACAGTTTGATGATAATAAACTTTTAAATGTTATTGAAACTGAGGGAAGTTTATTGTTCTATCGTTCGCTACCTGAATCAGAAGCGCTTCTCCTTTCTTAATTGTTAGCAACTGCCTGAATATAATGTTCAGCAGAATAATCACATTCGTTCTATTGAATGGAATTTACAGTAATAAGGAAATAAATGATGAATTATGATGCCATTGTTGTTGGCGCTGGTGCTATTGGTGGATCCATCGCATTTGAGTTAGCTTCTCGCGGCTTAAAAGTTGTCAGGGTAGGTGAAACAAAACGTGAAAATGCAGCATCTATGGCTGCGGGTGCCATGAACGGTTGTTTTGGTGAAATCACGAGTGGGTTAGTCAGCAGTGAGTATGGCCGACTGAAAGTTGATATGGATATCAAGGCAAAAAGTGGATGGGAAAACTGGTCTGAAAGGTTATCAGAAGCATCTGGAATGCATGATGATCTCCTAACAGCGAAAGGCACTCATGTTATTTTAAACTCGGCGGGTATGGCTGAGGTTGATACAGTAAATTATGAAACTATTGAGGCAACACTGCAGCGTTACAACGAACCTTATGAGACAGTCTCGGCCTCTAACGTTCCCTGGATTAAAGCCAATGATTTAGTTCGCCCGATGCAAGCTTTATATATTCCAGCAGAAAATGCGGTGAATTCACATCTTCTGCTGGAAAAGCTGGATGCCGCTTTTCTGGGAAAAGGCGGAGAAATTATCAATGAAAATGCAGCCGAAATATTAACAGAAGCTGATGTGGCGACTGGCGTTAAATTAACGGATGGCACTTTAATATCGGCAGACAATGTTGTGATTGCAGCCGGTGTGCATTCGTTAGATTTGCTTGATGCTTATCCAGAAGTTAAAAAACGCATCCCTCCTATGTTTGCAGGGTACGGTGTTTCTATTCTGGCGAGGTTAAAGCCTGGGCATCAAGTACCTGACAGTGTAATCAGAACGCCAAACAGAGCCTTTGCCTGTGGTTTACATTGTGTACCCAGAGAGAAAGATCTGCTTTATATAGGCGCGACAAATATTTTGGCTGAGTCACCAAGGAAAAACGCATTGATATCTGATGTTCAGTTTCTGCTGGACTGCGCATTAGACCAATTACATCTTGATTTGAATGACGCAGAAGTGGAAGCCATTCAAGTTGGTAATCGGCCTATTCCTGCTGACGGTTATCCGTTAATTGGACAATGTCATTTCAAAGGATTGTGGTTAGCGACAGGAACCTACCGTGACGGATTGCACCAGTCACCATTATTGGCTGCTTATATGGCCGATAAAATTCAGGGTCACCGGCCAGAAATAAACCTGGATGTCTTCTCGCCTATTCGGAAGCCATTACCAGGTTTATCTCGTGAAGAAACCGTGAAAGAAACGGTAAAACAAATGTTTGCTACCGGTTACGAATTCCGCTGGGATATCAAACCCTACTGGCTACCGTTACTCGACAAAGGCATGACGGGCTATTATGCCGATCTCATTGAGAGCCTTCACCCAAGCTATACACCGCCACCAGAGCTGGTCGCTTTCTCATATCTTTATCGGTCGATGTATGACCGTCTGGCGGAATATTATGAGGCTTGGTCATGAAACAAGCGCAAATTGAGCAGACATTTCAGCATGAACTCCAGAGTCTGATTGCATCGGGCGTCTGGGATCCTTATGGGGATTTTCAAGCGATAGCAAAGAAATATATATCGTCTGATGAGGTATTGTCTGAATCTGATGTTGCTTGCTTTCGCTCCGATCTGAAGGAAAGAGCACATCGTATCCCGTTAGGTCATATCCTTGGGTACAGTGACTTTATTGATTGCCGATTTGTTGTTGGAACCGGGGTATTTGTACCGCGTCAGCAAAGCGCAATGCTGCTTGAATGGCTAAAAACACAGCTCCACGCTGAGTCCGAGGCGGTTATTTACGATTTGTGCTCGGGAACGGGGGCTATCGGTATATCAGCATGGCGGCAATACCGGAATGCAACGGTTTATTGTTTGGAAAATGATGAAACTGCGTATCAGTATCTGTGCCGTAATATTCATCGTCTCGCGGATGAAGGCAGCGTCGTTGCACTGAAAAAAGACATTACCGACCTCACATTTTTTCTGGATAAGAGTCAAAGTGTGGATGTTGTGATATCGAATCCTCCTTATGTCCCTGAATCAGAGAGCTTATTGCCTGAGTGGGGAAAATATCACCCGGAAAATGCCATTTACTCAGGCCAAGATGGCAGCGAGATTATCGACGCCTCATTGCGTCTTGCAGAGATTGTACTGAAGCCTGGCGGTACTGTGATTGTCGAACACGGGGAGTCACAAATACCTATGGTGCAAGACCTATTCTCCCGATATCAGTTTGAGTCTGTGCTCACTCATACCGATCCCCTTTTTTCTGATCAGACTGGGCCAGCAGTGATGACAGTAGGTACAAAAAAATGACGAGTGTTAATAAAGAACAATTGCATGACAGCAATTGGATGTCCATCCGTAGTACCCGTACAACGGATGCTTTCGAACAGGCCTCCGGAGAGGGATTAACCTCTTTTATTGTGACGGAACGTTGTGGTAAGCAAGTTATTTTGGATGATGGAAAGTTATACACAGAATTCATTTCTTGCTCTTACTTAGGTTTGGAGTCCCATCCATTATTAATAGAGGCGGCATATCAGGCACTTCATCATGTTGGTATACATTTATCGGCAAGCCGGAGTGCGATGAGTCCTGTGTACTTGCCACAACTGGAAAACCTGTTGCAGGAGATGTATCAGGGTAACTCAGTCACTGTGTTTACTTCGACCAGTAATGCGCATTTAGGTGTTTTACCTTTATTGGGTAGTGGCAATATGCACCTTTACCCGACTAAATCAGCGGTTCGCTGGCTGGTTGATAAAACGGCTCATGCTTCAATGCAGGTGTTGCGTGGATTACTTGGTCAGTTTGGGCAGGTCGTACGTGTTGATACGAATGATACGGAATCGTTAACGACAACATTAAAGCAATGTCAGCTTGAGCGAGTAACACCTATATTGTTGATTGATGGTGTCGGTTCGATGTCAGGATTACTTCCTGTCAGAGCGCTATCTGAATTGCTCAATCAATACGAAGGATATTTATATGTTGATGATGCACACGGTATTTCTATTTCAGGAAAATACGGTGCAGGCTACGCGTATGAGAATCTTGAACACCGCTTACCTGATAATACATTAATAGCCGGGTCATTAAGTAAGGCTTTTGGTGGTGCCGGCGGTTTCATTGTTCTGCGCAAAGATTATAATAATGAACAGCTTAAGGCATTAGCGAACCCGCTTGTATTTGGCCATACCGTACCCGTCCCGCTTCAGGCGGCGAATGTTGCTGCCGCAAAGATCCATCTTTCTTCTGAAATAGATGAATTACAAGCTGCATTATGGCAAAACATCAACAGATTCGATGAGAAAGTTGAAAGCGTAATGATGAACTCCGGACAGAGAGCACCAATCAGAGGCGCTTACTTTGCTAGTGAACAGCAAGGTTTAACGGCCGCGACAGCTTTACGGGAATCCGGGTTAATTATGTTTCCTGTTTTTTATCCTATCGTAGAAACCAATAAAGCGATGTTACGTTTTGCCATTTCAGCCAATCATAGCCACGAGCAAATTGATTATCTGGCCAATAAGTTAAATGCCCTTATCGGGTGATTTGATAATAAATCCTGGAAGTAACAACCAACCTGGAATCAAACGTCTTTTTAATGTTGGTGTACGTTGGTTGTTATGCGTTCTTTATTTGAAGTTTAAGTCGAAGGTAATGGCATGGTTGTTAATAATCAGATGAATGATGACGTTGTGGTTCGTGAATTAAAACCTTACAGAGATAAGCTGGATGTAATTAACGAACAGATCATTGCGTTACTGGCAAACCGTATGGAGATTTGTCGGACAATTGCGAACGTTAAAGCCCGAGAAAACATTCCAATGATGCAAAAAGGCAGAGTCGAATTCACGTTGAATAAAATGAAATCGCTCTCAGCGAACTATCAGTTAAATCCGTCTTACATTGAGGATATTTTTGAACGTATTATCCATGAAACTTGTGAAGAGGAACTTGTCATAATAAAAGCCTTGTCAGAAGTCAAAGAGAAGTGAACCATGAATATTCTGATCATTGATAATTACGATTCCTTTACGAATAATATTTCTCAGTATGTTTTCGAACTGACAGGGATCATGCCGACGGTAGTACCGAACTCTGCATCATACGCTTCATTGAATATTGATTTTTTTTCGGGTGTTATTCTTTCACCTGGCCCGGGGCACCCTGCCTGTGACGAAGATTTTGGCGTATGCGGTGAAGTCATTGATAAATGCAGCATTCCAATTTTGGGTATTTGCCTGGGACATCAAGGGATAAATACCAGATTTGGCGGCCATGTCTCCCATGCGCCATCACCGGTTCATGGCTATAAAAGCCAGATTATTCATAATGGCGAAGGCTTGTTTTCTGGCATCCCCCAGTCGTTTAATGTGGTCCGCTATCACTCCCTGATATGTACGGAGGTTCCCGATTGCCTTGACGTTACGGCCCGCACAGCAGACGGGTTAATCATGGGCATTGCGCATCGCGAAAAACCGATATGGGGAGTCCAGTTCCATCCGGAGTCGATTGAATCAGAGTATGGACACACTCTGATTGGTAATTTCATTAACATGATTAATCGCGGTGAACCGGCTGGTTGCGATTCTGATGCCGACAATGAAATACATCGTGTTATCAAAGAAGCGGCGGGTACATTTTCATTGGGAGTGAACTATGAGCCCCTGAAAATGACGATGAGTGTCTCTGACATTTTTTCGCGTTACTTTTCGGGCAAAACATCTGCATTTTGGCTCGATAGTGAAATGGCTGATGCGCGGTCTGCCAGGTATTCGTTAATGGGCAGTGGACAGCCCGATGAAGCCATTGTGTTTCGCTATGAGGTCGGTACACGCACATTACATCTGAGTGGCCCCTGCGGGGACAGTGATATCCAGGGGGATTATTTTGAGCTGATGGATCGCATTGTAGCCTTTCTGAAACCAGATTCAGAAACTGAGGCACTGATGCCCTATGGTTGCGGGCTGGTTGGTTATTTGGGCTATGAACTGAAAGCCCTGATGGGCAGTAACAATAACCACCGTTCTTCCACACCCGATGCGCTGTTTTTTTTACCTCAGAATTTACTGATTTTTGATCATCAAGAGCAAACTGCTTACCTCTGTCATCTATGGGGGGAGCCGATGACGTTTTCTCTGGAAGCCGCACAACAGAGCCCTCAGCAAGGTGCGTTATCGTTTCAGCCTGGACCAGTGCCTGAGCAGTCGCTGGAGCTGGAAGACAGTGCGGAAGTGTATATCGATAAAATTCATCGTTGTCTGAAAGAAATCCGGGACGGCGAATCTTATGAAATATGCCTGACAAACCGGGCGCGTCTGCCATTTAGCGAAGACGAGCTTTCCGCCTATATGAAGATGCGTTCGGCAAGCCCCGTACCTTATGGGGCTTATATGAAAACGCCCGATTTTGCGATCTTAAGCGCTTCACCTGAAACATTTTTGCAAATTGATTCGAATCGTACAGTGACATCCAAGCCAATTAAGGGCACCCGCCCCAGAGGAAAGACGGAGGCACAGGATGAGGTCTTGAAGCACGAGCTGGCTTGCTCTGAAAAGGATCGGGCAGAGAATCTGATGATCATTGATTTGGTCAGGCATGATCTGAATAGTATCTGTACCCCCGGGACGGTACATGTACCCAAAGCTTTTGATATTGAAACCTACAGTTCGGTCCACCAACTGGTATCAACGATTGAAGGGCAGCTCAAACCCAATATCGGAACGTTTAATGCAATTAAAGCGTGTTTTCCGGGCGGATCAATGACCGGAGCACCCAAGCGGCGCACTATGGATATTATCGATGGTCTGGAATCTTCCGCCCGGGGAATCTACGCCGGAAGCCTGGGTTGGGTTGGGATGAATGGATGCACGAATTTAAGCATTGTTATTCGAACCGCAGTGGTGAAAGAGGGGATGGCAGAATTTGGCATTGGCGGGGCAATCGTTTCTGCTTCTTCTCCCGTTGAAGAGATGGAAGAAACCTTAGTGAAAGCCAGTGTGCCGTTTTATTCCTTAACAGCAAGCACGGAGACAAAACATTGAGCCAATATGTAATATTCGGTGGTGCGGGTGTCGTTGGACAATTCATGGCAACACTTCTTGAGTCTGAAGGCTATTCGGTTACTGTGGCTGATCAAGTTGCGCCCGCATACAAGGTGGATTATGTTATCTGCGATGTACGGCATCTTGATCCCGTACTGACAGAAAAGATAAAAGCGGCTTCTGGTGTGGTTTTTGCTCTGCCTGAATCGGTAGCAGCAGCGTCTTTGGCGGTTTACGCACCGTTATTGACGTCTGTGGATGTCGTCGTTAATACCTGCTCGGTACAGGTGCCATTCCATCAGATCGCGGCAGATTGCCTGCCGTCCGTCAGTGTTGTCGGGGTGAATCCCATGTTTTCACCCAAACTGGCTTGTCACGGACGTCCGGTCATCGTTTGCGAACAGGTTCAGAGCCAAGCGGGAGCCATGATGTCGGCACTGTTCGCCAGACAGGGAATGGATGTCTCGCAGATGAATCCAAGCGATCATGATAACAACATGGCGCTTTGTCAGGCGTTGCCGCATGCTGCAATTCTGTCCTTCCTGACAGCCTTAGTTGACGAAGGCTGTGATATCAAGGTTATCTACCAAATCGCTCCGCCTCCCATGAAAACATTATTAAGCTTGGCGGCCAGGATCCTCGCCAATGAGCCTGAAACCTACTGGGATATCCAAGCCTATAACCAAGCTGCCAGTAAGCAGCGCGACAAGCTGATGGCTTCACTCTCAATATTAAATACGCAGGTAGAAAGCAATGATTTTTCGGCCTTTGTCTCTCAGTTGGATGATTCCAAACAACATTTAAAGGAAATACTGCCTCAATCTGAGAAAGAGGCAGAGTGTATTTTTCAGACATTAATGACTCTTAACACGGGAGGACAAGATGAGCTCAGCCGCTAATCCACTGGTTGCTATTTTGAAAGATCGCTCAAAAGCACTGGCACTGTTTGTCATTATGCTGCCAGTACTTTTGGTGACTATCGATAACACCATTCTGAACTTTTCATTACCGCGTATCGCGTCTGCACTGAGCCCTTCCGCGGCTCAGCAATTGTGGATTATTGATGCTTATTCCATTGTCCTGGCCGGACTGCTGGTCACTATGGGGGGAGCCGGTGATCGACTCGGCCACAGGAAAATGCTGTTTATCGGCTGTAGCGGTTTTGCCGCTGTATCTCTGGTTGTCGTGTTTTCTCAGCAGGCCTGGCATCTGATTGCTGGTCGAGCGGTGCTGGGTTTCTTCGGGGCGATGATTTTACCTGCCACCTTGGCTTTGATTCGTTCGGCGTTTGAAGACAGAGAAGAAAGACGCATAGCTGTGGCCGTTTGGGCAACGTGCCTGACAATTGGCTCGGCGCTGGGTCCTTTGGTGGGCGGTGTGTTACTGCAGTATTACGATTGGCAATCTGTATTCTTAGTCGCATTGCCATTTTTAGCACCAGTCATACTTTTTGCACCTTTCTGTCTTCCTGAATCGGAGAAGCAACCTGCATTCAGCATTGACTACTGGAGCATTACTTTAAGTCTGGTGGCTATGGTGAGCCTGATGTTTGCGCTGAAACATGGTGCGACGGAAGGCATAGATGCATTGGCTATCTCGACCTTTATCTGCGGTCTGGTGTTTGGTGTGCTGTTTGTACGCCGGCAATTGGCATTAAAAGATCCCTTGCTGGATCTCAAGTTGTTCACCATCCCGGCATTTTCAGTGTCAATTGCGGTGAATCTGGTCAGCCTGGGACTGCTTATCGGATTTATCTACCTTGCAACACAGCTGATGCAAATTGTACTAGGCAGCTCCCCGTTAGTGGCCAGCCTGAATCTAGTACCGGGGCAGGTGTTAGCGATTGTCGCTGGGATGGCTGTTGTCCCGGTTGTACAGCGTATCGCACCCAACCGGGTGATTGCGTTTTGTCTGGTATTAGCCGGCGTAGCGTTTATGGTTTTCGCTCTGTTTGATATTTCGATGCTGACAATTGCAGTCGCGTTTGCATTATTGAATATTGGGGTGGCAGCTATTACGACTGTGACCAATGACCTGGTTCTGTCTTCGGTTCCGCCAGACAGTGCCGGCAGTGCCTCTTCCGTAAGTGAAACAGCTTATGAAGCCGGTGTGGTGTTAGGTACTACCCTTATTGGTGGCGCGGTAGCCTGGTTATATCGTGCGAATTTTGTGGCACCTGCAGGTATTGATGTGTCTGTGGCTATGCAGGCAAAAGAAACCTTACCCGGGGCATACGCAGTGAGCCAGACTTTGAACAGTGAGTGGGCAGATTCTCTGCTCGAGTCTGCGTCGATTGCTTTTACGCAAAGTGTACAGCTGGTCAGCCTGGGCGTTGCGGTGACTGTGCTGGCTGTGGTGTTGGTTGTACTTAAATACCTGAAGCTACCGAGCTCGGAGAGTGCCGATTTGGCGACTGAAATGCAAGACTGAGAGCAGAAACGCGGCCCTTTTTAAAGGGCCGTTTTTTGTTTTGAATGACTTATTCAGCATCGCTGACGTTTTCGACACTATAGTGTATCGGTAAGTAAAATTTTAAGGAGTGGTGATATGCCGCTTACACAGTTGGATAGTCGCACTGCATTGATTGTGATTGATCTGCAAAAAGGCATCGTGGGGCTTCCCCTGGCGCATGATGCAGGAGTCGTCGTGAAACATGCCGCCCGGCTGGCAGAGGCGTTTCGCTGCCATCAGTTACCGGTTGTACTGGTGAATGTGGCTGGCAGTGCCCCCGGACGTACAGAGCAGCCCCGTGCCGGAGGCACACCTGCCAGCGACTGGGCGGAACTGGTACCGGCAATGACGCCGCTGGCGAATGATATCTGTATCACTAAGCGATGCTGGGGCGCGTTCAGCC
This sequence comes from Photobacterium sp. WH24, assembly GCF_019204055.1. Lineage (NCBI taxonomy): Bacteria > Pseudomonadati > Pseudomonadota > Gammaproteobacteria > Vibrionales > Vibrionaceae > Photobacterium > Photobacterium sp. WH24. Next base: position 8,861 of record NZ_JAGSOZ010000002.1, on the reverse strand, counting down.
ATACTGGCCTGGAAGAAACACTCAGCGCCTTGTCCGTAACCCAGGTTGTGGTGGTCGGTATCGCAACCAGTATCGGTGTGGAATCAACCGCCCGTCAGGCGTATGAACTCGGGCTGAATGTCTCCTTATGTACCGATGCCATGACAGATGTGAATGTGTATGCCCACCATAATTCGCTGGAACGCATTTTCCCCCGTCTGGGCGAGACAGGAACCTGCGAGGAACTGCTGGCCCTGCTGGACACACGCTAGCGCATCAAGGCCGTAGGGCACAGGCCAGACAGTCCTAAGTTATTAACTACTCTAGCTGGGTTGGATGTCCAGTCCTGCAAGGCGGTGCCAGTAACCGTTACAGTGGATGTGATCCGTCACCGGGCAGGTGGTTCCTGTTAATTCGGCCTGTTTGAATGCACTGAGCGTGGCCAGAATATCCTCTGCCATCGGGCTGATGCGTACCACATCCACCAGTCCGTCCATGCTTGCGAGATCCTTGATCAGGTTATAACAGTAGCCGGATTGCGTCTGAATACCATTCAGGGTGAACAGTCGCTGGCCTTCCTGACTGTTTGCGGCCAGGCCTTGCGGGTAATGAATGCAGCAGGTCTGACAGTCGTCTTTGGCTTTGCCTTCCGCTCTGGCCGTAAAGCAACGGGCGGAATAGGCCAGCGGCAGATAGCCATAACTGAACACTTCCGTTTCAAACCGGTGACGAATGCCCATTGCAGCACAGTCGTGCAGAATGTTATTCAGCCAGTCCCGTGACAGCTCTACAGGCATGCACCAGCGTGTCATGCCTTGTCTGACAAAAAGCTGTAAGGTCTGCGCGTTATAACAATTGACTGCCGGGCCAACCACAAAGGGGACGTTTTGCTGATGGGCGAGATGGATGGCAGAGACATCATTCGCTTCTATACTGAATTCGCCGTTATCAATGTACTTTTTCATGACATTGATCTCACTGGGCGCTTCCAGCAAAGCTTGTGTGGAAAGTACCACCTCTTTGCCTGCGGCTGCCAGTTCCCGGGCCAATACTAGCCAGTCGGCGGGCTTCATCAGCCGCCGCTTCGCACAAACGGTTTCGCCCAGATACACAATATCGGCGTCACTGCGCCGGGCGGCGTGATAGAAAGAGTCGACATCCGTTTTAGGCCAGAAGTAGAGCAGCGGCCCCAATGAATATTTCATGTTTCTCTCCTGTTATTGCCATTGTCGCTGGTAAGCGCCCAGTGTGGTTTGTGCCCCTTCCGACAGACGACTGAGCGTGTTGTCCCATTGCTGCTGAACCTGATAGGCATCGGGATTGGCCTGGTAACTGTCGATCGCCTGCCGCCAGGTTCGGGTCACTTGCTCGACATAAGCCTGGCTGCGTTGTCTGCCTTCAATTTTGACCGAGGCAACCCCTGTCCTGAACAGCTCAGGAAGCAGACTGAGGGTATTGAGGCTGGTCGGCGCCTCCAGAACATGTCCTCTCTGGTTCAGTCCGTTTACTTGCGTATCAAATCGCCCTTTGCATAAGGTGGGATAGCCGGTTTTCTCATCCTGACGGTAACGGTCAATCAAAATACCGTTCAGACGTGATTCCAGTCCGTCCCCGGTTTCCTGCCAGCGGACAAATTTAGCCGGAGAGCAGGCTCCGGCTGTGTTTGGCGACTCACCGGTCAGATAAGAGGATAAATAACACCGGCCTTCAGCCATGATACACAAACTGCCAAATGCAAAGACTTCAAGCTCGACCTCGCTATGGCGGGCAAGCTGTTTTACCTGGTGGATAGACAGCACGCGAGGCAGTACGACCCGCTTTACGTTGAAGTGAGTACGGTAAAACGCAATGGCTTCTGTGTTGGTAGCCGAGGCCTGAACCGACAGGTGCAGTTCCAGCTCAGGATAGCGGCGGGCGGCATAGTCCAGGACCGCGATATCAGCCACAATCAGGGCATCGACGCCCAGTGCGGCGGCTTTATCGACAGCCTGCTGCCAGCGGCTGAAACCGTCGGGATGGGCAAAGGTGTTGAGGGCAACATGCAGTTTCCGGTTGTGCTGGCGGACATAGTCTGCGGCTTGTTCGAGTCGTCGGCCGTCAAAGTTCAGGCCGGTAAAATGGCGGGCATTGGTGTCATCTTTGAAGCCGATGTAGACCGCATCGGCGCCATTATCGATGGCGGTCTTGAGTGCGGGTAAATTGCCGGCCGGACAGAGCAGCTCCATACCTGGGCTCCTTGAGTGTCGAAAGAAGGGGACATCATAAAAAGCTGGCGGGAGACGATCTTGATATCACGCAGGTTTTTTCTCGTTTTTAACCGCTATACCCCTTTGGGGTGAACTGCGCTTGTCCGGGTTATTGATGTATCGCAGTAAGTGCCGTCTTGATTTCCCGTAAGCTGATGCCATCACAATGTTGGAAGAGGGATTCACAGTGTATTTGCAGACTTTGCCGGGCTTACCTGAACTGGCACCGCAGTTGTTGAAATACCATTGCAGGCTGACACCGTTTTTTGTCCATAAGAGACTGATAGAACAGGCGCTGGCTGTGGTGTTCAAAGAGGTGCTATCCGACGGTGAACTGGATTTTCTGGCCGATCAGACGGTGACGATCACGATAGAAGATCTGGATTGGTCGTTCACCCTCACACTGAATTCCGGAAGGCTGGTGGTGTTACCCTCTGTTCCGGCACCAAATGCGCTGATGAAAGCCAGCAGCCAGGATTTGATACGTATAGCCGCCCGTAAGGTGGATCCTGATACGCTTTTCTTCCAGCGCCGGTTAATGATGGCGGGAGATACTGAGCTCGGTCTGGCGGTAAAGAATCTGCTGGACAGCCTTGAACCGGAGCGCTTGCCTAAGTCGTTACACTGGCTGCTGACCAAAGCAGCCACATTGTACGGCACTGAATAGGCTGTCATACAAATATCACAGTGGCTGTTTATGCTGCTTGCAGCAAAGGGATGCGGGTATGAACAGGCATGGATGCAGTAAAGCGTCAAACCCGGCTATTCACGGCTCAATGGGTGGTAAAGCTTCACTCGTTCATTGAGCAGCAATGGCGGGGAAAATTATTGTATTTCGGGGCGCAGTCAGCCGTGGTGCTGGCTGTGCTATTGCTGTTGGTCTGGAGTCTCAGTCCGGTGTCGCCGGTCGCGACGATGTCAGCATACAATCAGGTGTCTTGTCGTGATATTGGCGCAGCCCAGGGGCGGACGAGCGCAACCGAACCGCTGCGGGTCTTTACTCCGGTACACCAGCTGGCACTGCCGATACTGAAAAAACTGTGTTCGCAACCTGCCATTCAGAGCGCGTATGCTGGTGTCAGCGTGTTCTGGCAATCGCGCAGCGAGTTCGTTCCGGCGCAGATTTACAGTCAGTTTTACGATGTCATGTGGGGGCGGGATTATGTGCTGAACGGCATGAGTCCGAGCTATCTGGATTACTATCAGCCAGTGCTGATCTTACCCAGCTATGATGTTTACTGGTACGCCAGATCGGCAGATTTTCGGGGCACTAAAGACGATTTTACCCAGCTGACTCTGGGGCTGCTGGATGATCCGTTCAGTCTTTCCGGTTATCAGCTACCCATGAATCAGCTGAACAGCCTGCAACTGGCGGCGGATTCGGTGCACATTGCTTTTTACCCGTCGCGGCAAGCCTTGGCTGAGGCATTGCTGGCCGGTCAGGTTGATGTCGTTGCGGACACGAGTTTCAGCACGCTGTCGCAATCTTCTGCAGTGCTGTCCAAAGTCATGATCGCCAGCCAGGTATACTCCGGTGCCTGGTATGCCAGCTCTCGCGTATCTTCACCTCAATCCATAATCGCCATTAAAGACGGGTTGTCGTCTTTGCGATAAAGCTGCTACTCAGGTTATTACCCATGAAACGAATTCACTGTTTGCCTCTGATGTGGCTGGTGGTGTTCTACGCCCTGGCCATTGCGCTGGTATCTTCATTCGGCCGCTATCAGGAATATCTGCAGATCATCTCTGACAGAGTGCAGCCTGTGATGGCTGAGGCCTGGCAGGACAGTGCGGATTACCAGTTACCTGAAGCACTGGAAGTTATTCTGATCCGGCGGCTGGAAGGTGAGCTGGATGCCGTATCGGGCAACAGGCTGTCGTCTCAGATCCAGCAATGTCACAGCCATATTTACCAGTTTGGAGCTCAGGGGGAGCAGATATCGGCAGAAAACAGCCGCTGGTTACCCTGGACCATGACCTGGCTGATCGCTGCGCAGGGGGCGCAGCAAACCTGGCTGGACATTGATTGCCGGATAAGTTGGCTGCCCTGGCTGAGCCTCAGTCTGGGGCTGGCATTGCTCACTGTGGCAGGCTGGCACCTCATCGGCCAGCCGCTTAAAGCAGAAGACAGAGTGCTGATGGCGCTTTTCTTACAGCCAAGTGCGGCCGCAGGCCAGCAGGACGGCTTGCTGAAACGCTCGGCAGTCAAAGCGGGCGTGCTCCATTTCCGGCAGGCTTATCCCAACCGCCAGGTCAATCCGGTGATTTTGCGGGCGCTTATCAGCACAAACCGGGCAACATTCAGTTCGCCGCAGCAATGTGTGGTGTCTTTGCTGGCGCGTGCCAGCCAGCCCCCAGAGCTGCACTTTGATCTGACCGGCGGCAAAGTTCAGGTGACACTGGCTGGCATACCCTTGGCCTTGTCCGTCACCCCGGCGTTGTACTTATTATGGTATGCCGGCAAACGGCGCGATGAGACAGACGGCGGATGGGTCAGAAATCCGCCTTCCAATAAACCGGACCCGGTGCTGGCGCAGTCTCTGCTTGAGCTGATGTATCACTATGGCGGCCATGGACGGGCTATTCGCGAGCTGGAACAGGCCGGACTGAAAGCCAAATCCCTCGATCAGAACCGCAGCAAAATCAAGGAAGCACTGTCAGCTGTCACAGGTGAGGAAGTCGCGGAGGATTGTCTCTTTGAAAGCCGGAAACCGGGCGACAATCCCCAGACCGAATACCGTTTGAAGATATCGCCAGAAAAAATCAGTCTGTCAAAGCAGGATGTATAAAGCATTGAAAATGCTGGCTAAAATTTTAAAGATATCTCTAATTCTGCCATCGCCGCCGATGTCACAGAGCCGTCATCTTATTTCGCAACAGTAAGCGCAGCCTCCCGGGACAGGGAGAATGTGTTGAACTTACAATAGGAATAACGATGAAACGCACCATGGAAAAAATGCTGACCGCCAGCCTGCTATCTGCCACTGTGATCAGTGCGCCAGTGATGGCCCTGAATATTGTGCTGACCAACGACGACAGCTGGGATACGCAAAATATTCAGATCATGAAATCGGCCCTGATTGACGCCGGGCATAGTGTGATCATGTCTGCCCCCTGTACCGGACAAAGCGGTAAAGGTGGTGCGATGACCTTCCTGAAACCTGTCAGTGTGGATGAAACAAAAGCGGCACAGCAGGAATTCTGCGTCGGTGACACAGACACCAGCGTGGCGTTTGCTGATTACGCCGAAGGCACGCCTGTTATGGCGGTTTTGTACGGTATCGATGTGGCCGCGCAGCGTCTCTGGGGTCAGGCACCAGATCTGGTGATCTCCGGCCCCAACGAGGGGAACAACCTGGGCTTCATGAATAACAACTCAGGCACTCTGGGGGCAACCATGATTGCACTGAGCCGCGGGATCCCGGCGATAGCGGTCAGTGCCAATGAAAATACCGCACACGATGCCGATCAGTCTGAGCGGGTGGCGCATACCGTGGTCGAGGTGGTGGCTAAGCTGGCCAGCAGCCGCCCATCCGGTTCACCCTTGTTACCGGCTTACACCGGCCTGAATATCAATACCCCGGAAGAGATGGCCAATAATCTGGGCTATAAGTTTACCGATGTTGGCTGGAACGGCGGCGGTATTGAGTTCAAGTTCAGCGACGATCTGTCAGGCGATGCGGTGCTGATTGGCTATATGGTGCAAAAACTGATGGCGGGCGGCATGGATCAGGCCACTGCCAAGGCCACCGCGCAGACGGCGATGCAGGGTAAGCAAGGGCTGTCGTTCAGCATGGGGGATGCCGGAGATACCAACGCCAACTCGGAAGGCAATGCGGTGAAGGCGGGCTATATCACAATCAGTACCATAGACGGTAATGTCCAGGCGGCGCGAGCCAAGGTGTCACTGACTGAGCAGCGTTTGCTGGGTCTGAACTAGGAGGCTGCTATGAGAAACTATTCACGTCTTCTGTGCCTGATGCTGGGGCTTTTTCTGGCGGGGTGTAATCGCTCAGACAAGGACAGCAGCGCAGACAGTGGTAAAGAGAGTGGCGCTACAGATACCGGCCAGGCTGCGCTGAGCGGGGTGTATCGCGCTGTGGCTCAAGATACCGCCGGCAATCTGGTTGAGGTGCAGCTCATCGCTGAAAGCGGTCGGCTGCCGTTACTGACCTTGTGGGATGACAGGGAGCACCAAAGCTCATTTCTGGCGGAAAAACCAACGGGTGAGCAGGGGCAAACTGGCTATTATTTTGCCGAATTACAGTATCAGTGTCAGGCACAACAAAATGTCTTCGTGTGTGACACCCCTGAAGGCACAACTCGCCTGGCCGCCGATTCGTCGTCTGCTCAACACGCTGGCTTTGTGGCAGGCCAGTACCAGGCGGTCTGGGACGGACAGCTTTACACACTGAGTTTGGATGAACAGGGCAATGCCAGTATTGCCGGTCTGCACTGTGAGTCTGGTGCGCGCTTTTCGGCATCGGCTTCGCTGGAAACTGTCCGGGTGATGACAGTGGCAGGCAACAACGGCTGTCAGTTACCGCTGTCCCGGGCTTATGCTGACACTGTGGTCGATAACGATGTGCTGTACAGCATTAATCTGCAGACCGAACACCCGGGCTTTCCCCAGGTATGGGTAAAGATTGCCGGTTAGAAACAGACGGTTCAGTTAGTGTCGAACTCGCGGCGGCAGGAGGGTTTTGCCCGTCTTGTCGCCGATTTTCGTTCAGTTATTCTGCCTGGTTCGCGCATCGGAAGCAGCTTGAGTGGCGAGTGACTGTTTCTTTGCGCAGACTTTGCGTATAATTCCGCCATCATATACCCAAGTCATTCCCTACTGCCTGTTACGGCACAGAAGAGCAAACAGAGGCCAGGATGTAACCACAGGTTAATCAGCCATCACCCGGCTTGTTCCGGGCAAGACTCAACTGACATACCGGGCGCTGCGTTTTAACCTACCTCGCCTGGGCTGACTTAATTCGATAACTGGATCTTCACTGAATATGTCTTTTTTAACTGAAGTGGGTAAACGCCGCACGTTTGCCATCATTTCTCACCCGGATGCGGGTAAAACCACCATTACTGAAAAAGTCCTGCTGTTCGGAAACGCCTTGCAGCGTGCCGGTACGGTCAAAGGCCGCGGCTCTAACCAGCACGCTAAGTCGGACTGGATGGAAATGGAAAAAGAGCGTGGTATCTCGGTCACTACCTCTGTGATGCAGTTTCCGTACAACGAGTGTCTGGTCAACCTGCTCGATACCCCGGGGCACGAAGATTTCTCGGAAGATACCTACCGCACACTGACCGCTGTGGACTCTTGTCTGATGGTGATAGATGCCGCGAAAGGTGTCGAGGATCGGACCCGTAAGCTGATGGAAGTCACCCGTCTGCGTGACACGCCTATCGTGACCTTTATGAACAAACTTGACCGTGACATCCGCGATCCGATGGAATTGCTGGATGAAGTGGAAAGTGAGCTGAACATTGCCTGTGCGCCGGTCAGCTGGCCGATTGGCTGTGGTAAAGAGTTCAAAGGCGTCTATCACATTCACCGTGACGAAACCATTCTGTACGCCACCGGTCAGGGTCACACTATTCAGGAAGTCCGGATTGTGAAAGGTTTGGACAACCCTGAACTGGATACGGCTGTTGGCGAGGATCTGGCCGGTCAGTTGCGTGAAGAGTTGGAACTGGTGCTGGGTGCATCGCACGAATTTGATCGTGAACTGTTCCTGAAAGGGGAACTGACGCCGGTATTCTTCGGTACGGCACTGGGTAACTTTGGTGTTGACCATATGCTTGACGGCCTGACTGAGTGGGCACCTGCGCCGCTGCCGCGTCAGGCGAATGAGCGCGATGTTGAAGCCACGGAAGAGAAGTTCTCCGGCTTCGTGTTCAAGATTCAGGCCAATATGGACCCGAAACACCGCGACCGTATTGCCTTTATGCGCATTGTCTCGGGCACTTATACCCAGGGCATGAAAATGAACCATGTCCGTATCGGCAAGAACATCAGCATTTCGGATGCTGTGACTTTCATGGCCGGTGACCGCTCCCGTGCTGAAACCGCCTATGCCGGTGACATCATTGGTCTGCATAACCACGGGACGATTCAGATCGGCGATACCTTTACCCAAGGTGAAAGCCTGAAATTTGCCGGTATCCCGAACTTTGCTCCCGAGCTGTTCCGCCGTATCCGCCTGCGCGATCCGCTGAAGCAGAAACAATTGCTGAAAGGCCTGGTGCAGCTGTCGGAAGAGGGGGCGGTGCAGGTGTTCCGTCCGCTGCTCAACAATGATTTGATCGTCGGCGCAGTCGGTGTGCTGCAGTTTGACGTAGTAGTGGCCCGTCTGAAAGCGGAATACAACGTCGAAGCTATTTACGAGAGCGTTAACGTGGCAACGGCACGCTGGGTCGAGTGTGCTGACGGCAAGAAATTCGAGGAATTTCGCCGCAAGAATGAAGTGAACCTGGCGCTGGATGGTGGTGATAACCTCACTTACATCGCACCGACTATGGTGAACCTCAATCTGGCGAAAGAGCGTTTCCCAGAGGTGGACTTCCGCGCCACCCGCGAGCATTAATGCCTGTCTGTTGACTTAAGGCTACGAAAGAAAAAGCCTCTGATTTCAG
>NZ_JAGSOZ010000019.1:0-81650 GCF_019204055.1 Photobacterium sp. WH24 | reverse complement strand
TCGAAATGAAAAACAGTGTCAAACACTTTTCTCAATCTATTTCAGAACAACTTTCCTGTGAACCTCTGGTTTTCAGCTTTCTTTGCCGTAACCCCGTTCAGTGAGGCGGCATTATAGGGACTTTAATTCAGGGCGCAAGCGCATTTTCAGGTTTTTTTTGATTTTATTGTTTTTCGAACAAAAGCTCACCAAAAGCACCTCTTTTTAGCCACTAAAGTTGCTTGAATGCCCGGCTAAAAGCACTAACCCTGTCCCAATCCGTATATTCAACTTCTTTTGTCGTATCGGTTTCCCCGCCTGTCATCCGCATAATGAGTTGAATCATGGTTCGGTCAAACCAGTTGTAGCGCGGATAACGCAGCGCTCCGGCGAATACCTCCAAGAGTTTGGGGTGCCAAGGCGATTTTTGCAGGAACTTCTGCACATAGACGCTGGTCTCCGGCGTATCCTTGCCAGATTTACGCGCGGTCAGGTTTACGCAGAAGAAAGCCGTTTTATGTTTATCCAGAGCTTGCTGATTCTGCTCTACAAACTGGTACAGCTTTTTATTTAAATGGCCATATCGAACGGAAGCACCAATCAACACTCGATCATAGCGAGTGAAGTCAATCTCAGGTGACTGATGAATATCCTGGGTCTCACACAGATAGTGCCCGCCTAACTGCTGCTCTATATAGCGTAAGATTTTGATGGTTTGACCGTCACAACTGGAGTGCAGCAATAAAACCTTCTCCACACACTTCTCCTTAGTTTCGCCAGAATGTCGGGGTGAATAACACCAGTAAAGTAAAAACTTCAAGACGCCCAAACAGCATGGCCACGATTAATGTCCACTTCGCTGCGTCGTTCACCTCCCCGAAATGAACGGCAACTTGCCCTAACCCCGGGCCCAGGTTATTGAGGGTGGCAGCGACTGCCGAAAATGCCGTCAGCTCATCCATTCCCGTCCCGACCAGAACCAGCATGCAAATAACAAACACCAAAGCATAGGCGGAGAAGAATCCCCAAACCGCATCTACCACACGCTGCGGCAAGGCCTTGTTGCCTACTTTGATGGTATACACAGCACGGGGATGCACAAGGCGCTTGAGCTCCCTGACGCCTTGCAAAAACAACAGCAGTATACGAATCACTTTAATCCCGCCCCCCGTCGATCCTGCACACCCCCCTATAAAGGAAGAAAACAGAAGCAATACAGGCAGAAAAAGCGGCCATTCAGAAAAACCGGTTGTGGTAAAACCGGCTGTCGTTGAGATAGACACAGTTTGAAACAGCGCCTGATCCAGCGTTGCCCACCAGGTGTCATAGGTTTGGTGCTTCATTAGCATGCCATAGCAAATCAACAGCAGGATCAGCTGTATCACGAGAAAAGCCTTGAACTCGGGATCCCGCCAATAGGTCCGCAGGTTATGGCCACGGTTGGAAAACGCCGCAAAGTGCAATGAAAAGTTACAGGCGGAGATCAATAGAAAGACCACAGTGACCATATTAATGGCAGTACTGTTGTAATAACCGATACTGGCATCGTGCGTCGAAAAGCCACCAATAGCGACGGTCGAAAAGCTGTGTGCTATGGCATCGAAGAGATCCATCCCTGCCACCCAGAAAGCTCCGGCGCAGGCAACAGTCAGTGTCAGATAGATATACCAGAGTGTCTTGGCCGTTTCAGCAATACGGGGCGTCATCTTACTGTCCTTGACCGGTCCCGGGATTTCAGCCCGGTAAAGCTGCATACCACCGATGCCTAAGACAGGCAAGATGGCCACGGCCAGCACAATGATCCCCATACCACCAAACCACTGTAGCATTTGTCGGTAGAACAAGATGGCTTTAGGTAATTCATCAAGCCCCACAATGACGGTGGCACCCGTGGTAGTCAGTGCGGAAAACGACTCAAAAAAAGAATCAGTAAAAGAAAGATCCGGTGTCTTAGACAAAATAAAGGGCACAGCACCGGCGCTGCCGATAACTGTCCAGAACAGCACAACAATCAAAAATCCGTCACGGGCTTTCAGTTCTCGCCTTTGATGGCGATTAGGCAGCCAGAGTGCCGCCCCACCCGCCAGCAAAATAAAGAATGTCACCACGAAAGGGAAACCCGCACCGTCACGGTACAGCAAGGCTATAAGGGCCGGTACCAGCATAGTGACACTAAATAGCGCCAGTAACAGGCCAACGATACGGATAATGGAACGAATTTGCATAATCTAGCGGGCGCTCACTTTTAATTCTTCAAAATATTGTCTGCGTCCTGAATCACAATCCGGCCGCCACTGCGATTGATCAGCACTGCCTTGAATGTTTCGGCTAAGCGAGCATCGAGCAGAATGTCCATAGTGACATCAACCCCGTAATCAGCGCGCTGTACTTCAGCATGATGCTCAGCGATCACAGCCTCAAGTAAAGGCACCTGATTATACGCACAGCGGACATAAAGTGGTGAAGTAATGACCTTTTCTTTAGTGATGAGCACAGCAAGCGCCTGCTGCACCCCGCCGCCATACGCCTTCACTAATCCGCCCGTACCCAGCCGGATACCGCCGTAGTACCGCGTGACAACAGCGGTTATTTCACCGACCCCACTGCCACTGAGCTGGGCCAGCATAGGTTTACCCGCCGTTCCGGAGGGCTCGCCGTCATCACTGAACCCCCATGACATGGAATCTTCAGGGCGACCAGCCACGAAAGCCCAGCAATTGTGACGAGCATCTGCATGCCGTGATTTGATACTCTGAACAAAGGCTTTCGCCGCCTCCACACCAGATGTGTGGGCTAAATAGGTAATGAAGCGGCTTTTTTTGATCTCTTGTTCGAAAACAACGGGTTCCGCTGGTATTAGATAAGGAGCCTGATCCATTTTGCCTGCTCACATCACGCCATACAAAGGCGCAAGAATAGCATAAACGCGCTCACAGATTCACAGCGAACAACAAAGAGCCGAATCGCCGTCTATCAAGCATGCTTTTCCATTCTGGTGATGAAAGTGAGTTTGGCCGATCGCTCGCCACAGCCCGCACAAATTTCAACAGGTAACGCCATTGTTATCACTTTCATGAGCTATACATGGATGAAAGCTTACCGAGAAGGCATGGTGGCACACTGCCAACCAATCACACAAATAATTGATATAAAACACAAAAAAAACAATACCGATGCCGAGGAATCTACGGAGAAGTCAAACACAAGCTACGTAAAACAACTTCAGTTACATACCAATATCAAAGTTTAAACAATTGTTTAAAATAGGTGTTGAAATCCCTTTGCAACAGGTTCAGACTAATCTTTAACCTGGTTGGAGGCCAAACCAGTCAAAATCAAACCGGCAATGAACCGGTATTCACGGAGATAGAACATGATTTACCAAGGTGAAACCCTATCCGTAAGCTATCTGGAAGATGGTATTGCGGAAATCAACTTCAATGCGCCAGGCAGCGTCAACAAGCTTGATCGCAAGACCCTGGAAAACCTCAGTGAAGCTATCAACGCGCTGTATCAGCAAAATGAACTGAAAGGCGTAATCCTGACTTCCGGTAAATCCGCCTTTATTGTTGGTGCGGACGTCACCGAGTTTCCTGACATCATGACCCAAGACGCGGACGTTCTGTCCAGCTGGCTGGCAGAAGCCAATGTCATTTTTAACCGCCTGGAAGACATCCCAGTACCGACCATTGCCGCCATTACCGGCTTTGCATTGGGTGGCGGCTGTGAGTGCGTGCTGGCAACCGACATGCGCGTTGCAGACAATACTGCGCTGGTAGGCCTGCCAGAAACCAAATTGGGCATCATGCCTGGCTGGGGGGGCTCCGTACGCCTGCCTCGCCTGATTGGCGCCGACCCGGCCATGGACATCATCGCTGGCGGCAAAGCCAAAAAAGCCGACGAAGCCTTAAAACTTGGGATTGTGGATGCCGTTGTGGCACCTGAGACCCTGCGTGACGCAGCGCTGACCATGCTGAAAGATGCCATTGCCGGCAAGCTGGAATGGCGAGCACGCCGTGAGCAGAAAAAAGCGCCACTAAAACTGAACAAAATTGAAGCGACCATGAGCTTCACTATGGCCAAAGGCATGGTGATGCAAGTTGCCGGTCCTCACTATCCTGCCCCAATCACTGCCGTTAAGTGTATTGAAAAAGCCGCTGGCATGAGCCGTGATGAAGCCCTGCAAGTTGAAAATAAAGGTTTCGTGGCACTGGCAAAAAGTGACGTCGCCCCAGCGCTTGTCGGTATCTTCCTCAATGATCAGTACATCAAAGGCAAAGCGAAGCAAGCTGCTAAAGAAGGCAAAGACACCCAACGCGCAGCCGTTCTGGGTGCCGGTATTATGGGCGGCGGTATTGCCTACCAGTCTGCATTGAAAGGCGTACCGGTTGTCATGAAAGACATCGCTCAGCCATCACTGGATCTGGGAATGAATGAAGCCTCTAAACTACTGAACAAGCAGTTGGAGCGCGGTAAGCTGAACGGCCTGAAAATGGCCAAAATCCTGGCGTCTATCCAGCCCACGCTGCATTACGCAGGCATTGAAGAAGCCGATGTGATTGTTGAAGCTGTGGTTGAAAACCCGAAGGTGAAAGCAGCAGTGCTGGCGGAAGTGGAGGAGCGTGTCGGCGACGACACTGTGATCACCTCGAACACTTCTACCATTCCAATCAACCTGCTGGCGAAATCGCTGAAGCGCCCGGAAAAATTCTGCGGCATGCACTTCTTCAACCCTGTACACCGCATGCCACTGGTTGAAATTATCCGCGGTGAGCACACCTCGGAAGAGACCATTTCGCGCGTGGTGGCTTACGCGGCCAAAATGGGCAAATCCCCTATCGTGGTCAACGACTGCCCAGGGTTCTTCGTCAACCGCGTACTTTTCCCATACTTTGCTGGTTTCAGCCTGCTGCTGCGTGACGGCGCTGATTTCACCAAAGTTGATAAAGTCATGGAGAAGAAGTTCGGCTGGCCAATGGGTCCGGCTTACCTGCTGGATGTTGTCGGTATCGACACCGCGCACCATGCACAGGCTGTGATGGCAGAAGGCTTCCCGGAGCGTATGGGTAAAGACTACAAAGATGCGGTCGACGTGATGTTCGAAAGCCAGCGTCTGGGCCAGAAAAACAGCAAAGGCTTCTATACCTACTCTGTCGATAGAAAAGGCAAGCCGAAGAAAGATCTGGCGCCAGAAGTGGCTGAGCTGCTGGCTCCTGTTGTCAGCCGTGCCGCTGATTTCAGTGATGAAGACATCATCGCCCGTACCATGGTTCCTATGATTAACGAAGTAGTGCGTTGTCTGGAAGAAGGCATTATCGCCACACCGGCAGAAGCGGATATGGCGCTGGTCTACGGCCTGGGCTTCCCTCCATTCCGCGGCGGGGTGTTCCGTTACCTGGATTCAATCGGCCTGGCGAACTATGTCGCAATGGCAGAAAAATTCGCGCATCTGGGTGCTGTTTACGAAGTCCCTGCCGGTCTTCGTGACAAAGCCGCTAAAGGCGAAAGCTATTACAACGCACCAGTAAACGCTTAAGGACGAGGAACACACACATGAATAACGTCGTAATTGTTGATTGCATCCGTACCCCTATGGGGCGTTCAAAAGCTGGTGCTTTCCGTAACAAACGTGCTGAAGATTTGTCAGCACACCTGATGAAAGGTCTGCTGGAGCGTAACCCTCAGGTTGACCCAACGGCCATTGAAGATATCTACTGGGGCTGTGTCCAGCAGACCCTGGAGCAAGGCTTCAACGTTGCCCGTAACGCAGCACTGCTGGCAGGTATCCCGCACACTGTAGGCGCCACCACAATTAACCGCCTGTGCGGTTCTTCTATGGACGCACTGCACAGCGCCACCCGTGCCATCATGGTGGGTGATGCCGAGATCTGCCTGGTCGGCGGTGTGGAACACATGGGTCACGTGCCGATGAACCATGGTGTGGATTTCCACCCTGGTCTGTCAAAATCTGTGGCTCAGGCTGCCGGTATGATGGGCCTGACTGCTGAAATGCTGGGCCGTATGCACGGCATCAGCCGTGAACAACAGGATGCATTTGCTGCACGCTCTCACCAGCGCGCCTATGCCGCTACCGTTGAAGGCCGCTTCAAAAATGAAATTCTGCCCACCGAAGGTCATGACGAGAACGGCATACTGAAAGTATTCGACTTTGATGAAGTGATTCGTCCTGAAACCACAGTTGAAGGTCTGGCAGGTCTGCGTCCTGTCTTCGACCCGGCTAACGGCACAGTGACAGCCGGTACATCATCTGCCCTGTCTGACGGTGCTTCAGCTATGCTGATCATGAGCGAAAGCAAAGCCAAAGAATTGGGACTGCGTATTCGTGCCCGTATCAAGTCGATGGCGGTAGCCGGTTGTGATCCATCTATCATGGGTTACGGCCCGGTGCCGGCGTCGAAGAAAGCGCTGAAACGTGCCGGCCTGACTATCGATGATATCGGCATGATCGAGCTGAACGAAGCCTTTGCTGCTCAGTCTCTGCCATGCGCCAAAGACCTGGGTCTGCTGGATGCGATGGATGAAAAAGTGAACCTCAACGGCGGTGCCATTGCACTGGGTCACCCTCTGGGCTGTTCCGGTACACGTATCTCAACCACACTGATCAACCTGATGGAACATCAGAATGTGAAATACGGCCTGGCGACCATGTGTATCGGTCTGGGTCAGGGCATTGCGACCATCTTTGAGCGCGTCGACGACTAATCCGTTATCACAACACCGATTAAGCCCGCACCTGTCGCGGGCTTTTTTATATCCATAATCAGACAAAAAGTTGTTTTATGTTCAGATATGAGACACTCTGACTCATTACAATCACAAACAGACGCTTATTCCCAGCACGGAGAACCGTAATGTTTAAGGCACTGATCCTCAACCAGCAAGATAACACCACCCAAGCTCATGTTGGTGATATTGACAGCAGCCAGCTGCCAGACGGCGATGTCACTGTGGCTGTCGACTATTCCTCGCTCAATTACAAAGATGGCCTGGCTATCACAGGCGCTGGCAAAATTATCCGCCAATTCCCCATGGTGCCGGGTATCGACTTTGCAGGTACTGTCATCACCTCCAGTGATAGCCGCTACCAGGCGGGCGATCCTGTGGTACTGACCGGCTGGGGCGTCGGTGAAAACCACTGGGGCGGCATGGCTCAGCAGGCCCGTGTGAAAGCCGACTGGCTGGTTCCCCTCCCGGCAGGTTTAAACCCCGAACAGGCAATGGTTATCGGTACAGCCGGATTAACCGCTATGCTCTGTATCCAGGCGCTGGAAGATGCGGGTATCACGCCTGAGTCTGGCGAGATTCTGGTCACCGGTGCCAGCGGTGGTGTCGGCTCTGTCGCGATAACGCTCCTGGCTAAGCTGGGTTATCGCATCGCCGCTGTCACCGGTCGCGCTTCGCAAAATGGCGATCTGCTCAAACAACTGGGGGCGACTTCCATTCTTGATCGCAGTGAACTGGAAGAAGCGGCCAAACCGCTGGAGAAACAGCGCTGGGCGGGCGCAGTCGACACTGTGGGCAGCAAAGTCCTGGCCAAAGTACTGACCCAAATGGATTATAACGGTGCGGTCGCGGCCTGCGGATTGGCTGGCGGATTTGATTTACCAACCACAGTGATGCCTTTCATCCTGCGCAATGTACGGCTGTTAGGGGTCGATTCTGTGTATTGCCCATATGAAAAACGCCAGCAGGCATGGCAGCGTCTGAGCGAATTGCTGCCGGATAGTTTTTATCAGCAAGCAGGACAAACCATTTCACTGGAACAAGTACCGGAATTTGCCCAAGCCATTATTAAGGGTCAGGTCACCGGGCGTACACTCGTAAAACTGTCCTGATAAACCATCTCTCATCACCCGGTCTGCCACACGGGCCGGGTGATCTTTTCTGTACCCCGGATAAAAAAAATCCCGCTATAAAAGCGGGGAAGCCCAAGAAAACTGGGGAGTGTAGTAGATGTGAAAGTTAGCTTTCCTCTTCTTCAAGCTCAGGAGAATGAGAGAGCTCGAGCCAGAGTCCGATCGCCGCGGCCACTAAGCCTGCCAGCGAAAAGAGAGTTAAGTCATTTGCATTGCGCAGTACAATAGAGCAGAAAGCGATAAAGCACAGCACACAGTAAATAGTCAGTCTATCCATCTGAGTAATCATCTCCACCTCCCGCGATGACAAATTGGTTAACAAGTTGTTAACTAAGTTACACATAATTGTTACCTTTGCCAACCCCCGGTTGATTGTTTATTATCCGTGAGTATGATCTGGCTCTCATTTACGATATGGCTTCACTATGATCACGAAATTTGAATCCGCCACTCACAATCTGGAAGCACAAGGACTGCGTTGTCCGGAACCTGTCATGATGGTGCGTAAAACTATTCGCAGGATGGCAGATGGCGACACACTATTAGTGCTGGCCGATGACCCATCCACAACCAGAGACATCCCCAGCTTTTGCCGGTTTATGGACCATACGCTGCTGGCGGCGGAAACAGACTCACTGCCATACCGCTTCCTGATCCGCAAAGGCAAGTCATAGCAACAAGCTACAAAAATAAGTAAGGCAGCCTAACGCTGCCTTATGACAATCTCATTAATCGCAGGCATAAGACGCCCGCTCCCTGCTTCGAACCGGATTACAGGCCAAAGGCGGCACCCAGCGCCAGTACAGCAAACAGTACAGCAGTGACTTTGCGGATTAACCCTAATGGCATTTTGTCAGCTGACAGCTTACCGATCAGTACTACAGGCACATTTGCCAGTAGCATACCAATAGTGGTGCCCAGCACGACCAGCATCAGGCCGTCATGGTATTTTGCCCCGAGCATGGTGGTTGCCACCTGGGTTTTATCACCGATTTCCGCCACAAAAAAGGCAATGAAGCTGGCAATAAACGGGCCGCGGTTTGAAATGGTTTCATCGTCATCCAGTTTATCCGGGATCAGAATCCAACCCGCCATCACCACAAAACTCACTACCAGCACCCATTTTAAAATCTCAGGCGATAAGTAATCAGCAACGACCACGCCCAACCAGGCCGCTAAAGCATGGTTGGCCAGAGTCGCCAGGAAAATGGCCAGAATGATAGGAACAGGCTTACGGTACCGACTGGCCAGTAACAATGACAGCAATTGGGTTTTGTCCCCAATCTCAGCCAGGGCGACCGTGGTAATAGAAACAGCTAAAATGCTCACGACATGCTCATTGGGGCGAGGATTATAATTTTAACCAAAGACAAACTGACACGCCCCACCCCGGTTCATGTCGATTTGCCTATGGTCTCGCCAAACTGACCGGAGTAATGGTCAGTCACAATCACCATGAAGATTTTGCTTCAATTATGTTGATGATTGTGCCGTCAGAACGGCAGGCTACTCCCCAAAGGAGCTGGCATGATAGCCAGAATGGCACCCGGAATCAAGTGACGAAAAAGGGAAGCTAATCTTCCCTTCCTTCCTGAACTCATGCTGTTGGTGTGATTAAGACGCGGTCGGGCTTAAGACAATTTCCACCCGGCGGTTCTGAGCACGCCCCTGATCGCTGCCATTGGAAGCTACCGGATGAGCTTCACCCATACCTTTCGCCAGAACACGCTGCGCCGCTACGCCCGTACGAACCAGGTAGTTACTGACTTCACTGGCACGGACCTGAGACAAGCGCAGGTTGTAAGATTCAGACCCTGTACTGTCAGTAAAACCGTAAACATTCAGCTGGGTTTTATCGTACTCCTTCACCACCAAAGCCACGTTTTGCAGTGCATTCATCGCCTGCTGGCTCAGGTTAGACTGGTCGACACCGAAAGTGATCGAGTTTGGCATGTTCAGCACAATCTGATCGCCTTCACGCGTCACACTGATACCGGTTGATTCCAGTTGCTGACGCAGTTTTGCTTCCTGCACATCCATGTAATAGCCGACACCTCCGCCCAGCGCCGCGCCAGAAGCTGCGCCGATCAGCGCCCCTTTACCTCGATCGCTTTTACTCGAAGAGGCCACACCGATAGCCGCGCCAGCAACGGCACCTATCAGAGCACCACTGGTTGATTTTGCTGTCTGATCTTCACGCGTGTAGGGATTAACTGTGGTACAGCCCGTAGCTACCATAGTAGTAACACCGGCCAAAAGGATAGCGCGTACCCACTTACGTGACATTGTTGAATGATGTTGTTGCATGTTCTTTCCCCGATAAATTGTAAGTTTGCCGAACGGAACGCCCGTTTCCGCTAGCATTATCCTGCTGCATTGTAGTCAAGTAGAGACTGCAGATATCAAAAACCTGTCAATTTTTTTACCTTGTTTCTGCTTATAGCGGAAGCCTGATGACAAAAATTTACATTCGATACTGTTATGCGCAAAAAACGTGCGCTGCCCCTACTCCCTCAAGGCGACCCAAGGTATACTGGATTGTTATCTTTTCTACTTATATCAACGGATCTCGCGAAGCTGACAATGCAAAAATACGACATCAAGACCTTTCAGGGCATGATTCTGGCGCTTCAGGATTACTGGGGCCAGCAAGGTTGTACTATCGTGCAGCCGCTGGATATGGAAGTGGGTGCCGGTACCTCGCATCCAATGACCTGCCTGCGTGCACTGGGCCCAGAGCCTATTGCGGCCGCCTATGTGCAGCCATCACGCCGCCCGACCGACGGCCGCTACGGTGAAAACCCTAACCGTCTGCAGCACTATTACCAGTTTCAGGTGATCATCAAACCATCGCCAGACAACATTCAGGAACTTTACCTGGGCTCGCTGGAAGCGCTGGGCGTAGACACGCAGGTGCATGATATCCGCTTCGTGGAAGACAACTGGGAAAACCCGACGCTGGGTGCCTGGGGTCTGGGTTGGGAAGTATGGCTGAATGGTATGGAAGTCACCCAGTTCACCTACTTCCAGCAAGTCGGCGGCCTGGAATGTAAACCAGTAACCGGTGAAATTACTTACGGTATCGAGCGTCTGGCCATGTACATTCAGGGTGTCGATTCTGTTTATGACCTGGTATGGACCGACGGACCTTTAGGAAAAGTGACCTACGGTGATATTTTCCACCAGAACGAAGTAGAACAATCGACCTACAACTTTGAATACGCTGATGTCGACTTCCTGTTTACCTTCTTTGATCAATGCGAGAAAGAGTGTAAGTCACTGCTTGAACTGGAACAGCCTCTCCCGCTGCCGGCTTACGAGCGTATTCTGAAAGCTGGCCATGCCTTCAACCTGCTGGATGCCCGTAAAGCGATCTCGGTGACTGAGCGTCAGCGATATATCCTGCGCATCCGTAACCTGACCAAGCAAGTGGCTGAAGCCTACTATGCCTCTCGTGAAGCACTTGGCTTCCCGATGTGTAAAAAAGACAAGTAAGGATCACGCATGGCTGACAAGAATTTTCTGATTGAACTGGGTACGGAAGAGCTGCCACCAAAAGCCTTGCGCACCCTGGCAGAAGCCTTTGCCGAAAACTTTACGGCGGAACTGAACGCGGCTGAATTAGCCTTTGACCATATCAAATGGTACGCCGCACCACGCCGGCTGGCTCTGAAAGTCACCGCACTGGCAGAAGGCCAGGCTGATAAGGTGGTCGAGAAGCGCGGTCCGGCGATCAGCGTTGCTTTCAATGCTGACGGTAACCCGACCAAAGCCGCTCAGGGCTGGGCGCGCGGTAACGGCATTACTGTCGAGCAGGCTGAACGCCTGCAGACAGACAAAGGAGAATGGTTACTGTACAAAGAAGCCGTCAAAGGCAAAGCCGCAACCGAACTGCTGTGCGAACTGGCAGCGGCGGCACTGGCAAAACTGCCTATCCCGAAACCTATGCGCTGGGGCGATAAAGAGACACAATTTATCCGCCCGGTAAAAACTCTGGTCATGCTACTTAATGACGAGCTGATCCCCGGCACGATTCTGGGTGTGGAATCGGCGCGTACCATTCGTGGCCACCGTTTTATGGGTGAAGCAGAGTTCAGCATTGAACATGCAGATCAGTACCCTGCTATCCTGGAAGAGCGCGGTAAAGTGATCGCTGACTACGACACCCGTAAAGCGCATATCATTGCCGGTGCCAAAGAAGCCGCCATTGCCGTTGGCGGCACCGCCGATCTGGAAGACGAGCTGGTAGAAGAAGTCACCTCTCTGGTCGAGTGGCCGGTTGTTCTGACCGCCTCTTTTGAAGAAGAATTCCTGAACGTTCCGGCAGAAGCCCTGGTGTACACCATGAAAGGTGACCAGAAGTACTTCCCTGTCTATGACGCGGCGGGCAAGCTGCTGCCGAAATTTATCTTCGTCACTAACATAGTGTCGAAAGAGCCGCGCCACATTATCGAGGGTAACGAGAAAGTCGTCCGCCCTCGTCTGGCAGATGCTGAATTCTTCTTTAACACCGACCGTAAGCGCCCGCTGGTTGATCGCCTGCACGAGCTGGACAGCGTGCTGTTCCAGAAACAGCTGGGCAGCCTGCGTGACAAAACAGATCGTATTACCGCGATGTCCGGTTACATCGCTCAGCAAATTGGTGCTGATATAGAACACGCAGAGCGTGCTGGCCTGCTGTCAAAATGCG
This sequence comes from Photobacterium sp. WH24, assembly GCF_019204055.1. NCBI lineage: Bacteria > Pseudomonadati > Pseudomonadota > Gammaproteobacteria > Vibrionales > Vibrionaceae > Photobacterium > Photobacterium sp. WH24. The sequence continues at coordinate 69,104 of NZ_JAGSOZ010000019.1, read as the reverse complement.
ATCTGATGACATCCATGGTCTTCGAGTTTACCGATACTCAGGGCGTAATGGGCATGCACTATGCGCGGCTTGACGGTGAGCACGAAGATGTTGCAGTGGCGCTCAACGAGCAATACATGCCACGTTTTGCCGGCGACAGCCTGCCGGGTTCCGATGTCGCAGCGGCGGTTGCACTGGCTGACAAAATGGACACCCTGGTAGGTATCTTCGGTATCGGCCAGCACCCTAAAGGTGCCAACGACCCATTCGCGCTGCGCCGAGCCGCTCTGGGTGCCCTGCGCATCATGGTAGAAAAAGGCTATCAGCTGGATCTGGTCGATATGATTGCCAAAGCCAAAGCGCTGTTTGGCCATAAGCTGACGAACCATAACGTAGAAGCCGATGTGATTGATTTCATGCTGGGCCGCTTCCGTGCCTGGTATCAGGATGAAGGCCACACGGTTGATGTGATTCAGGCCGTTTTGGCTCGTCGCCCGACCTCACCGGCTGACTTTGATAAGCGCGTTAAAGCGGTCAGCCATTTCCGCTCTCTGGACGCGGCGGAATCACTGGCTGCGGCCAATAAGCGTGTCGGCAATATCCTGGCGAAATTTGATGGTGAGTTACCTGCGGCAATCGACAGCCAGTTACTGGTTGAAGAAGCCGAAAAAGCTCTGGCGAAAAACGTGGAAGCAGTTACCGCTAAACTGACCCCTGTTTTTGCTGCCGGTGATTATCAGCAAGCCCTTTCAGAGCTGGCTACCCTGCGCGATTCAGTCGATGCCTTCTTCGACAACGTGATGGTAATGGCTGATGACCAAGCCCTGAAAGTGAACCGGCTGACAATGCTCAACCAGCTACGTAATCAGTTCCTAAAAGTGGCAGATATTTCACTGCTCCAGAACTGATAGCCATTAATGAGCGTCACAGGCTCTCTAGTCTGATCACAAAGCCCGCACCAGCGGGCTTTCTTTTACCTGCTTGTCCCGTCTTGTCAGGTCCTACTAGCTGCCAGCCAGAATCAGACACCTGACAGCCGGCTCGCTGCCACAGAGTGTTTCACGTGAAACGCCCAAGCCATACTGTCTGCTTTACCCGGCTAACCTTGAACCAGATGCAATGAAGACAGCGATGCATGATCCCAGGTCCAATGTTGTTCGGGGCTGACTCTGATTCCCCCAACCCAGTAAGCACTACACACGATCTTGCGCTGCTGTGACAGGCATAAGCTTCCCTGCTCAGTCAGACTGACAATCTGCTCCTGCCACGAAGCAGAACCGGGTGATGATTCAAGACAGATTAAAGGCTGACTGCCTTGCAGCAACGGCTTGAGCAATACCCAGAACATCAGATCGCCCAAAAAGGGTAACGGCTCAAGCGCTTGATAGCCACGAAACAGATCGGCAACCGTCATCTTGCCCGATGCCGACAACACAGACAGTGCCAACGACTGAGTCAGGCTTAAGCCGGATTGCTGATGCGGCAGCTCCTGCAAATGACGGTGTATCACCTGCGCCATGTTTTCGAACTGGCTCAGCCAGGAGGCACCGAGCAAGGCAAGCAGCGCCGCAGGATCAGGGGAACAGAACCCCTGCCACAGTTCTCTTGCTCTCTCCAAGGTAATGGCATCCACTAGCCGTCTGTGCTGCCAGAGCGATCTCAACCCTTCGGCGGGTAACTGGCCCAGCCCGATAAAACGGCTATTACCCGGAAAATGATTCACTTCTATGATCTCAAGCTGACGGCCAGCCACACCCGGCAGTGTCGCCACATGCGTCAGCAGGCGTATCAGCATAAGTTGATCGTAATTATCGTGCTCGACCCAGAATACCAGCCGGTGATAATCAGGTTGTGCGAGCTGCGCTAGCTTGTCCGCCGTCTCAGTCAGGATGTCATCCGTAGTGCGCGGATCGCCGATTTCACTCAGTAAAGACTGCCGGATGTATTCAGCGCGTTCCCGTTCGAAATCGGGCGCTGAGCAAAGCGGCCCCATGCAGTAGGGATCAATAAATGGCAAGAAGTCACCATGAAAGCCCGCCAGCTCTAAGCGCTGTGCAATATCATGGCCGCAGCGAATGTGTAATGTGGTGAGATCCCTATCCAGCGCTTCACTACCCTGCGCCATTTGCTGTTTGTGATGCTCAAGCATTTCAGCATGGTGTTTCAAGCGGCTCCAGCTGGGTAGCCCACACTCCCTGGCCATCACGAATTGGATATCTGCCAGTTTAATATTGTCCGGATTGAGCTGTGCCTGTTTCGGATGTAACTGCTTAACAGATTGCAAGGCATGGTGATCGCCGCGGCGTATGGCTTTCAGGCGATGCTTAGCCTGGGATTTGAGGTAGTTCAGGTTAAACGAAAATGCATTGTCTGAATTCATGATTTCCCCATTCTCTTTAGCTCCTGTGCTCGCCTGACAGAAGAGAAGGCAGAAATACGTTGTCGGCTGTGTTACAAAAGCCAGTGACCCTGGATACTATCCTTTCCGCGAGCAGGAGGCGCCACTCAAGGTTACAACACCCGGCCCATTATGCAAGCACCAACCGCGGGATCAACACACCTAAATATTCAGCATCGCACTCATCACTACACGACTCATCACCCTCCCATCTCGCACCTTTGAGGGCCGTGTCGCCACCACAGCGGTTCACCGGATAGCTTCATCTAAACTTAAAGTGACACGCCTGATTTACGACTGTGTTTCACGTGGAACATATGATGAACACTATGTGGGACTGCAGCGACTAAAGCCACTTTCACTGTATGTATCATTGTTGTATGTTGTCTGGCTCACCCACAAAAAAATCACAACAAGACACACACTGAGGTCGAAGCAAGATGGAGTTTTCTACATTCGGTAACAAATTTGCCCGCTACTCAGGCATTACCCAATTAATGGATGATTTGAATGATGGCCTGCGTAATCCGGAAGCCATCATGCTAGGTGGCGGTAACCCGGCACAGATACCGGCTATGGTGGAGTACTTTACCCAGCTCAATAACAGTTTGAACCAAAGCGGCGAGCTGACAGCAGCCATGACAAACTATGATGGGCCACAAGGGAAAAACACCTTTATTAATGCGCTGGCCGCCCTGCTGAGTGAACGTTACGGCTGGGATATCAGCAGCAAAAACATCAGCCTGACCAACGGTAGCCAAAGCGCCTTCTTCAGTTTGTTCAACCTGCTGGCTGGTGAATTTCCCGATGGCCGTCGCAAGAAAATCCTGCTACCGCTTGCGCCAGAATATATCGGCTACGGGGATGCCGGCGTCAGCCCGGATATGTTTATCTCTTATAGGCCGGAGATTAGCTTACTGGATAACGGCCTGTTCAAGTACAACGTCGATTTCAACGCCCTGACCCTAGATGACAGTGTGGGCGCTATCTGCGCGTCGCGGCCAACCAACCCGACCGGCAATGTCCTGACCGACGAAGAAATTCGTCATTTGGATCAGCTCGCTCAGCAGCACAACATCCCGTTAATCATAGATAATGCTTATGGCATGCCGTTCCCTGACATCATTTTTGAAGACGTCACTCCCTTTTGGAACCGCAACACTATCCTGTGCATGAGCCTCTCTAAACTGGGGTTACCCGGCGTGCGTTGCGGCATCGTTATTGCCAGTGAAGAGATCACCACAGCGCTGGCCAACATGAACGGTGTGCTCAGCCTGGCGCCGGGCAGTGTCGGCCCTGCAATTGCCAACAAGATGATTGAGCAAGGCGACTTATTGCGTTTGAGTGAAACTGTCATCAAACCTTACTATCACAAAAAATCGCAGCAGGCGGTGCAATGGCTGCAACAAGCCATTCCAGACCCGCGTTTTCGGATCCACAAACCGGAAGGTGCCATGTTCCTTTGGTTGTGGTTTAAAGAGCTGCCAATCACCACCATGGAACTGTACCGACGCCTGAAAGCACGAGGGGTACTGATAGTGCCCGGTGAATATTTTTTCATTGGTTTGGAACAAGACTGGCAACACGGCCATGAATGTTTGCGCATGAACTATGTGCAGGAAGATGAAAAGATGCAGCGCGGCATTGCTATCATTGCCGAAGAAATCGCAAAAGCCTATCAGCGAGGCTAACAGTGTCACTGAACCCAGCGTTGAAAGACAATTCACAGGGCATTCACTGCCCTGTTTGTTCATCTGAACCCAGACAGAGTCGTCTGCAAGCAGCACAATTTATGTCACAGATACAGGTGGCTCAGAGGGTTGTTTTGTATACGGATGGTAAACCATGGTGACAAACTGAGAATCTTCAGTGATCTTTTCAAACCCGAACCGCCGATATAAACCGCTCACTGGATTGCCTTGTAAATACATTAAGCAACAAGGTCGATGTGCTTTGTCAGACCAGGCAATCACTGCCCGTAGCACCGCACTGCCAATCCCCCGTCCCTGCCATTGCGGTAAAAGAAAGAAACGGCTGAAATAACTTTGAGGGAGATCGCGACTGTCTTGTTCGGTATTCGAATGACATTCGGGCGCAATCATTTCCAGTAACACACTGCCAATCGGAGTTCCGTCCATCAGAATCAACAAGGGTTTACAATCCTGCCACTCAGACAGATGCAGTTGGTACTGTAAGGTTTCATCCCATCCAAAGATCTGAGTGACAGCCTCTCGTTCTGCGGCTTTCTTTAATTTGAAAACAAAACGTTCATGGTGGTCTGCAGCCGTAACGAGGGACAATCCGTCAGGTGTATTCGCTGGCAACAACGGCTGCAGGCAGGCTGCACTGACACGCTGACGTTTCGGGTTTAATTGTGGTTTGGTTTCCTTACCCACACTTTTCTTCCTTCAAAATAGATCACAGCTTGAAGAGGATAATCCTAACCAAAGCGTCAATGAAGTATTGTTTCACGTGAAACCTTCATCATGAGATAGCACCTGTGTTTCACGTGAAACATAGCCTGCTTCTCATCAGGTTGGCTCACATATAAAAAAGGCCAGCCCACAGGCTGACCTTCCATACAGTACTTTCACAAGTCTTATTCAGCGGAATGACTCACCACCGAGTCTTCTTGTCCCAACAGACGTTGTCCGTTAATCGCAATGCGACGCGGTTTCTCTTCTTCTGGGACTTCCCGTTCCAGCTCGATGTGCAGCAAACCGTTTTCCATCGAGGCACCCACCACTTTTACGTGATCCGCTAACTGGAACTTGCGCTCGAAATCGCGCTCAGCAATGCCCTGATACAGATAATGACGCTGTTCCTGGTTGTTGTCGGCATCAGCACGTTTACCCGTCACAATCAGGCGGTTTTGATGCTGACTGATGTCCATCTGGGCTTCAGAAAAACCGGCCACTGCCATGGTAATACGGTAGTGGTTTTCATCCTGCTGCTCTATGTTGTATGGAGGATATCCGCCATTGCTGTTATTGAGGTTTTGCTCCATCTGGTTGAACAGACGGTCGAAACCAATGGCAGAACGGTACAGAGGAGTAAAATCTAAGGTACGCATAATCACTATCCTTCTATGAAGCAATACTATTACGAAAGTCAGTCATGAAGCGGGTTTTCCTCGTGGACAAACCTGTGAAGGCCCAGTGTCTGGCACCTCCTGCTTCACCAATAGATATAAGGGCATCTGGATTGGCTTCAAGGGAGAATTGAAAAAAAATTGTCGGGGCCGGTTCACAACGACAGCTCGCCCCAAGACAAGGACAAGGAAGATGACAAGGTGTCAGGCCAGCAACTGACGACGGTATTCGCCCGGTGCCTGCCCTGTCCAGCGCTTGAACGCGCGGTGAAAATTGGCATCGCTGGCAAAGCCCACCAAATAGCCAATTTCACTTAAGGAGAAATCCTGCCGACGCATATAGTCAAGCGCCAAGGTTTTGCGGCTGTGTTCCAGTATCTGCGTATAGCTGGTGCCAAGCTCGCTGAGTTTACGCTGCAAATTACGCACACTCATCCCTAACGCAGCAGCCACTTGGGTTTGGCTCGGTGCGCCCAGTGAGAGCCGTTCAAGAATTTTGCACTTCACCTGGTGCACCAGATCGTGGCGATCGATACGAGCCAGAAATTCGTTGAGGATCTTTTCATGGCCTGTCCTTATCGTCGGGTTGCCACTGAGCAATGGCTGCCTGGCGGCACCACTGTCAAACGCCAGCAAATTACGCGCCTGACCAAAGCTGACCGGGCACTGGAAGAATGCGGTCAGGTAGTGCCCTTGATCTGCCGGCGGAGAAAACTGGAACGTGACATAAGCCGGTTTCAAATCGGCATCAACCACATCACGCGCAAAACTGACCACCATAGCCATAAAAGCTTCCAGCTCCTGGCGGCGCATCAGCACAGACTGTTCTTCATTCCTGGCCACCAAAGCGACATCCAGTACCAGAGTATCCGGGTTCTCGATTAATTGAAGATTACTGATGTCACAGACCACACTGTTGTAGGCGACAAGCTGCAACAGCGCCTCCTCCAGCGTATCCGCCGACATCATGGCGTAGCCCAGAATATGAAAAACACCGGGATGAAAATACCGTGCAATCTGAACAGTAAAATCCTGCTCGGGTAAAAAACGATTACAATAATCTATCAGTGCCGACAATTTACGGATTGAGACCCGCACTTCCTGGTTCTGCAGTTCACGGATGTCGAGACCGCACTCGTGCAGGGCCTGCTCCATATCCAGTCCGTAATGTTGCATCGCTTTCGCGATGGGGATCATCCAACTGCTCAGGGTCGAGTAATAGCCTTCCATCAATACTGCCCCGCTCTAATGCGGTTTGCCTCCCAGAAATGTCATCACAGCTGCCGATTGCGCAGATCAACAATAAATTGGCGTGAACAGACATAGCCAAACATGGCTGCTCGTATAAAGTCCATGTTAAGGCGATGTTAATAGCATTGACGGGGAATGTCGAATGCCATGCTCGCCAAACCCATAGCAGATCAACAGGACACTCTGAACCCTTCTAACCAAAGAGAGCCGAATATGGAACCTTTCAACCCGGCCACCAGCCAGGATACTCACACAGTAGTGAACCAGCCAAAACCCTTAGAACACTACAATACATATGACTCTGACAGCATATTGAAATATTGGGTAGCCCGGTTTTCCGGGGACTGGGCAAACAGCCGATTGTCGAGTTTTGGTCATCATATTGGCCATGAATTGCAGGAAGCCGGTTTTCTGGCCAATAAACATTTACCGGAATTTCAGCCCCATAACCGCTTCGGGTACCGGGTTGATCAGGTCGATTACCATCCGGCTTACCACCAGCTCATGGCGCACGCGATCGAAAACGGCCATACCAGCCTGCCGTGGACACAGCCCAAAGCCGGTGCCCACGTTGCCCGGGCGGCACTGGCCTTTATGCACAACCAGGCCGATCCCGGCTCCGGCTGCCCGCTGACCATGACCTTTGCCTGTGTGCCAGCCCTGCAGCACCAGCCTGACGTTGCAGCACTCTGGCTGCCGAAAATCACAGCCACTGTGTATGACGGCACTAACAAGCCCTATTTCGACAAAGCCGGGGTCACCATAGGTATGGCGATGACAGAAAAACAGGGCGGCTCGGATGTCCGGGCGAACAGCACACGGGCAACCCCGGTCGCTGACGCCGGGCCGGGTAAACTCTACAGCCTGATCGGTCACAAATGGTTCTGCTCCGCACCTATGTGCGATGCATTTCTTGTCCTGGCCAAAACCGGCGAGACACTGTCCTGCTTTCTGGTGCCACGCTGGCGCGAAGACGGCAGTAAAAACCCGATGCAAATTCAACGCTTGAAAAACAAGCTGGGCAATAAATCCAATGCCAGCTCTGAAATCGAGTTTCGCGGCGCGCACGGTTGGCTGCTTGGCGAGGAAGGCCGCGGTATCCGTACCATCATAGACATGGTCGCCCTCACCCGCTTCGACTGCATGATAGGGTCCAGCGCACTGATGGCCCAGGCCGCCAAAGAAGCGATCTGGCATACCTCAGGCCGCAGCGTCTTCGGCCGCAATCTTCATGACCAGCCATTGATGATCAATGTGCTGGCCGATCTGGCACTGGAAGCAGAAGCGGCACTGGCGATCACCATGCGCATTGCTCATGCGCTGGATAACAGCAAGGACAGCACACAAGCAGCCCTGATCCGCAGTGCAACGGCCATCGGTAAATACTGGATCTGCAAGCGGGCGATTCAGCATACCGCCGAGGCCATGGAGTGTATTGGCGGTGTGGGCTATGTCGAAGAGAACATTGCCAGCCGGCTGTATCGCGAAGCGCCGGTCAATTCGATCTGGGAAGGCTCAGGCAATGTGCAGTGCCTCGACCTGCTGCGCGTGCTGCAGCGTGAACCCGATACCTTTAGCGCCCTGTTTGCCGAATTTGACCAGGCACAAGGTAAGCACCCGCTGTTCGACCGCAAGCTGGCACAACTGAAAGCCGAATTTGCCAGCACGGAAAACATTGAGCTCCGTGCCCGGCAAATGATGGAGCAGCTGGCGCTGATCTGGCAGGCCGCGACTCTGTTCAGCTATGGCGAACCTCACATTGCCGAGGCCTTCACCCAGGCGCGCTTATCCGATCATTATTTCCAGTTCGGCACTCTGCCGGCAGACATTGATGCCAAATCCATCGTGGAACGGGCACTGGCCAAAATCTGAACCACCCACCCTATAACAATAAGCCTCCGTCAAGACGCGGAGGCACCCCCTGAACGGAACAAGAAGAGAGCACATCATGGATGCATACCAATACCTGAACAGCTTTACCAACCTGGCGGATTTTCTGGAAGACGGTTTTGCCCGCTATACCGATCATCCAGCCTTTCACTGTCTGGGACAAACCCTGACCTACAGCGATATTGAGCAGCGCTCTCGGCATCTGGCCCAATGGCTGCAGCACCAGAGCGGGCTGCAGGCCGGTGATCGCATTGCCATTCAGCTGCCTAACATTATTCAGTATCCGATTACCGCCTATGCCGCGATCCGCGCCGGACTGGTCGTAGTCAATACCAACCCACTCTACACGCCCAGGGAAATGCAGCACCAGTTCAGCGATGCCGGTGTGAAAGCACTGATTATTCTGGAAGATTTGTTACCCAAGTATGAAGCCATCTGCGATCAGGTACCGGTGGAAAATGTCCTGGTCACCGCGGCAACCGATCTGCTGACAAACAGTGCCGAGGCAGGTCATCAGTACATTGCCTTGAATGCAGCGATCGCCAGCGGCAAAGAACAAGCTGCCCTGCGCCCGAATACGGCCGGCACGGATGATATCGCTGTACTGCAATACACTGGGGGCACAACCGGGGTGGCTAAAGGGGCTTGCCTGAGCCATGGCAACATTCTGGCCAACGCTGCACAGATGAGTCACCGCATTCTGCAAAAAGGCACGCCGGGCGAGGAAACCTTTATCTGTCCACTGCCGCTCTACCACATCTATGCCTTTACGGTGAACATGATGGGACTATTCTATCTGGGCGCGCAAAACGTGCTGATCCCGAACCCAAGGGACATAGAAGGCTTCATCAACACCCTGCAAACGAATCGCTTCAGCGGTTTTGCCGGTATCAACACCCTGTTTGTCGGCTTATGCCAGCACCCGGAATTCAGAAAACTGGATTTCAGCTCCCTGAAAATTACCTTTTCCGGCGGCGCAGCCCTGACAGGCAAAGCGTTCGAGCTGTGGCAATCCATCACTGGCTGCACCATCACCGAGGGCTGGGGGCTGACAGAAACCTCGCCGGTATCGACACTCAACAACTTCGACTGCGAACAAATCAACAGTGTCGGAGTGCCGCTGATTAACACTGTGGTTGAAGTCTGGGACGAGAATAACCGGCCGCTGCCTCAGGGAGAAGTGGGCGAGCTGGTGATCAAAGGCCCGCAGGTTATGCAGGGTTACTGGCAGCGTCCGGATGAAACCGCCAAGGTGCTGGTAGACGGTTTCGTCAAAACCGGCGACCTGGGTTTCATTGCGCCAGATGGTTACATCAAGATAGTCGATAGACTCAAAGACATGATCATAGTGTCCGGCTTTAATGTGTACCCAAACGAGATTGAAGAAGTGCTGTGTCGCCATGAACACATTGTCGAAGCGGCTGTGGTGGGTGAAACGGATGAGAAAACCGGCGAAGCGGTGCACGCGCACATCACCACTTCCGCCCGGTTAGACCAAGCCGACATCATCGCCTTCTGCCGCGAACACCTGACGGGCTACAAGGTGCCCAAACATATTTCAGTTCATCAGGAATTACCCAAATCCACTGTCGGTAAAATTCTGCGCCGTGAACTGCGCACGGCCTGATTAAGGGGATAACCAGCATAAAAAAACGCCGCTCAGTGATGAGCGGCGTTCTTATATTAGTACACGGTTATTATCAGCAACTGACGGCGGACTGGTTACACGTCCAGGTTCGCATTCAGGGCATTCTCTTCAATGAACTGGCGACGCGGTTCGACGTGATCGCCCATCAGTGTAGTGAACAGCTCATCAGCTGCGACTGCATCATTGATAGTGACCTGCATCATGCGACGCGAATTCGGATCCATGGTGGTTTCCCACAGCTGATCCGGGTTCATCTCACCCAGTCCTTTGTAACGCTGACGGCTCAGACCACGGGTCGAGTCTTTAATCAGCCACTCCAGCGCTGTCTTAAAGCTGTCAACCGGCTGCTTACGCTCTCCGCGCTGGACATAGGCTGTCTCTTCCAGCAGATCGCACAGTGCTTCAGACAAGTCAGCCAGCTTAGCGTACTCTTTCGAGTGCAGCAGATCGTAGCTCAGCGGATACTGGTAGTCGACACCGTGGGTACGCACAACAATCTTAGGCAGCCAGGCGTTATGTTCCGGGTCCTGGAACACTTCATAACCGTAGTGGCTTTCACCGGTTTGCTTGCTGTTCAGGGCGTCAACCACCCCTTTGACCCAGGCTTCCACCTGCGACTGATCCGCCAGTTTGTCTTCACCCAGACGCGGCTGGTAAGTCAGCTCATTGAGCAGCAATGTCGGGTAACGACGGCTCATCCGCTCGATCAGTTTCACCGCGCCATTGTATTGCTTCACCAAGGTTTCCAGTGCCAGACCCGAAATGGCCGGTGCACTGTCGCTGGTGAACAAAGAAGCATTTTCCAGCGCCAGGGCTACCTGGAACTGGTTCATGTCTTCATCATCTTTAATGTACTGCTCTTGTTTGCCTTTCTTCACTTTGTACAGTGGCGGCTGGGCAATGTAGATGTGACCACGTTCAATCAGCTCAGGCATCTGACGGTAGAAGAAAGTCAGCAGCAGCGTACGGATGTGCGAACCATCGACGTCGGCATCTGTCATGATGATAATGCTGTGGTAACGCAGTTTGTCCGGGTTGTACTCGTCGCGGCCGATACCGCAGCCCATGGCCGTGATCAGCGTAGCAACTTCCTGTGACGACAGCATTTTGTCGAAACGGGCTTTTTCTACGTTCAGGATCTTACCTTTCAGCGGCAGAATCGCCTGATTTTTACGGTTTCGGCCTTGCTTGGCGGAACCACCGGCCGAGTCACCCTCCACTATGTAGAGTTCAGACAGTGCCGGGTCTTTTTCCTGGCAGTCGGCCAATTTGCCCGGCAGGCCGGCTAAATCGAGTGCGCCTTTACGGCGGGTCATTTCACGGGCACGACGCGCCGCTTCACGGGCACGGGAGGCGTCAATAATCTTGCCGCAGACAATCTTGGCGTCAGCCGGGTTTTCCAGCAGGTACTCGCTCAGCTTCTCACCCATGGCCGATTCAACAGCAGGTTTCACTTCGCTTGAAACCAGCTTATCTTTGGTCTGGCTGGAGAATTTAGGATCCGGCACTTTCACCGACACCACAGCGGTCAGGCCTTCACGGGCATCGTCCCCAGAAGTCGCCACTTTGGCTTTCTTGGTGTAGCCCTCGGCATCCATGAAATTGTTCAGGGTACGGGTCAACGCACCACGGAAACCGGCAAGGTGGCTACCACCATCGCGTTGCGGGATGTTGTTGGTGAAGCAGTAAATATTTTCCTGGAAGCTGTCGTTCCACTGCATCGCCACTTCAACAGAAATGCCGTCTTCACGTTCAAACGCAAAGTGGAAGGCTTTCGGGTGGATAGGCGTTTTATTACGGTTAAGGTGCTCAACGAACGCACGGATACCACCTTCATACATAAAGTGGTCTTGCTTGCCGTCACGCTCATCGCTCAACTTGATAGAGACACCTGAGTTCAGGAAAGACAATTCGCGCAGACGCTTTGCCAGAATCTCATAATGGAAAGTGGTATCGGTGAAGATGGTATCACTTGGCCAGAAGCGGATTCGGGTACCGGTACGATCCGAGTCGCCCACCACACCCAGCGGTGCCTGAGGTTCACCCAGGTGATAAATCTGTTGGTGAATATGACCGTGGCGATGAATAGTCAGTTCCAGTTTGTCAGACAGGGCGTTCACGACCGACACACCTACCCCGTGCAGACCGCCGGACACTTTATAGGAGTTATCGTCGAACTTACCGCCGGCGTGCAGGACTGTCATGATAACTTCAGCGGCGGACACCCCTTCTTCCGGGTGCATGTCTGTCGGGATACCACGACCATCATCGCTGACAGAGACCGAGCCATCCTCATGAATCGTGACTACGATATCTTCACAGTGACCAGCAAGAGCTTCGTCGATAGAGTTATCGACGACCTCAAAAACCATGTGGTGCAAACCTGTACCGTCATCCGTATCGCCGATGTACATACCCGGACGCTTACGTACCGCATCAAGACCCTTTAATACCTTGATACTTGATGAATCGTAATTGTTGGACATTGAGTTACTCTCGCTTTAATTATCTTGCGGTTATTTTACCCTGTTCGACATGAAACATCTTGCCCTTTTCGGTCTTCATATCGCCCAGTTGCTCCTCGCTGATGGCACTGATGACCACCTGAGCCTGAGTATCGTGTAATCCCTTTGCCAGCAGGGCGCGTTTGCTGCTGTCGAGCTCTGAGGCAAAGTCGTCAATCAGGTAAAGACACTGCTTGCCTGTTGCCTGACGAAGCTGCTGACCCTGTGCCAATCGCAGCGCACACATCAATAATTTAAGCTGGCCGCGGGACAGGACATCGTCCACAGGCATAGCCGACACCTTGAGCCGCAGATCCGCTTTATTGGGGCCGCTGACGGTATAACCGAGCTGCATATCGCGCTCAAAGTTGGCGGCCAGCAGCTCGCTGTAAGGGGTCGTTTTTTCCCAGCCACGGTAGTAGCCGAGCTGAATATCGTATTCCGGCAGAAAATCACCACAAAAGGCGGTTGCCTGCTCACGCAGGGCATCAATGTAATCACGGCGCCAGCCGTCAATCACTTCCGCCAGTTGGGCCAGTTCCTGATCCCAGTAGCTGAGTTCACGGTAGCTGCGCGCGGTTTTCAGCAGCGCATTACGCTGCCTGGTCAGCCGTTTTACCCGGCTCCAGGCCTGATAAAAACGTGGTTCCACGTGAAACACCCCCCAATCGATAAACGCACGACGGAATTTGGGGCCGCCCACCATCAGCTCAAAGCCTTCCGGGGTGATCAGCTGCAGCGGCAGAATCTGCGCCAGCTGTGCTACTTTCTGGCCAGTCTGGCCGGCTATTTTAACCTGAGTCGTACCATCCCGCTGCTTTCTGATCCCCAGCGGTCGCTCCAGATCACCTTTCAGTGCGCTGTCCGCATGCACCCGGCCATGCAGTACCAGTTCATCCTGACCATGGCGGATAATCCGGCTGGTCAGGTGGCTGCGAAAGGAGCGGCCATGGCCGAGAAAATAGATGGCTTCCAGCAAACTGGTTTTACCGCTGCCATTGGCACCGACCAGAAAATTGAAACCCTCCGAGAAGGTGAGATCACAGGCCTCAAGATTACGAAAATCTTTAACAATGAATCGCGTTAACGCCATAGGTTACAGCCGGATCGGCATAACCACGTACAGCGCATCACTGTCAGCGACATCTTCAATCAGGGTACTGGCTGTCGCGTCCGTCATCGAAATCCGCACCTGATCGCATTTCAGGGTATTGAGCACATCCAGGATGTAGCTGACATTAAAGCCAATCTCCAGCTCGTCGCCCTGGAAGTCGACATCCAGCACTTCTTCCGCTTCTTCCTGTTCAGGGTTGTTGGCAGTGATCCGCATTTCATTGTTGATCAGATTCACGCGCACGCCGCGGAATTTCTCATTCGATAAAATGGCGGCACGGGAAAAGGCCTGGCGCAGTTCCTCACAGCTGGCCTGCAGAAACTTGCTGCTGTTTTGCGGCAACACGCGGCGATAATCCGGAAAACGGCCGTCAACCAGCTTGGAAGTGAAGGTGAAATTGTTGACCACAGCCCGCAGGTTAGACTGGCCAATCTGCAGCACGACCTCGGCATCCGGGCTGTCTAACAGACGCATTAACTCCATCACCCCTTTACGCGGCAGGATAATTTGCTTGCCCGGCATGTCAGTCTCGGTATCGACAGTACAGACCGCCATACGGTGCCCGTCGGTCGCCACCGAGCGCAGCTGTTTGCCATCGGTTTCCATCAGCATACCGTTCAGGTAGTAACGCACATCCTGATTGGCCATGGAAAACTGGGTACTTTCGATCAACTGGCGTAACTGACCCTGCGCCAGATGCAGTTCCACATCGCTTTGCCAGTCTTCAATATTGGGAAAGTCACTGGCCGGTAAAGTCGTCAGTGAGTAACGACTACGGCCAGAGCGCAGCAGCAGCCTGTCACCCTGCAATTCAATCTTAAGTTGCGCACTGTCTGGCAGTCCGCGGCAGAGATCGAGAAATTTGCGGGCAGGTACAGTGGTCGCCCCCGGTTCCCAGTCACCGTCCAGTGCCAGACCGGCCACCAGCTCCACTTCCAGATCGGTAGCCGTCAGAGACAGCTTGCCCGCATCTACCTGCAGTAACAGGTTGCCGAGGATAGGCAGCGCCGGACGGCCACCCAGTGCACCGTTTACCTGCTGCAGAGGTTTAATGAGATGTTCTCGTTCAACGGAAAATTTCATATTACGACGACAATGTCCTGATCAGGTTAGAGTAATCTTCTTTAATATCATGGCTTTCTTCACGCAGCTGTTCGATTTTACGACACGCGTGAAGCACAGTGGTATGGTCGCGGCCGCCAAACGCATCACCGATTTCCGGCAGGCTGTGGTTGGTCAGCTCTTTGGCCAGCGCCATCGCCATCTGACGAGGGCGGGCCACCGAACGGGAACGGCGCTTGGAGAGCATATCAGCCATCTTGATTTTATAGTACTCGGCCACTGTCTTTTGAATGTTATCAATAGTGACCAGCTTTTCCTGCAGCGCCAGCAAGTCACGCAGCGCTTCGCGGACAAAATCAATCGTAATCGCCCGGCCGGTAAAGTTGGCGTTGGCAATCACCCGGTTCAGTGCCCCTTCCAGCTCACGCACGTTCGAGCGCAGGCGCTTGGCAATAAAGAAGGCCACTTCATCGGCCAGGCGAATATTGTGGTCTTCAGCCTTTTTCATCAGGATAGCCACCCGGGTTTCCAGTTCAGGCGGCTCTATGGCCACTGTCAGCCCCCAGCCAAAGCGGGATTTCAGGCGATCTTCCACCCCGCTGATTTCACGCGGGTAGCGGTCTGAGGTCAGGATGATCTGTTGGTTCCCTTCCAGCAGGGCATTGAAGGTGTGGAAAAATTCTTCCTGCGAGCGCTCTTTATTGGCAAAGAACTGGATATCATCGATCAGCAGGGCATCGACGCTGCGGTAGTAACGTTTAAATTCTTCAATCGCATTGTTCTGCAGGGCTTTTACCATGTCCTGAACAAAACGTTCAGAATGCATGTAGACCACTTTGGCGTTCGGTTTGCGATCTGCAATGGCGTTACCCACAGCATGCAGCAAGTGGGTTTTACCCAGGCCGGTACCACCATAAAGAAACAGCGGGTTGTACGCCGCTCCCGGGTTATCCGCCACCTGGCGACAGGCGGCCAGCCCGAGCTGGTTCGATTTACCTTCCACAAAATTGTTGAAGTTATGTTTCGGGTTAACATTGGAGCGGTAACCCTTTTGCGATTCCGGCTGCACCGGCGACGGTGCGGGTTCCCAGGTCGGTGACGGCGGATCGATCTTATTCCCGCTCACCACAGCAGCGGGCTGGGGCGGCGGCACAGTCACAGGTTTGCTGCCCACTTCAAAACGCAGCATTGGGGTATCGGCACCGCAGAATTCATTTAACAGGCGGTTGATACTATTGAGGTACTTATCCCGTACCCAGTCCAACACAAATCGGTTCGGGGCGAACAAGGTCAAGGTGTTGTCGTTTAACTCGGCCTGTAGCGGACGAACCCACATGCTGAATTCCGTGGCAGGGAGTTCTTCCTGAAGGCGTTGAAGGCACTGCAGCCAAAGCGAAGATGACAAGTTCGACTCCACATTGAATAACGAAAATACGAAAAGGGACGCAATTTTATACCTGCTGGCTTAGGATCTCCAGCAAAGAGATCCCAGATCCAGTGAATAAGATCTAAGTTATTCACACAGATCCCACAACCAAAGGCCAGATCAGCACAGTTTAGCCTAGCCTTACCCACAGTTATTTGCACAATCAACAGGATCTTGAGGATAAAAACAGCAGCTTGCCGGTCAAAACGCTATTATTTCAGGTCTTATATAAGCGGTAGCCGCTTTTACCGGCACAAAGTTTTCCGCTTTGCCGGGTAATAGCCCTATAGTTATTACAAATAACTTTTGGTTATTTAAGCATTGTTCTTACTGACAAGTAGGATGATAGGAATCACCCTACAAAAACAACATCATCTCAGGAGCAGACAGATGAAAAACTGGGTTAAAGCTTCATTAACCGCGCTTACACTTGGTCTGAGCGTCAGCCAGGCAGCGATTGCTGCTACTGACGTTAAAGTCGGCATGTCTGGCCGCTACTTCCCGTTCACTTTCGTGAAACAAGATCAGCTGCAGGGCTTTGAAGTCGATCTGTGGAATGAAATCGGTAAACGCAACGATTACAAAGTGGAATATGTCACCGCGAACTTCTCCGGTCTGTTTGGCTTGCTGGAAACCGGCCGTATTGACACCATTTCCAACCAGATCACTATTACCGATGAGCGTAAAGCCAAATACGTATTCAGCGACCCTTATGTGATTGACGGCGCGCAACTGGTGGTCCGTAAAGGTAACGAAAACATCAAGAGCACAGACGATCTGAACGGTAAAACCGTAGGCGTGAATCTGGGCTCTAACTACGAGCAACTGCTGCGTGGCCTGGATAATGCCGATGAGATTACGATCAAAACCTATGACACAGGTATTGAACACGATGTCGCGCTGGGCCGTACTGACGCCTTCGTGATGGACCGTTTGTCTTCTGTTGAACTGATCAATAAAGCAGGCTTGCCGCTGCAGCTGGCGGGAGCGACTTTTGAGCGCATCGAAAATGCATGGCCTTTCCAGAACAACGAAAAAGGCCAGCAACTGCGTGACCAGGTCAACCAAGCGCTGAATGCCATGCGTGAAGACGGTACACTGACCGAAATCTCACAAAAATGGTTCGGTACTGACATTACCCGCTAATTGACAGTAATTAATCCTGCCATTTCAGGTCACCATCCTTATACTAATACGTAATATCAAGACTCACCTTTAGGGTGGGTCTTGTCACTTTCGTTATCAATACTCCACGGAACACGCATCCATATGGGCTTCGATTTTGAATACATGCTGTCACTCATGCCTATTTTGCTCAAATATCTGGGCACAACCATGGGCATGGCGGTATGGGGACTGGTTTTTGCGCTGGTGATCTCTGTTACTCTGGCCTTGGTTCGGGTCTACCGGTTACCCGTACTGGATCAGCTCAGCCAGATTTATATCAGCTTCTTTCGCGGCACACCTTTGCTGGTACAACTGTTTTTGCTCTACTACGGCTTGCCGCAAATCTTTCCTCCGCTGGTCGGCCTGGATGCGTTCAGTGCTGCCGTGATAGGACTCAGCCTGCACTTTGCCGCCTACATGGCGGAAAGCATCCGCGCCGCCATCATAGGTGTCGACCACAGCCAGCGCGAAGCCAGCCTGTCTATCGGTATGACTGAAATGCAGGCCATGCGCCGTATCATACTGCCACAGGCGACCCGGGTCGCCCTGCCGTCACTGATGAACTACTTCATTGACATGATCAAATCCACCTCGCTGGCATTTACCTTAGGGGTCGCTGAGATCATGGCCAAGGCACAGATGGAAGCCTCCTCCAGTTTCAAATTCTTCGAAGCTTTCCTGGCCGTCGCCCTGATTTACTGGGGGATAGTGGTGGTGCTGACCCGGATACAAAACTGGGCAGAAGTAAAACTTAACAGGGCATACGTACGATGATTGAGCTGCATAACCTCAGTAAACGCTTCGGTGACAACACCATTTTCTCAGGGATTGACCTGTCGATCAGTCAGGGCGAAATCGTGGTGATCATCGGCCCGTCCGGTACAGGGAAATCCACCCTGCTGCGCTGTATCAATTTTCTCGAACACGCCAACACTGGCCATATGACCATAGACGGCATCCATGTTGAAGCCCCGGTAGCAACCAAAAAAGACATACTGGCCATTCGGCGCAAAACCGGCTTCGTGTTCCAGAACTATGCCCTGTTTGCCCATATGACGGCACGTCAGAACATCGCCGAAGGTCTGATCACAGTCAAAGGCTGGGATAAGCAGGCCGCCAACGATAAAGCCCAGCAAATTCTCGATGACATAGGGCTGGGTGAAAAAGGTGACAGCTACCCGGCAGCGCTGTCCGGCGGCCAGCAACAACGGGTCGGGATCGGCCGGGCCATGGCGCTGGAAGCCGAGCTGCTGTTGTTTGATGAACCGACCTCCGCGCTGGACCCGGAATGGGTCGGCGAAGTGCTTAACCTGATGAAAATGCTGGCAACACGTAACCAGACCATGCTGGTGGTGACCCATGAGATGCAGTTTGCCCGAGAAGTGGCAGACCGGGTGATCTTTATGGCCGACGGCGAGTTTGTCGAACAGGGATCTCCGCAGGCGATCTTCAGCCATCCGCAGGATCCGCGTCTGAAAAAGTTCCTGCGCCAGGTCGGGATCCAGTAAGGATCCTTGCACTCCGCCAAACAAAACGTATAATTCAGCGCCCGGGTGCATCCTGACAAAAACAGGATAAAAACCGACCCACAGGCAGGGGGTAAAGATTGACTCCGAGCGGGTCAGTGATTACAATTCCGCCTCTTTGTGGACGTAATGGGTTTTTTGAAGCCCTTCCAGGGGTCCTTCGGGCAACCGGTTAACACAAAAACTTAAAACTGATCAGTAATTTTAAGGTAAAACCATGAAACGCACTTTTCAACCTTCAGTTCTAAAGCGCAAGCGTAGCCACGGCTTCCGTGCTCGCATGGCAACTAAGAACGGTCGCGCTGTAATCAATGCACGTCGCGCCAAAGGCCGCAAGCGTCTGTCTAAGTAATCATTGCGATTATTTTGACTAAGTACGCTTTTTCTCGGGAGTTACGTCTGTTAACTCCCGAAGATTATAAACATGTCTTCCAGCAAGCTCACAGTGCTGGCTCTCCTCACTTCACCATTCTGGCCCGCAACAACGACCTGAACCATCCACGGCTCGGTCTGGCAGTCCCTAAAAAACAAATCAAAACCGCGGTAGGCCGCAATCGGTTTAAACGCCTGGCACGGGAACGTTTCCGTCTCAAGCAACATGATCTGCCTGCTAAAGACTTTGTGGTGATTGCTAAAAAAAGTGCCAGTGAAATGAGCAACGCCGCTCTGTGTAAGTTGCTTGATAAGCTATGGCATCGCCTGTCTCGCCCCTCGCGTGGCTAGTCGTAGGACTAGTCCGCTTTTACCAACTGGCAATCAGCCCGCTGATCGGGCCACGTTGTCGTTTCACCCCGACCTGCTCCCAGTATGCGATTGAAGCACTAAAAACTCATGGGGCAATAAAAGGTTGTTGGTTCACGGCGAAACGTCTATTAAGATGTCACCCTTTGAACAACGGTGGCTACGACCCCGTTCCGCCAACCCAGGATAACGACAGAGAACATTAACGATGGATTCCCAACGCAATATTCTGTTAATTGCCCTGCTGTTCGTGTCTTTTCTTCTGTTTCAACAGTGGAATACCGACACCAGCACGCAACCTCAGAACCAGACAGCTGCGCAAAGCGCGACGACCCAGGGCGATGTCCCGTCACACAGTGGCGAGAGTCAGACAATCCCAGGGCCTAGCAGTTCCGACAAGCTGATCCACATCCGCACCGATGTGCTGGATCTGACTGTTGATACTCTGGGTGGTGACATAGTTGAAGCCAGACTGCTGGCCTACGACAACGAACTGGACTCCAGCGATCCCTTCGTGCTGCTGAAAAACGAACCGGCGCACCAGTACATTGCCCAGTCAGGTCTGATCGGCGCCAATGGTATCGACTCTACCGCCGGCCGTGCCCAACTAACAGCAGCAGGCACTGACTTTGTACTGGCCGATGGTCAGGACGAACTTAAAGTGCCACTGACCTACAGCAAAGACGGTATCGAGTACACCAAGACCTTCACCCTGACCCGTGACAGTTACGCGGTGGACGTGTCCTACACCATCAACAACCAGTCTGACGCACCTGCCACAGTGCAGATGTACGCCCAGCTGAAGCAAACCCTGCTCGATGACGGCGGCAGCCTGACCATGCCGACTTACCGCGGTGGTGCTTACTCGGCTGACGACGAGAAATACAAAAAGTACAGCTTTGATGACATGGCCGATAAGAACCTGAACCTGAGCATGGAACAGGGTTGGGCAGCCATGATGCAGCATTACTTTGTCTCGGCGTGGATCCCGCGTACCGATGACACCAGTAACCTGTTCTCCCGCACCAGCCAGGGCCAGGGTTACATTGGTGTCCGCCTGCCAAGTGCCACTGTGGCACCGGGTGCCGAGCAGACGCTGACGGCGACCTTGTGGTCTGGTCCTAAACTGCAGGACAAGCTGGAAGCAACGGCACCGAATCTGAATCTGACCGCCGATTACGGCTGGCTATGGTTCATTGCCAGCCCGCTGCACAAACTGCTGTCGATTATCCATGATTTCGTGGCTAACTGGGGTATCGCCATCATCATCCTGACGTTTATCGTCCGTGGTGTGATGTTCCCGCTGACCAAAGCCCAATACACCTCCATGGCCAAAATGCGCATGCTGCAGCCAAAACTGCAGGCGATGCGTGAGCGCTTCGGCGACGACCGCCAGCGCATGAGCCAGGAAATGATGGAGATGTACAAGAAAGAGAAAGTGAACCCGCTGGGTGGCTGTCTGCCGTTAATCCTGCAGATGCCAATCTTCATCGCCCTGTACTGGGCACTGATGGAATCAGTGGAACTGCGTCATGCTCCTTTCTTCGGCTGGATTCATGACCTGTCAGCTCAGGACCCGTACTACGTGCTGCCTATCCTGATGGGTGTCACTATGTTCCTGATCCAGAAGATGAGCCCGACCACAGTGACCGATCCTATGCAGCAGAAGATCATGACCTTCATGCCTGTGCTGTTCACCGGTTTCTTCCTGTTCTTCCCGGCAGGTCTGGTACTCTACTGGCTGGTGTCGAATATCGTCACCCTGATTCAGCAGTACATCATCTTCAAACAACTGGAGAAGAAAGGCCTGCACAGCAAAAAAGCGTAAGCCTGCTTCTGACTATAAAGATGACAAGGCGGCCTGTATGGCCGCCTTTTTGTTGCCCGCTCGCAGAGTTGGCTATCCTGATCAACACTGATTACAATAGCGCCCACGCTCAAAGACGAAAGCTATCATGATGACTCAGACAACCGACACTATCGTCGCTCAGGCCACCCCTCCGGGCCGTGGCGGAGTCGGCATTATTCGCGTATCCGGTCCGCTGGCTGGCCAGGTGGCCGAAGCCGTAACCGGACGCAGCCTCAAGCCACGTTACGCTGAATATCTGCCCTTTCGGGCCGCAGACGGCACAGCACTCGATCAGGGCATCGCCCTGTATTTCCCGAACCCGAATTCATTCACCGGTGAAGATGTGCTGGAATTGCAGGGGCACGGTGGCCCGGTGCTGATGGACATGCTGATCAAACGCATACTGCAGATTGAAGGGGTACGCCCTGCCCGCCCGGGCGAATTTTCCGAGCGGGCCTTCATGAACGACAAGCTGGATCTGGCGCAGGCCGAGGCCATTGCCGATCTGATTGATGCCAGCAGTGAAGAAGCCGCCAAGAGTGCCTTCCAATCGCTGCAGGGCGCTTTTTCCCAGCGCGTCAATGCGCTGGTGGAAGCCCTAATCCATCTGCGCATTTACGTTGAAGCTGCAATTGATTTCCCGGAAGAAGAAATTGATTTTCTCAGTGACGGCAAAGTCAGCGCCGATCTGGATACTGTGATGGCAGAGCTCAATGCGGTGCGCCGCGAAGCTAATCAGGGCGCCATCATGCGCGAAGGGATGAAAGTGGTAATTGCCGGGCGGCCGAATGCCGGTAAATCCAGCCTGCTCAATGCCCTGTCCGGCAAAGACAGCGCCATAGTCACCGACATTGCCGGCACCACCCGTGACGTGCTGCGCGAGCACATCCACATCGACGGTATGCCACTGCACATCATAGATACCGCCGGCCTGCGCGACGCCAGCGACGAAGTCGAACGTATCGGGATTGAACGGGCCTGGGAGGAAATCCGCCAGGCTGACCGCGTGCTGTTTATGGTCGATGCCACCACCACAGACGCGACCGACCCGGCAGAGATCTGGCCCGATTTTATCGAACGCCTGCCGGACTCCATGGGCCTGACCGTGATCCGCAACAAAGCGGAGCTGACCGGTGAACCAACCGGGATCTGCCATGTCAGCCAGCCCACCCTGATCCGCCTGTCAGCCCGGACCGGAGACGGCGTGGAAGCCCTGCGCGAACACCTCAAAGCCTGCATGGGCTTTGCCGGGACCACGGAGGGCGGCTTCATGGCCCGCCGTCGCCATCTGGATGCACTGGAACGAGCCGCCATGCACCTGGACACAGGAAAATCGCAGCTGGAAGGCTACATGGCCGGTGAAATCCTGGCCGAAGAACTGCGTCTGGCTCAGCAGCACCTGAGCGAAATCACCGGGGAATTTACCTCCGATGATCTATTGGGCCGCATTTTTACCTCCTTTTGTATCGGCAAATAAAACCGACGCGCCAACCACACAGCCCTGCCAGACTGGCAGGGCTTTTTTTCACCTTACTGTAATGATCAGCAGGGTGATCCTGCTTGGCAACCATAACAGCTCACCCAGCCCCCGATCCCTGGGTATCGGCAGCGATCAAAAGCCGTTGATAACTGCCGCTTTAAGAACGATCAAGCACAGAGGATCCTTGGGATTAACTGTTGGTAACTGTTCTAATAGACTGAAATTAATAACAATGTTGCATTAATGGTGTTATTACCCATCGCCAACCCCCTTCCCGCCTCTGCCTGGTGCCCAAAAGGCGGACAACAGGCACATTTTTCCAAGGGTTTTCTTATCGCCAACTCAGAGTACAATTCAGCCATTCTGACATTTGTCTATATAAAGAGGCCCCTATGGCGACCATTACCCTAATCACAGGCAGCACTCTCGGCGGCGCGGAATATGTCGCCGATCACTTAGCCGAACTGCTTACTGACGCCGGTCACGACACCGAAACTCTCAACCAGGCCGCCCTGGATGAGCTTAATTCAGAGCATATCTGGCTGCTGATTTGCTCAACCCATGGTGCCGGTGAGTTCCCCGACAATATTCAGCCCTTTGTCAACCAGCTGAAGGATCAGCAGCCCGATCTCGGCGGGCTGAAATATGGTGTGGTGGCCATTGGCGACAGCAGTTACGACACTTTTTGCCAGGCAGGTAAAGAACTGGATCAACTGCTGGCCGATTTGGGCGCCCAGCGTCTTGGTGAACGGCTCGACATCGACGTTTCTCAGGATCCTGTTCCGGAAGACCCGGCCGAAATCTGGCTGGACGGCTGGAAAAAGCTCCTTTAAGCCTTCTCTGACTGGCGATAATTACTCCCAATTACGCCAGTTTTTTATTTTTCTTCTGTGTATAACTATAGATCTAAACGGTGATCAACCCTTTGTTATCCAATGAACAACTTGATCGCCAATAACCCCCTGTGGATAAAGTGCCATTTAGATCCCAGGAAGTCCTTACGAAGATCCCACACACCTAACAAGAAGTGATCCTCCCTAACAGCATGATCATTAGGATCAAAAACGACTTATCCACACGATCGGGCGATCCTAATAGTAGATCCAATAAGAGATCTTCTTAAAAAGATCTTATATATATTTAGGATCTCGGCCTCTGATCATTTGATCACCAAGAGTGATTCTTTCTTGCCTGGAAACGAGGTAGAATATACCCCCTTTGCTTCAAGCAAATTGAATGGCTAATTGATCACCTGAGGTAATTTCATGTTTTACCAGGAAAATTTTGATGTCATCGTAGTTGGTGGCGGTCATGCCGGAACGGAAGCCGCATTGGCAGCAGCACGCATGGGTCAGAAAACCCTGTTGCTGACCCATAATATCGATACCCTGGGTCAAATGTCCTGTAACCCAGCGATTGGCGGGATCGGGAAAGGCCATCTGGTAAAAGAAGTGGATGCTTTGGGTGGTTTAATGGCGCAAGCCATTGATAAAGGTGGAATTCAGTTCCGTACCCTGAATTCATCAAAAGGCCCGGCCGTACGTGCAACCCGTGCTCAGGCAGACCGGGCGCTTTACAAAGCTGCAGTTCGTGAAGCATTGGAAAACCAGCCTAATCTGATGCTGTTCCAGCAGGCGGTTAACGATCTGATCGTCGAGCAGGATCGTGCTGTGGGCGTGGTGACAGAAATGGGTCTGAAATTCCGTGCCCGTAGCGTGGTATTAACCGTAGGCACCTTCCTGGGCGGCAAGATCCACATCGGCCTGGAAAATTACAGCGGCGGCCGCGCCGGCGATCCTCCGTCGATCGCCCTGGCGGATCGTCTCCGTGCCTTGCCTTTCCGTGTCGATCGTCTGAAAACCGGTACACCGCCACGAATCGATGCCCGTACGGTGGATTTCAGCCAGCTGGAAGCTCAGCATGGTGATAATCCGACTCCGGTGTTTTCTTTCCTCGGTAAACACTCGGATCATCCACGCCAGATCCCGTGTTTTATTACCCATACCAATGAAAAGACCCATGATGTGATCCGCAATAATCTGGATCGCAGCCCTATGTATTCTGGGGTGATTGAAGGTATTGGCCCACGTTATTGTCCGTCTATCGAAGACAAGGTGATGCGCTTTGCGGACAAAAACAGCCACCAGATTTTCATTGAGCCGGAAGGCCTGACGACACACGAACTGTATCCGAACGGTATCTCCACCAGCCTACCGTTTGATGTGCAGATGCAAATCGTCCGTTCAATGAAAGGCTTTGAAAATGCCAGTATTATTCGCCCAGGCTACGCCATTGAATACGATTTCTTCGATCCACGTGATTTGAAACCCACGCTGGAAACCAAATTTATCAGCGGTCTGTTCTTTGCCGGCCAGATCAATGGCACCACAGGTTATGAAGAAGCCGCTGCCCAGGGGCTGCTGGCGGGCATGAATGCCGCTTTGCAGTCACAGGATAAAGAAGGTTGGAGCCCGCGCCGCGATCAGGCTTACCTGGGCGTACTGATTGACGATTTGTCGACCATGGGTACCAAAGAACCGTACCGCATGTTTACCTCGCGTGCTGAGTATCGTTTGTTGCTGCGTGAAGACAACGCCGATATTCGTCTGACCGAGCTGGGTCGCCAGTTTGGTCTGGTGGATGACGAGCGCTGGTCACGTTTTAATGAAAAAATGAACACCATCGAGCAGGAGCGTCAGCGCCTGAAAGACATCTGGATCCACCCGGCTTCTGAGCACGCGGCAACGATCAATGAGATTTTGAAAACCCCGCTGACCCGTGAAGCCAGTGGTGAGGATCTGCTGCGCCGTCCGGAAGTGACCTATGAGCAACTGACGGCTCTGGCTCTGTTTGGCCCGGCCAGCACCGATGCCGAGGCCAGCGAGCAGGTTGAGATCCAGGTTAAATACCAGGGCTATATCGACCGCCAAAGAGAAGAGGTGGAAAAATCTCTGCGTCATGAGCAGAGCAAACTGCCGGCTGATCTGGATTACAAGCAAGTGAAAGGCTTGTCAAATGAAGTGATTGCCAAGCTGAACGACGCAAAACCTGCGACTATCGGCATGGCGTCACGTATCTCAGGCGTAACCCCGGCTGCCATTTCGCTGCTGCTGGTGTACCTGAAAAAACACGGCCTGCTGAAAAAAGGCGACTCGGAGGTGGCAGCGTGAAGGAGCGTCTGGCACAGCTGATTGCAAAAACTGAACTCAAGGTCACAGAACAACAACTTGAGCAACTGGTGGGCTATGTTAGCCTGCTGCACAAGTGGAACAAAGCGTATAATCTGACGTCAGTACGGGACCCCAATGAGATGCTGGTTAAGCACATCATGGACAGCCTGGCCGTCAGTCCTTACCTGTCACAGGGAACGCGGTTTATTGATGTCGGTACCGGGCCTGGTTTGCCGGGTATTCCGCTGGCTATCATGCTGCCCGAGAAGCAATTTACCCTGCTCGACAGTCTGGGTAAGCGAATACGTTTTATCCGTCAGGTTATTCATGAACTGAAGATTGACAATGTCACACCGGTGCAAAGCCGGGTCGAGGCCTTTATCCCAGAACAGGGGTTTGATGCTGTACTAAGCCGGGCATTTGCGTCCATGTCTGATATGGTTAACTGGTGCCGTCATCTGCCTGCTGCGGAAGGTCAGTTTATGGCGCTCAAAGGCCAGGTTACTGAAGAGGAACTGACAGAATTACCAAGCTGGTGTTCTGTGAGTGAGGTCAAATCTTTGCATGTCCCCGACTTGGAGGGGGCGCGTCATTTAGTACTCTTGACGGCAAAGGAATGAATTAACGAGGGTGTTTCGTGGGAAAAGTCATAGCTGTTGCCAACCAAAAAGGTGGTGTGGGTAAAACCACAACCTGTGTCAATTTAGCTGCGTCACTGGCCGCCACCCAGCGTAAAGTGCTGGTGATTGATCTCGACCCGCAAGGGAATGCCACCATGGCCAGCGGTGTCGACAAGTATCAGGTTGATGCCACTGCCTATGAGCTTCTGGTCGAAGAAACCCCGTTTTCAGAAGTCGTGATCACCGAAAATGCCGGTGGATACCATCTGGTGGCCGCCAACGGTGATGTGACTGCTGCAGAAATCAAATTGATGGAAGTGTTTGCCCGCGAAGTGCGGTTACGTACTGCGCTGGAACCGGTACGGGATAAGTACGATTTTATTTTTATCGACTGTCCCCCTTCCCTCAACCTGCTGACCATCAATGCGATGACAGCGGCGGATTCTGTTCTGGTGCCAATGCAGTGCGAATATTTCGCTCTGGAAGGTCTGACGGCCCTGATGGACACCATCAGCAAGCTGGCTGCCGTGGTCAATGCCGATCTCAAGATAGAAGGCTTGCTCCGCACCATGTATGATCCGCGCAACAGGCTGGCGAATGAAGTGTCCCAGCAACTGAAGAAGCATTTTGGTGATAAGGTGTACCGCACCGTGATCCCACGTAATGTGCGTCTGGCCGAAGCCCCGAGTCATGGCTGTCCGGCCATGTACTACGATAAGACCTCCAGCGGTGCCAAGGCCTACCTGGCGCTGGCCGGAGAGATGATTCGTCGTGAGGAAACCGCGCGGGAACCTGCTCAGGTAGAGGCGTAAGCAAGCATGACCATGAATAAACGAGGCCTGGGAAAAGGCCTTGATGCACTGCTGGCCACCAGTTCGGTGGCCCGAGAAAGACAACAGGCCACAGAGGCTGTCAGCAAGGAAGAAACGGTACCGGAAGAAGGCGCGCTGCGCGAACTGCCGGTCAGTCAGCTGCAACCGGGTCAGTATCAGCCACGTCAGGATATGTCAGCAGAAGCGCTGGCGGAACTGACTGATTCTATCCGTGCTCAGGGGGTGATCCAGCCTATAGTGGTTCGCCAACTGGCCCCGCAACAGTATGAAATCATTGCCGGCGAACGTCGCTGGCGGGCGTCTCGCCAGGCAGGCCTGTCTAAGGTTCCCTGTCTGGTCAAAGACGTGGATGATCGTGCCACCGTCGCGATTGCCCTGATTGAAAACATCCAGCGTGAAGATCTCAATGCTATTGAGGAAGCTCAGGCGCTGGAGCGATTGCAGAATGAATTCTCCCTCACCCATCAGCAAATTGCCGAAGCGGTCGGCAAGTCCCGCGCTGCTGTGTCTAACCTGCTGCGTTTAAACCAGCTGGAGCCACAGGTTAAGCGGTTGCTGGCCCAGCGGCAGCTGGAAATGGGTCACGCCCGTGCATTGCTGTCACTGGTTGCTGAACAGCAACTGGAAGCGGCTCACACCGTCGTGGCGAAATCTCTGACGGTAAGGGATACCGAGCGTTTGGTGAAAAAACTGCTCACCCCTGCCCCGGAGGTCGCCCCTGTCTCTGTCGATCCCAAGGTTGAAGCGATGGAAAATCGTCTGAGTGAGCAATTTGGCACTCAGGTTGCGATTAATCAAAGCAAAAGCGGTAAAGGTAAAATAATCATAAATTTTGACGAGCCCCAGAAGTTACAGCAACTTTTGGCAATGTTAAGTTCAGAAGTGTGACCGGATTCTTACTATTTTTGCCGTAAAAATGACCACTGCGTGATCGGGATAATGTGTTATAAATTCTAACTGTTTTTTTATTGTGATTAGATTGCATTCAATCTAATGAACCGTATAATTTTCGCAGTTTTCCCAGCACGACGTATGTGTAGTGGAACGGACTCGAGGAATGAATACATGGTTTCGACGCTAGTCAGGCCGGGACGCCAATTGGCGAAGCGGTTGTTGTTACTACAATCTGGCGTCGTTTTGACAACGGCAATCATGGCAGTGTTTGCTGTCAATGTTGACTGGGGAATCTCTGCACTTATCGGTGGCGGCATCTTTGTGATAGCTAACGCCGCTTTTTCTGTGTGCGCTTTTCTCTTCGGCGGGGCCACTAAGGCCCGTCTGGTAATGGCGTCATTTTACGGCGGAGAAGTGCTGAAAATCCTCATTACAGTCATCTTGTTTTCCCTTGTCTACCTGTATGTCGAGGTGGAACTTGTTCCCCTCAAGCTGACCTATTTGCTGGCTCTGGGTATTAATATCTGTGCGCCGGTTTTATTCATTAACAACAACAAATAGGATGAGTTATGGCTGCGCCAGGTGAAGCGCTTACACCTTCCAGTTACATCACTCACCACCTGACAAACTTATCAACCGATAAGCTGGGTCTGGTGGCCGAGGGAAGTTTCTGGGCGGTACACATCGACAGCCTTTTCTTTTCTGTGTTGACAGGTGCGATCTTTCTGGGATTGTTCCGTCTGGCAGCGAAGAAGGCAACCTCAGGGGTGCCGGGTAAGCTACAGTGTTTTGTGGAAATAATGGTGGAATTCGTTGACAACAGCGTTAAAGAAACCTTTCATGGCCGCAACGCGCTGATAGCTCCGCTAGCTCTGACGATTTTCTGCTGGATTTTCTTGATGAACGTCATGGACCTGGTTCCAATCGACTTTCTTCCGTATCCGGCGGAGCATTGGCTAGGTATTCCTTATCTTAAGGTCGTACCGTCTGCTGATGTTAACATCACCATGGCAATGGCGCTGGGTGTCTTTGCATTGATGATCTACTACAGCATCAAGATCAAAGGCCTGGGCGGTTTTGCCAAAGAACTGGCACTGCACCCGTTCAATCACCCGGTTATGATTCCGTTCAACCTGCTACTGGAAGTAGTTTCGCTGCTGGCGAAGCCTATTTCTCTCGGCATGCGTCTGTTCGGTAACATGTTCGCCGGTGAGGTGGTGTTTATTCTTATCGCGGCGCTGATGCCGTGGTGGGCACAATGGCTGGGCTCGGTTCCGTGGGCAATTTTCCACGTCCTGGTCATTACGATTCAATCTTTCGTCTTTATGATGCTGACTATCGTGTACCTGTCTCAGGCTCACGAAGACAATCATTAATACGTAAACAATTTTATTTTTTATTTACTGGCATTTAGGCCGACAACAATAAACTGGAGATAGTGATGGAAACTTTACTAAGCTTTTCTGCAATTGCCGTGGGCATCATTGTAGGTCTTGCTGCCCTGGGTACTGCGATTGGTTTCGCCCTGCTGGGTGGTAAGTTCCTTGAAGGCGCTGCTCGCCAACCTGAAATGGCTCCTATGCTGCAAGTTAAGATGTTCATCATCGCAGGCCTGCTGGATGCGGTTCCAATGATCGGTATCGTTATCGCTTTGCTATTCACATTCGCTAACCCATTCGTTGGACAGCTGGCTGGTTAATCCACGAACGTAACGGACCCATAGCTACCCTGTTTAAGGAGATGCCGTTGTGAATATGAATGCAACATTACTGGGTCAGGCTATCGCGTTTTTCCTGTTTGTGGTCTTCTGCATGAAATATGTATGGCCACCAATTATGGAAGCGATTGAAGAGCGTCAGAAAAAAATTGCTGACGGTTTGGCAGCAGCGGATCGCGCTGCCAAAGATCTCAACCTGGCGCAGTCAAATGCTTCTGATCAACTGAAAGAAGCAAAACGTACTGCAACTGAACTGATTGAGCAAGCTAACAAGCGTAAAGCTCAAATCATCGAAGAGGCCAAAGCGGAAGCGACGGCCGAGCGTGAAAAAATTCTGACTCAAGGTCGTGCTGAAATTGATGCAGAACGTAATCGCGCGCGCGATGACCTAAGAAAACAAGTTGCAACTCTGGCTGTGATTGGTGCTGAGAAAATCATTGGGCGTACTATCGATAAAGACGCTCATGCTGATGTTCTTAACAAAGTCACTGCAGAACTGTAATAGAAGGGGCAAGCACCATGTCGGAAATGACTACTATCGCACGCCCCTACGCTAAAGCAGCCTTTGATTATGCGGTTGAGAAAGGTGAGCTGGCCCAGTGGTCAGAAATGCTCACCTTTGCTTCGGAAGTCGCTAAAAACGATACCATTCTGGATGTACTGGATGGTGGTTTTGCGGCAGACAAACTGACGGAAATCTTTCTGTCAGTTTGCGGCGAGCAACTCAACGACGCCGGCCAGAACCTGATTAAGGTCATGGCCGAAAACGGACGCCTGAAAATTCTTCCTGAAGTCTGTACTCAGTTCCTGTTCTTGAAAGATGAACTGGAAAAAACCATCGAAGCCAGTGTGATCTCTGCGATCACCCTGGACGAAGGTCAAATGAGTGCAATCATCAGTAAGCTGGAACAGCGTCTGGCGCGCAAGGTTAAGCTGAACTGCAGTGTAGACGAGACCCTGATTGCCGGGGTTGTAATTAGAGCCGGAGACTTAGTCATCGATCAGTCAGTACGAGGCAAGCTTGCCCGTCTGAACGATACTTTGCAGTCTTGATTTGGGGAATTGGAGCATGCAACTTAATTCCACGGAAATTAGCGCACTGATCAAGCAACGGATTGAAAATTTCAATGTTGCCAGTGAAGCGCGTAACGAAGGCACCATCGTTTCTGTAAGCGACGGTATCATTCGTATCCACGGCCTTGCAGATGTCATGCAAGGTGAAATGATTGAACTACCAGGCGGCCTGTACGCACTGGCACTGAACCTTGAGCGTGACTCGGTAGGTGCTGTTGTAATGGGTCCATATGCCAGCCTTCAGGAAGGCATGAAAGTGACCGCAACCGGTCGTATCCTGGAAGTGCCTGTCGGCCCTGCCCTGCTGGGTCGTGTTGTCAACACTCTGGGTGAGCCGATTGATGGTAAAGGTCCGATTGAGACCGATACTTTCTCTCCGGTAGAAGTGATCGCACCGGGTGTAATCGACCGTAAATCTGTTGACCAGCCTGTTCAGACTGGTTACAAGGCGGTTGACTCAATGATTCCAATCGGCCGTGGCCAGCGTGAGCTGATCATCGGTGACCGTCAGATTGGTAAAACTGCCCTGGCGATCGATGCCATCATCAACCAGAAAAATTCTGGTATTTACTCTATCTATGTCGCTATCGGCCAGAAAGCGTCCACTATCGCCAACGTGGTACGTAAACTGGAAGAGCACGGTGCACTGAAGAACACTATCGTTGTAGTGGCGTCTGCTTCTGAAGCGGCAGCACTGCAATACCTGGCACCATACTCTGGTTGTGCTATGGGTGAATACTTCCGTGACCGCGGTGAAGATGCACTGATCGTATACGATGACCTGTCTAAGCAGGCTGTTGCTTACCGTCAGATCTCTCTGCTGCTGCGCCGTCCACCAGGCCGTGAAGCCTTCCCTGGTGATGTTTTCTACCTCCACTCCCGTCTGCTGGAGCGTGCTGCTCGTGTTAGCGAAGAGTACGTAGAAAAGTTCACTAACGGTGAAGTGAAAGGTAAGACTGGTTCTTTGACTGCTCTGCCAATCATCGAAACTCAGGCGGGTGACGTATCTGCGTTCGTACCGACTAACGTTATTTCGATCACCGATGGTCAGATCTTCCTGCAAACAGAACTGTTCAACTCTGGTATTCGTCCAGCGGTTGACCCAGGTATCTCTGTATCGCGTGTAGGTGGTGCTGCTCAGACCAAGATCATCAAGAAACTGTCTGGTGGTATCCGTACTGCACTGGCTCAGTATCGTGAACTGGCGGCCTTTGCCCAGTTCTCCTCTGATCTGGACGACGCGACTAAGCGTCAGCTGGACCACGGTCAGAAAGTAACTGAACTGATGAAGCAGAAGCAGTACTCGCCAATGTCTGTTTTCGAGCAGGCGCTGGTGATTTTCTCTGCTGAGAAAGGTTACCTGAAAGATGTTGAGCTGACTAAGCTGGCAGATTTCGAAGCTGCGTTACTGTCTTACGCCAAGAGTCAATTTGCTGAGCTGGTAGCTCAAATTGATGAAACGGGTGCGTGGAACAATGAAATTGAAGCCCAGTTCGTGAAACTGGTTGAAGATTTCAAAGCGACCCAGACTTGGTAATTGGTTGGTGATCGCATGCGATCACCAGCTCAAGGAGAGTAACGATGGCCGGCGCAAAAGAGATACGTAACAAGATCGGTAGTGTTAAAAACACTCAGAAGATCACTAAAGCGATGGAGATGGTTGCTGCGTCTAAAATGCGTAAATCGCAAGACGCTATGGAATCATCACGTCCATACGCACAAACAATGCGCAAAGTGATCGGTCATATCGCCCTTGGTAGCCTCGAATATAAGCATCCTTATTTAGAGGAGCGTGAGGCCAAGCGCGTAGGTTACATCATTGTTTCAACTGACCGTGGTCTGTGTGGCGGTTTGAACGTGAATCTGTTCAAACAAGCTATCGCAGGGATGAAGTCATGGTCAGATCAGGGAGCAGAGGTTGAACTGGCGCTGATTGGTGCTAAAGCCACTGCTTTCTTTAACAGCTACGGTGGCCGTGTTGCGGCTCAGGTAACAGGTTTAGGCGATAAGCCTTCTGTTGATGAGCTGATCGGTACCGTAGGTGTGATGCTGAAGAAATATGATGAGGGCCAACTGGACCGTTTGTATCTGGTGTACAACAAGTTTGTCAACACCATGGTTCAAGAGCCAGTGATCGATCAATTGCTGCCTTTGCCTAAGTCAGAAGACGAAGAAATGAAACGTAACCATGCTTGGGACTACATTTATGAGCCTGAGCCTAAACCTCTGCTGGATACCTTGCTGGTTCGCTATGTCGAATCTCAGGTCTATCAGGGTGTGGTCGAAAACCTTGCCTGTGAGCAAGCGGCCCGAATGGTTGCGATGAAAGCGGCAACGGATAACGCAGGTGATCTGATTGACGAACTGCAACTTGTGTACAACAAAGCCCGTCAGGCTGCGATTACACAAGAGCTGTCGGAAATCGTCTCCGGTGCTTCCGCTGTTTAAGGCAAAGAATTAATAAGTTTAGAGGATTAACGATGGCTACAGGTAAGATCGTACAGATCATCGGTGCGGTAGTCGACGTAGAGTTTCCACAGGACTCTGTACCACAGGTATATGATGCCCTACACGTTGATGCCAAAGAAAAAGGTACGCTTGTACTGGAAGTTCAGCAGCAGCTGGGTGGCGGCGTAGTTCGTGGTATCGCCATGGGTAGTTCTGATGGTATGCGTCGTGGTCTGACTGTTGAAAATACAGGCCGACCAATTGAAGTACCGGTAGGTACAGCGACTCTGGGACGTATCATGAACGTTCTGGGTCAACCTATTGACGAATGTGGTGAGATCGGTGAACAAGAGCGTTACGCTATTCACCGTGCAGCACCAAGCTATGAAGAGCAGTCTAACGCGGTTGAACTGCTGGAAACCGGCGTAAAAGTTATCGACCTGGTTTGCCCATTCGCTAAGGGTGGTAAAATCGGCCTGTTCGGTGGTGCTGGTGTAGGTAAGACCGTTAACATGATGGAACTTATCAACAACATCGCCCTGAAACACTCAGGTCTGTCGGTATTTGCCGGTGTAGGTGAGCGTACCCGTGAAGGTAATGACTTCTACTACGAGATGCAGGAAGCCGGGGTTGTAAACCTGGAAAATCCAGCTGAATCAAAAGTAGCAATGGTTTACGGTCAGATGAACGAGCCACCGGGTAACCGTCTGCGCGTTGCTCTGACTGGCCTGACTATGGCTGAAAAGTTCCGTGATGAAGGCCGTGACGTACTGCTGTTCATCGATAACATCTATCGTTATACCCTGGCCGGTACTGAAGTATCAGCACTGCTGGGTCGTATGCCATCTGCAGTAGGTTATCAGCCTACGCTGGCAGAGGAGATGGGTGTACTTCAGGAGCGTATCACGTCGACTAAGACGGGTTCTATCACTTCTGTTCAGGCCGTTTACGTTCCTGCGGATGACTTGACTGACCCATCACCAGCGACCACGTTCGCCCACTTGGATGCGACGGTTGTACTGTCTCGTCAGATCGCTTCTCTGGGTCTGTACCCAGCGATCGACCCACTGGATTCTACATCACGTATGCTGGATCCTCTGGTTGTTGGTCAGGAGCACTATGACATTGCACGTGGTGTACAAAGCACCCTGCAGCGTTATAAAGAGCTGAAAGACATCATCGCCATTCTGGGTATGGACGAGCTGTCTGAAGACGACAAGCAAACTGTTGCCCGCGCACGTAAGATTGAGCGTTTCCTTACTCAGCCTTACCACGTAGCACAGGTCTTCACTGGCGACCCTGGTATCTATGTTCCTCTGAAAGATACTCTGCGCAGCTTCAAAGGCCTGCTGGCTGGCGAATACGATGATATTCCAGAGCAGGCATTCATGTACTGCGGCGCGATCGAAGACGCACTGGAAAACGCGAAGAAGCTGTAAGCTGAACAGGAGGCGATATGGCAGCGATAACTTTCCATCTGGACGTAGTAAGCGCAGAAAAGAGTCTTTTCTCTGGTCGTGCTGAAAATATCCAGGTGACCGGTAGCGAAGGTGAACTGGGTATTCACGCAGGCCACACCCCGCTGCTGACCGCTATCACGCCAGGAATGGTTCGGATCGTTAAACAACACGGTGGTGAGGAAGTCATTTACCTCTCCGGCGGTATGCTGGAAGTGCAGCCAGGTGCTGTCACTGTACTGGCTGATACTGCAATCCGTGGTGTTGATCTGGACGCAGCCAAGGCTGAAGAAGCGAAACGTCAGGCTGAGGAGCGTATCCACAGTCAGCATGGCGACATCGACTTCGCCCAAGCGGCCAGTGACCTGGCTAAAGCAATCGCCCAGCTTCGAGTGATCGAGCTGACAAGGCGTAAGCGTTAATCAGGTATCTGTGCAAAAAAGCGGCCTTAGGGTCGCTTTTTTTTTGCCTGCAGGCAGTTGCCCGGCTCCCGGTTGGCAGTGAAATGTCTTGGATGAGTTCACAAAGCCGTGGTTTGTCAGTGTATGCTGTGTCAATAATGATCGACAAAGACTTATATCGGATGCAGTGAGCCGATACAATGCATCCAGATATCCACCACATTGATAAGAAGGGACACTGATTCATGAGCTTCAGCGCTGTGATCCTGGCCGCGGGTAAAGGTACCCGCATGTATTCTGCTCTGCCTAAAGTTTTGCATACTCTGGCAGGTAAGCCGATGGTAAAACACGTAATCGATACCTGTAGCGATTTGGGTGCCGCGAATATTCATCTGGTGTATGGCCATGGCGGCGATCTGATGCAGGCGCGTCTGGCGGAAGAATCTGTGAA
Organism: Photobacterium sp. WH24; assembly: GCF_019204055.1. Lineage (NCBI taxonomy): Bacteria > Pseudomonadati > Pseudomonadota > Gammaproteobacteria > Vibrionales > Vibrionaceae > Photobacterium > Photobacterium sp. WH24. The sequence goes on along the minus strand of NZ_JAGSOZ010000019.1, from coordinate 32,913 downwards.
CTGGGTACTTCAGGCTGAGCAGCTTGGTACCGGTCATGCTGTGAATCAGGCATCGGGTGATTTTGGTGATGATGAGCAGGTACTGATTCTCTATGGCGATGTGCCACTGATCAGTGGTGAGACGCTGGAAAAATTACTGGATGCACAGCCAGAAGGCGGCATTGGTCTGCTGACTGTAGTGCTGGATGATCCAACCGGTTATGGCCGCATCGTGCGCGAAGATGATGCTGTCGTCGCCATCGTAGAGCAAAAAGACGCCACGCAGGCACAACAGCAAATTTGTGAGATCAACACAGGTGTAATGGTCGCCAATGGCGGTGATCTCAAGCGCTGGCTGAGCCAGCTGAAAAACGACAATGCGCAGGGTGAATATTATCTGACTGACGTGATTGCCATGGCCCATGCTGAAGGCCGTCATATCCAGGCGGTCCACCCGGCCTTAGCGGTCGAAGTGGAAGGCGTTAACAACCGCCTGCAACTGGCGCGTCTGGAACGTGCTTACCAGAGCCTTCAGGCTGAGCGTTTGCTGGTACAGGGCGTAATGCTGCGTGACCCGGCTCGTTTTGACTTGCGCGGTACCCTGCAATGTGGCCAGGATGTCGAAATTGATGTCAATGTCATCATTGAAGGCCATGTCACCCTGGGTGACAATGTGGTGATCGGTGCGGGTTCGGTGCTGATTGACTGCGAAATCGATGATAATACTCTGGTGCGCCCTTACAGCATTATTGAAGGGGCGACGGTCGGTGAAGACTGTACTGTGGGGCCGTTTACCCGCCTGCGCCCGGGCGCTGAGCTGGTGGGTGATTCCCATGTCGGTAACTTTGTCGAAATGAAGCAGTCCCGTCTCGGTAAAGGCTCTAAGGCCAGTCACCTGACATACCTGGGCGATGCGCAAATCGGTGATCGGGTCAATATCGGCGCCGGAACCATCACCTGCAATTATGACGGTGCGAATAAGTTCCGGACTGAAATCGAAGACGATGTTTTTGTCGGTTCAGATACGCAGCTGATCGCCCCGGTGAAAATTGGTAAGGGTGCCACTATCGGAGCCGGCGCCACCATTAACCGCGATGTGGGTGACGGTGAGTTAGTGATCACTCGCGCCCCGGCCCGGACAATAAAAGGCTGGAAGCGACCGGAAAAGCAAAAATAACCCGGAACGGCTAACAGACAGGCAGCGCTCAGGCGCTGCTTTTTTTTGCCGTAAACTCAGCTTGCCGCACAGCTTATTGGCTGCCATCTTGGTATTTTCTTGATCTTACTTCTTTTGGTTTGCTATATTTGGTTTCAGTTCGAAACTTAAATAATAAGTAAAACTTACATGTCGAAACGAAACACCCAGCAGAGACGCCATGGCATTGTCGCTCTGGTCAATGAACAGGGCGAGGTCAGTGTCGATGCGCTGGCTCAGCAATTTGCTACGTCCGAAGTGACTATCCGTAAAGATCTTGCTGCGCTGGAAAAAGCCGGTCTGCTGCTGCGCCGCTATGGCGGGGCGATTGCCATGCCCTCAGAGATTGTGGCGGCGGGTCATGAACCGGAAGTTTCGATTCGAAAGCAAGCGATCGCCCAGGCTGCTGCAGCCCGTATCCGCGATCATAACCGCATTATCATAGACAGCGGCAGTACCACGGCCGCTCTGATTGGCCTGCTGGGTGACAAGCAGGGCCTGATAGTGATGACTAACTCACTCAATGTCGCTAATGCCCTCAATGAGCTGGAAAACGAGCCGACCCTGCTGATGACGGGGGGCACCTGGGATCCGCATTCCGAAGCGTTTCAGGGCCAGGTCGCCGAGTCTGTGCTGCGTTCCTATGATTTTGACCAGCTGTTTATCGGTGCCGACGGCATTGATATCACTCGCGGTACCACTACTTTCAACGAACTGATCGGCCTGAGCCGGGTGATGGCAGAAGTCTCACGGGAAGTGGTGGTGATGGTCGAATCCAGCAAAATCGGACGCAAAATCCCGAATCTTGAACTGCCGTGGAACAGCATCAGCACCCTGATCACCGATCAAGGTCTGGATCCGGTTGCCAGGGCAGAAATCGAACAGCAAGGGGTGCAGGTGATCTGCGCCGCCGTCAAAGTATAAATCTTAATTTTTTCAGGAGTATTTTCTATGTGTGGAATCGTCGGGGCGGTGGCCCAACGCGATGTGGCTGGCATTCTGATTGAAGGTTTGCGCCGGCTGGAATACCGGGGTTACGACTCTGCCGGAGTGGCTGTGGTGGACAGCGACAATGCCCTGCAGCGAGTTCGCCGTCTGGGTAAGGTGCAGGAGCTGGCTGACGCCGTAGCCACCAACCCGCTGTCCGGCGGCACCGGTATTGCCCATACGCGCTGGGCGACCCACGGTGAACCTTCCGAAACCAATGCTCACCCCCATGTGTCCGGCGAGCACATCGCGATTGTTCATAACGGCATTATCGAGAATCACGAATCGCTGCGTACTGTGCTCACCGAACGCGGCTATACCTTCGTTTCTCAGACAGATACCGAAGTAATTGCTCACTTGGTGGACTGGGAACTGCGCAGCGCCGACAGCCTGCTGCAAGCGGTGCAGAAGACAGTGTCTCAGCTGGAAGGTGCCTACGGCACTGTGGTGATGGACAGCCGTGATCCGAACCGGATTGTGGTGGCCCGCTCCGGCAGCCCGCTGGTGATCGGCTATGGCGTTGATGAGCATTTTGTTGCCTCAGATCAGCTGGCCCTGCTGCCGGTGACCCGCCGTTTTGCGTTCCTGGAAGAAGGAGATGTTGCGGAAGTGACCCGTTTTGAAGTGAACATCTTCGATAAACAGGGTGAGCCGGTTGAGCGCGAGATCAAAGAATCGGAAGTGTCGCACGATGCCGGTGACAAAGGTCAGTACCGTCATTACATGCTGAAAGAAATCTATGAACAGCCGGTAGCGCTGCAACGTACCATGGAAGGCCGGCTGGCGAATGGTAAAGTGCTGGCATCAGCCTTTGGCGATAACGCCGAAGCCCTGCTGCAGAAAGTGAAACATGTTCAGATCATTGCCTGCGGAACCAGTTATCACGCCGGTCTGGTGGCGCGTTACTGGCTGGAGCAATGGGCGGGTGTATCCTGTAATGTCGAGATTGCCTCTGAGTTCCGTTACCGCAAATCACATGTGTATGAGAACAGTCTGCTGGTCACCCTGTCCCAGTCTGGTGAAACTGCCGATACCCTGGCCGCGCTGCGTCTGGCCAAGGAAATGGGTTACATGGCCAGCCTGACCATCTGCAACGTGCCTGGCTCGTCGCTGGTGCGTGAATCCGACCTGGCCTACATGATGAAAGCCGGGGCGGAAATCGGTGTGGCGTCCACCAAAGCCTTTACCGTGCAGCTGGCCGGTTTGCTGATGCTGGTGGCGGCGATTGGCCGCGGTAAAACCATCGATGATGCGCTGGAAGCCAAGCTGGTGGCGGCACTGCAAAGTCTGCCGGCCAAAATTGAGCAGACGCTGGCGATGGCGGACGACATTGAAGCCCTGGCAGAAGATTTCGCCGACAAGCACCACGCCCTGTTCCTGGGCCGCGGTGAGCAGTCGCCGATTGCCATGGAAGGTGCGCTCAAGCTGAAAGAGATCTCTTATATCCATGCTGAAGCCTATGCTGCGGGTGAGCTGAAACACGGCCCGCTGGCCCTGATTGATGCCGACATGCCTGTGATAGTGGTGGCGCCGAACAACGAGCTGCTGGAAAAACTGAAGTCGAATGTCGAAGAAGTGCGTGCCCGTGGCGGCCTGATGTATGTGTTTGCCGATGTGAATGCCCACTTCGCCAGTGACGACACTATGACAGTGCTGAACGTACCGCATTGCGACGAGTTCATTGCCCCTATCCTCTACACCTTGCCGCTGCAGTTACTGTCGTACTATGTGGCGCTGATCAAAGGCACGGATGTTGACCAGCCGCGCAACCTTGCCAAATCGGTGACAGTAGAATAAGACACGGCTGTCTTAGCCCTGAGATAAAGGCGTCAATTGTGGCGCCTTTGTTCGTTTTACCCTTCGCCCCTACTCCCAGCGTCTATGATTTAGTACAGAAGTGACGTTTTTTGTTTGCGAAATCAGATGCTTTGGTTGAATTCTTCCTGTTTTGCGTTGCGCTTTGCAATCCCGAAATGTCGCCTTCTATAACATATTGATATTTTTATAAAAATAATAACACCTGAGTTGGCTGATTTTATGCTGGCCTGTTTGGTCGGAACATATTGCAGTGGTGGAGGTATTGATGACAGATCCTAAAGCGAAGATCGCCTCGCGGATCAAGGAAGCGCGAGAGTGGAAAGGCCTGACTCAGGTACATATGGCTCAGCAACTGGGGGTCGCCCGGCAAACTTATCTGGACCTGGAGACAGGAAAAACCGAGCCTAAAGTGCGTTTGCTGTCGGCGATTTCAGAAATCACTGAGCGGCCGCTGACCTGGTTCGTGTACGGGGATGAAGGATTGGAAATTCTGGAAAGCGAATATAAAGAAGAAATTGACCGCTTGCTCCAGTATTTCAGTCGTCTGCCCCATTCGGCCCGGAATGTGATTTTGCAGCAGAGTATCAATCTGGCCGGTTTCATGGCGGAATACACCCGGGCGCTGACCCAGAAAGATAAATCCTGACGGGAGCGATAAGGGTAGTGAAAAGGATAAAGGTGAAAGAAAACAGCCCCGTTTATACGGGGCTGTGTTTTTCTGGCTGGTTTACTACCAGTTTACTGATCTATTTGCTTACTGGGCGAGGAAGAACTGGTAGGCCGGATTGCCGGTCTCGTCTTTCCACTGGTAACCCAGTTCACGCAGATGGCTGGTGAAGGACAGCAGGTCATGATCTTCGAGTTCAATTCCGCATAGCACACGGCCGTAGTCGGCACCGTGGTTACGGTAGTTGAACAGGCTGATGTTCCAGTGGGTACCTAATGTGGTCAGGAATTTCAGCAATGCCCCCGGATATTCCGGAAACTCAAAGCTGTACAGGCGCTCCTGCAGCGGCTTGGACGGGCGGCCGCCAATCATGTAGCGCACATGCACCTTGGCCATTTCATCATCAGACAGATCCACCACAGGATAGCCGCCTTTTCGCAGATCGGTAATGATGCTTTCCAGCTCTTCCTGCCCCTGCAGCAAACGGACACCGACAAAGACATTGGCCAGCGTGTCGTCGTTGTAGCGATAGTTGAACTCAGTGACTGCCCTGCCGCCCAGCAGGTGACAGAAATCGAGAAACGCGCCCGGCCGTTCCGGCACAGTGACGGCCAGCAGACCCTCGCGCTTTTCACCCAGTTCGCAACGTTCAGACACATAGCGCAAGCCGTGAAAGTTCAGGTTGGCACCCGACAAAATCGAAGCCAGCTGCTGACCTTGCAGCTGATGCTGCTCGCTGTATTTCTTCAGACCGGCCAGCGACAATGCTCCTGACGGCTCGGCGATCGCGCGGGTATCTTCAAAAATGTCTTTTACGGCGGCGCAGATTTCGTCACTGCTGACCGTAATCACATCGTCGAGATACTGCTGGCACAGCCGGAAGGTCTCGTCGCCGATCCGCTTCACCGCCACCCCGTCGGCAAACTGGCCAACCTGATCCAGAGTAACCGGCTCACCGGCATCCAGTGCGGCACGCAGGCAGGCGGAATCCTCGGCTTCAACACCTATTACCTTGATTTCCGGCATCAGTTGTTTGAGCAGTACCGACACCCCGGCGGCCAGACCGCCGCCGCCGACAGGCACGAACACATAGTTGAGATGGCCGTTTTGCTGGACCAGCTCAATGCCGATCGTGCCCTGCCCGGCAATCACCGCCGGGTGGTCGAACGGAGGAATAAAGGTGAATTGGTGCTTTTCAGCCAGTTCAATCGCGTACGTTTTGGCTTCATCAAAGTTGCTGCCATGCAGCACCACTTCGCCGCCGAAGCTTTTGACCGCTTCTACTTTGATATCCGGGGTGGTGCGCGGCATGACAATCACAGCTTTGACGTCCAGCTGGCGGGCTGACAATGCCAGACCCTGTGCATGATTACCCGCTGACGCGGCAATCACACCTGCCTGGCGTTGTGCAGCGGTCAGCTGAGACATCATGTTGTAGGCACCACGAAGTTTGAATGAGTGCACTGGCTGGCGGTCTTCGCGCTTGATCTGGATACGGTTACCCAAACGCTGGGATAACCTTTCCATGTCCTGAAGCGGGGTGACCTGCGCCACCTCGTATACGGGGGCGCGCAGTGTTTCCCTTAAATAGTCAGCGCCGCTGAGAAACTCAGCAGCTCTGGCCTGTGTCACCTCACTCATCATACTTACCCTTCCAGTTTGGATTTATCGCGGACCGCGCCTTTATCGGCACTGGTCGCCAGGTTGGCGTAGGCACGCAGGGCAAAAGAGACGCTGCGCTGACGGTCGACCGGTTTCCAGCCGCGTTGATCGGCGGCGGCACGGCGCTGTGCCAGGGTGGCATCATCCACATTCAGCTCAATACCGCGGTTAGGGATGTCGATAGTGATCAGATCGCCGTTTTCAATCAGGCCTATGGTGCCGCCATTGGCTGCTTCCGGTGACACGTGGCCGATAGACAGGCCGCTGGTACCGCCGGAGAAACGGCCGTCTGTGATCAGGGCGCACTCTTTACCCAGCCCCATTGATTTGAGGTAAGTGGTCGGATACAGCATTTCCTGCATGCCCGGGCCGCCTTTAGGGCCTTCATAACGAATCACCACCACATCACCGGCTTTGACCTTGCCGCCGAGTATGCCTTCAACCGCGGTTTCCTGGCTCTCGAACACCACGGCCGGGCCTTTGAAGGTCAGGCAGCTTTCATCGACGCCTGCGGTTTTCACGATACAGCCGTCGACCGCCATGTTGCCCGACAGCACGGCCAATCCGCCATCCTGACTGAAAGCGTGGGCTTTGTTGCGGATACAGCCGTTCTCGCGATCGTCATCCAAAGTGTCCCAGCGGCAGTCTTGTGAGAAGGCCTGAGTGGTACGGATACCGGCCGGACCGGCGCGGAAGAAGGAAGCGACCTCTTCTGAATCGGTTTGCTTGATGTCGTAGCGGGCCAGGGCTTCTGACAGCGTCATGCCCAGCACGTTGGGAACGTCTGAGTGCAGCAGGCCGGCACGGTCCAGCTCACCGAGAATGCCGTACACGCCCCCGGCACGGTGGACATCTTCCATGTGGTATTTCTGCGTCGACGGCGCCACTTTACACAGGTGAGGCACCCGGCGCGACATGCGGTCGATGTCTTCCATGGTGAAATCGATCTCGCCTTCCTGCGCCGCCGCCAGCAGGTGGAGCACGGTATTGGTGGAGCCGCCCATGGCAATATCCAGCGCCATGGCATTTTCGAAGGCTTTCTTGCTGGCAATGTTGCGCGGCAACACGCTGTCGTCGTCCTGCTCATAATAACGCTTGGTCAGACCGACAATGCGCTGACCGGCGGTGATGAACAGCTCTTTACGATCGGCATGGGTGGCCAGGCATGATCCGTTACCCGGCTGGCTCAGGCCAAGGGCTTCGGTCAGGCAGTTCATCGAGTTGGCGGTGAACATGCCTGAGCAGGATCCGCAGGTCGGGCAGGCTGAACGCTCGATCTGCTCGCTTTGCTCGTCAGAGACTTTCGGATCAGCCCCTTGGATCATGGCATCGACCAGATCCAGTTTCAGGATCTGATCAGAGAGTTTGGTCTTACCGGCTTCCATCGGGCCGCCTGAGACGAAGATCACCGGAATATTGAGGCGCATGGACGCCATCAGCATGCCCGGGGTGATCTTATCGCAGTTGGAGATACAGACCATGGCGTCGGCACAGTGGGCATTGACCATGTATTCGACCGAGTCGGCAATCAGTTCGCGCGACGGCAGGGAATACAGCATGCCGCCGTGACCCATGGCAATCCCGTCATCAACGGCAATGGTGTTGAATTCTTTGGCAATCCCACCGGCTTTTTCAATTTCAGCGGCAACCAGCTGCCCCAGATCTTTCAGGTGAACATGGCCTGGTACGAACTGGGTGAAGGAGTTAACGACAGCGATGATAGGTTTGCCAAAATCTTCATCTTTGACGCCGGTGGCACGCCACAGGGCGCGGGCACCCGCCATATTGCGGCCGTGGGTGGTGGTGGCTGAACGGTACTTAGGCATAACGTGAAATTCCTTTTTTGGCCGCCGGTGCCCGAAGACACCGGCGGGGACATTACTTCTCTTGCTTATAAGTGTGGCTTATTTTGCCGGATATACAGGATCCAGCCAGCCCCACTTGTCTTCAGTCTGGCCGTTGAACAGGCCAAAGAAAGCCGCTTGAATCTTTTCGGTGATCGGGCCGCGTTTGCCTTCGCCGACTGTGATCTGATCAACGCTGCGTACCGGGACGATTTCCGCCGCGGTACCTGTCATGAAGACTTCATCGGCCAGATACAGCGCCTCGCGGGCGATGTTTTCTTCGCGGATCTCATAACCCATGTCTTTGGCCAGCGTCACTATGGCATCGCGGGTAATGCCCGGCAGAATGGCGCTGGTGGCCGGTGGGGTAGAAATCACCCCGTTGCGGATCACAAAGATGTTTTCACCGGCCCCTTCAGAGAGGTAGCCGCGCACATCCAGCGCAATGCCTTCGGCATAACCGTGACGACGGGCTTCACCACCGACTAACAGCGAAGACAGATAGTTACCGCCCGCTTTGGCAGCGGTCGGAATGGTATTCGGCGCGGCGCGGTTCCAGCTCGACACCATGGCGTCGACTCCGTTGGCCAGTGCTTCTTCGCCCAGGTAAGAGCCCCAGGAGAACGCCGCGATGATCAGATCCATTTCCGTGCCGTTCGGCGGACAGACACCCAGACCCACGTTAGGCACATAGCCCAGCGGACGGATATAGGCAGAATTGAGTTTGTTGGCGCGCAGGGTTTCGCGGCAGGCTTCCATCAGCTCATCAACAGTGTATGGGATCGGGAAGCGGTAGATCTTGGCAGAATCTTTCAGTCGGGCCATGTGCTCACGGTGACGGAAGACCACAGGTCCGTTTGGCGTCTCGTAGCAGCGAATGCCTTCGAACACGGAAGTACCGTAGTGCATCGCGTGAGTCAGTACGTGTACTTTCGCGTCTGCCCAAGGCACCATGTCGCCATTAAACCAAATGTAATCTGCTGTGTTTGCCATTGTGTAATCCTTTCGTTATGCGCTGATTTGTTGTTTTTGTTGTTGCTCTAAAATGGTGACGCCGTTGACATCCCACAGTTTGTCCAGCTGGTGATAGAGGGCACTGATGGGACGCTCGCTGTCTACCGTGACTTCAATGTCGACGGACTGACAATCTTCACTATGCGCCATTGAAAACTGTTTTACCATGAATCCGCGGTGGCGTGTGATTCTTAGAACACGTTCCAGTAATTCCGGACGGCTGGTGGCTTGGATAGTCAGGGTGTGCTGGGTCATACAGGTTCCTCCATCATGTCGTGGTTGGCACCACCGGGTGGAACCAGCGGCCAGACGTTATCAGCTTCAGAAATGGCAACGTGCAGCAGGTAGGCTGTCTCGCTCGCCAGCAGGGTATCCAGCGCAGGACCGACCTGATCTTTGCGCGTAATGGTTTGGCCCGGGATGCCGAAGGCACTGGCCAGGGTGACGAAATCCGGGTTATCGGACAGGTTGGTTTCGCTGTAGCGGCCGTCAAAGAACAGCTCCTGCCACTGACGCACCATGCCCAGACGCTGGTTGTCCAGCAGTACAATCTTGACCGGCAGGCCGAGACGGCGAATGGTGCCCAGTTCCTGCACATTCATCATGAAAGAGCCGTCGCCCGAGACCAGGACAGACTGATCGTCCGGACGGGACAGCTTGGCACCGATAGCGGCCGGCAGGCCGAAGCCCATAGTGCCGAGCCCGGCCGAGGTCAGCAGATTCTGCGGTTGTCTGTGACTCATATGCTGGGCCACCCACATCTGGTGCTGGCCGACATCTGTGCTGATGACAGTGTTGTCATCCATTTTGTCTGACAGTTGTTTCAGCAGCAGCGGCGCGAAAATACGCTCGCCCGGATGGTCATAACGCCAGCTGTTGTCTGCCATCAGGTGGGTAACGTGTTGTTGCCAGGGCGCCAGCGCCATCGGACGGGCCAGTTGCGGCAGCACCTCATTGATATCGCAGCGCAAAGCGGCATGGGCCTGACGCAGCTTGCCCAGCTCGGCGGTATCGATATCCAGATGGACCACTTTGGCATGAGGCGCGAAGGTATCCAGTTTGCCGGTCACCCTGTCGTCGAAACGGGCACCGACCGCAATCAGCAAATCGGCTTCCTGTACCGCCAGGTTGGCGGCTTTGGTGCCGTGCATCCCCAGCATGCCCAGGTGGTACGGATAGTTTTTCTCAACACAGCCCAGCCCTTTCAGGGTCGACACTGCCGGCATGTGCGTGATGTCGAGAAACTCGCGCACACTGGCGACGGCATCTGCCAGCTGTACACCGCCACCGACATAAAGAATAGGACGATGGCTGTCGGCAATAAGCTGCTGAGCCAGAGCAAACTGTGCAGGGTCGGTCTCGGGTAACGCAGGTAATTCATGCAGTGGGGCAAGCGGGTGTTCGATGGCGGCGACTTGTACGTCTTTGGCGATATCCACCAGCACAGGGCCAGGGCGGCCGCTCAGTGCCACTTCAAAGGCCTCGCTCAGGACGGCGGGCAGTTCTGCCGGGTCTGTTACCAGAAAACTGTGCTTGGTGCACGACAGTGACATCCCCAGGACATCGACTTCCTGAAACGCGTCAGTGCCTATCATAGGGCTGGCGACCTGACCTGTGATAGCCACTAACGGGATGGAATCCAGCATGGCGTCGGCCAGTCCGGTGATCAGATTGGTGGCCCCCGGCCCTGAGGTGGCCAGGCAAACGCCTATCCCTTTGCTGGCTCTGGCATAGCCGATAGCGGCGATGGCAGCCCCCTGTTCGTGGCGGCACAGCACATGCTTGACGCCGCCATCGTACAAGGCATCGTAAATTGGCATGATGGCACCGCCCGGATATCCGAAGACTGTGCTCACCCCCTGTTGTTTCAAGGCTTCTACTACTAACTCTGCGCCTGTCATCATGGCTCCCTGTTTCTTGATGACCTCTGCCAGTGCTGCGGTTTATTGGAATAGTGCAGTCTTCTGGCATCAGGTATGAAAAAAGCCCCCGGACCTTTCGGTGCGGGGGCTTTTTTAGCGTGTGTTTGCGTATGTGCTATTTTACGCCTGCCAGCCCCCGTCGCGGTGAGATAATCACCACGATGACGTTAATAATGAGGACCAGTAGGTTGACGTTTAATAGCATTGGCTTGTCTGTCCAAAATTCTTGTTTATATGTTGTGCGTCCTTAGTCTTAACACAGACATTCGTCGCATGACAAGAAATTTGTTGTGGTTATTTTCAATCCGCCTTGGATATCTTGCGTACATTATGCTGATAAAACGTGTTTATCCAGTGATATGGCAGTTAATTAATTTATTGAGAGGTTGAAAATGACGTTGGCGATAGTTCACAGCAGGGCTTGTGTCGGGGTGGATGCGCCGGCGGTTACGATAGAGGTTCACCTCAGTAATGGCCTGCCGGCGGTCAATCTGGTGGGGTTACCTGAAACCACAGTGAAGGAGGCCAGAGACAGAGTCAGAAGCGCGATAGTGAATGCTAATTTCGAGTTTCCGTCGCGCCGGATCACTGTCAATCTGGCCCCGGCCGATCTGCCCAAAGAGGGCGGGCGCTTTGACTTGCCCATCGCGCTGGGCATTTTGGCCGCATCCGGCCAGATCCCCGACACTAAGCTGCACGATCATGAATTTTTGGGCGAACTGGCCCTGTCTGGCGAGTTACGTTCCATCAAAGGCGCGCTGCCGGCGGCGCTGGCGGCCAAGCAGAAGAATCGCTGCCTGGTGCTGCCCGATGCCAATGGCGATCAGGCGGCGCTGGTGGGCAGAGAGATACACAAATCAGCGGCCAGCTTACTGGCCGTGTGTGCCTACCTGTGTGGTCAGGAAGCGTTGTCGCTGCATTGTCGCGCGCCCGGTCAGGCAGTGCCGATGGTCAATGGCCGCGACATGCAGGACATCATAGGCCAGCAGCAGGGCAAAAGGGCGCTGGAGATCGCCGCGGCAGGCGGTCACAATTTGCTGTTTGTCGGCCCGCCCGGCACCGGCAAGACCATGCTGGCCTCACGGTTGTGCGATTTGCTGCCTGAGATGGATGTCGAGGAAGCGCTGGAAACGGCCGCTATCACCTCCCTGACCGCGCAGTCACTCCATGCCGGCAACTGGCGCAACCGTCCGTTTCGCGCCCCGCATCATTCCAGCTCGATGGCAGCGCTGGTGGGCGGCGGCTCCATCCCCCGCCCCGGTGAAATTTCGCTGGCCCATAACGGGATTCTGTTTTTAGATGAAATGCCGGAGTTTGAACGCAAAGTGCTGGATTCTTTACGTGAACCGCTGGAATCTGGCGAGATAGTGATTTCCCGTGCCACCAGCAAAACCACCTTTCCGGCCCGGTTCCAGCTGATTGGCGCCCTCAATCCCAGCCCGACCGGTTACTACGAAGGCAGCCAGACCCGTACCAATCCGCAGGCCATACTGCGTTATCTGGGGCGTTTGTCCGGCCCGTTGCTGGACAGGTTTGATATGTCGATTGAGATCCCCGCCCTGCCCCGTGGCACCCTGGCACAGGGCGGCGACAGAGGGGAAAACACAGGGGTGATCAAAGAGCGGGTGAAGGAAGCTCGGGGCCGGATGCACAGCCGCGGCGGCAAGATCAACGCTCTGCTCGGTACCCGTGAACTGGACCAGCACTGTGCGCTGACCAAAGCCGACGCCGAGTTTCTCGAAACCGCCCTGCACCAGCTCGGCCTGTCAATCCGCGCCTATCACCGCATCATCAAAGTCGCCCGCACCATCGCCGATCTGGCCGGCAAACCCGAGATCGAACGGGTCCATCTGGCCGAAGCCTTAGGCTACCGCGCCATGGACCGGCTGCTGAAGCAGATCACCAGTCAGGTGGTGTGACTTGTTCGGAGAAACAACTGAGACAAAAAAAGGGCCTTTCGGCCCTTTTTCACAGAGAAAAAACTTACTGCTTGAGCAGGAAGTTGATCAGCTCGAAGTATTCGTCAGCGGATTTCACTTTGTCGGTTTTCACCAGGTATTTGTTGTTGACCACCACGGCTGGGACACCGGTCAGGCCGCTGTCGCGGAAACCTTTGTTGAAACGGTTGACCATAGAGTTGACGGCGAAGCTGTTGAAGGCGCCATCGAAGTCTTCGGCTTTCACGCCGTTATCCAGAAAGATCTGGCGCAGCTCTTCATCGTTGCGCGGCGGTTTGTTCGCCTGATGGATCTGGCTGAACAGTACCGGGATCATTTTGTCATCAATACCCAGAGTGACCGAGGTCGCGTAAGCCTTGCTCATAGAGGTGCCCATGTTGCCGCCCATGAAGGAGACATGGCTTTTCTGGAACTTGGCGTTGTCCGGGATTTTGGTTTTCAGTTGCTGGATCAGCGGTTCAAAGTTGAAGCAGTGCGGGCAGTAAAACGAGAAAAACTCGTTCACAACCGGTGTGGAAGATTTCGGCAGTTCCAGCACCTGATAGTAATCGCCTTCGCTAAACTTGGCGGCATGCGCGGAAAAAGAAAGCAGCGCTGCTGTTGCCAGCGCAAAAAGTGTTTTAAACATGTAAGGGTTCTCCCTGAAAAATCAATACAATACCTTTTACAGGTACGGCTGTTCGGATTCAAGTCAGACTGATTACCATTGCGGCATCAGCTGCAGTGGCGGCTCTTCAAGGGCAGCCAGTTGTTCTTTAATGGCCAGTACCTGACCTTCCCAGTATTTTGCATCAGCAAACCAGGGGAATGCACGCGGGAAAGCCGGATCCTGCCAGCGTTTTGCTAGCCATGCCATGTAATGCACCAATCTAAGACCACGTAATGGTTCAATAAGTTGCAATTCACGCGGATCAAAATCGGCAAATTCGCCATACGCTTCCAGCAGGGTATCCAACTGCATCAGCTGATCCTGGCGGCTGCCGTTTAACAGCATCCATAGATCCTGCACAGCCGGCCCGTTTCGCGCATCGTCCAGGTCGACAAACAGCGGGCCGTCGCGCCACAGTATGTTGCCCGGATGGCAGTCACCGTGAATACGTTGCGACTGCCAGTCGCTGTGCCAGCGTTCGCTCAATAAGGCGATAAGGCGGTCCAGATCGCCGAAAAAAGCCGATTCCAGATGCATCGGGATAAACCCGGACTGCTCCAGGACGAGCCGGGGCTGAACCAGATATTCCTCCAGCCCGATGGTCGGTCTGTGGCTGAACAGGGTGCGCTGACCGACTTTGTGGATGCGGCCCAGGAAGCGGCCGACCTGCTCAAGCTGGTCTGCATTATCGACTTCAAACTGGCGGCCGCCGACGCTGGGAAACAGCGCGAAACGGTGGTGTTCATAGTGGTGCAGGGTTTGGCCGTTCATGACCAGGGGCGCTGCCAGCGGAATTTCCTGCGCAGCCAGCTCGGCGGCGAAGTCATGTTCTTCCTGGATCTGGGCGTCACTCCATCGCTGCGGACGGTAGAATTTGGCGACGTAGCGGCGGCCGTCATCACTGCTGAACTGGTAGACCCGGTTTTCATAACTGTTGAGGGGCAACAGTCCCGATGAGGCATAGATGCCCGTGCTCTCCAGCGCATTGAGCAGTAGGTCCGGTGTCAGATCAGCAAAGCTGAAATCATCAAGTGCTGTCATAGTGGTACAGCCATGGTTATAAATGTCGCATCAGTATACAGCATAATGAAAAAGGGCCGTAATCGGCCCTTTATTTCCTGATTGGCGTGAGGTGGCTATCGTAACTCGCCGATAAAGCGGCTGTCGGTCACCAGACGATTTGTTTCCTCGCTGCCCTGATGTTCCATGATAAACCGGATATCGACAATTGGTCGTTCCAGCTCATAAGGGTCAACACCCAGGCTTATCGGCAGGGTAAATACTTCACCGGCATTGACATTAACCTGCTGAGGGCCATACCACTGGGCATTGTCCAGACCTTCAACCTGCAGCTGATAAGTGGCATCCTGCTGGGTTTTATTGAGAATTTTCAGGGTGTAGGTATTCTCGACCAGCCCTTCGGTATTGATACGGAACAGCTGGTTACGGTCGCGGATCACATCCAGTCCCATAGGCTGTACGGAAACCACCAGATAGGCCATCAGGCCGAACATCGCCAGCATCACAGCGCCGTAGCCGATCAGTTTTGGCCGCATGACATGGGTTTTCTTGCCTTCCAGCTTGTGCTCTGTGGTGTAAGTGATCAGATCGCGCGGGTAGCCCATTTTGTCCATCGTCTGGTTACAGGCATCGACACAGGCACCGCAGTTAATGCACTCATACTGCAGGCCATCCCGGATATCGATCCCGGTCGGGCAAACCTGCACGCAGAGGTTACAGTCGATACAGTCACCCAGCCCCTGCGCTTTATGATCGGTTTTGCGTGAGCGCGGGCCGCGTTTTTCGCCTCGGGCAGCATCATAGCCGACGATATAGGTGTCTTTGTCGAACATGGCAGACTGGAATCTGGCATATGGACACATGTGAATACAGACGATTGAGCGCATCCAGCCAGCGTTGCCATAGGTGCAGAAGGTGAAGAACAGCACCCAGAACACGGCCAGGAAGCTGGCACTGAGGGTGAAGAAGCCGGGGACTAATTCACGGATAGGCAGGAAATAGCCGACGAAGGTCAGGCCGCTGATCAGGGCAACCAGCAGCCAGGCAATGTGCTTGAGTGTTTTACGCACGACAAGATCGGCGGTCAGTGCCTTGTTGTCCCGAGAGCGGCGCTTGTTGGCCGGCCCTTCCAGCTTTTCCTCAAACCAGATGTAAATGAAGGTCCAGACCGTTTGCGGGCACATATAACCACACCAGACCCGGCCGAGGAAGGTAGTGACAAAAAACAGCGCAAAGGCTGCGACCATCAGCAGGCTGGCCAGTAACATCAGATCCTGAGGCCAGAAAGTGGTACCAAAAATGTTGAACTGCTGGCGGCCGATATCAAGCAAAATTGCTTGCCTGCCATTGTAGGTGATCCACGGCAGTATCAGGAACAGGCCCATCATTAACCACCCCATACGCTGGCGCAGCTGCTGATAGACCCCTTTCATGGCCCGCACATAAATACGGTTACTCGGGTTGAAGCGGTCGTCGCCGCCTTTATGGGTCTTAGGATTGTACTCTTTGGGAGTGACGTCCTTAATTTTGATTCTCTCTTGATTCATGGCATTGCATTCCTTGGGCATAGCCAGTCTGTACGCTGGCAGATGTGCCCGGGTGCATCGCCTGGGCAATCATAAATTCAGGTGCTATTGGCCCTGATAGTAATAAGCTCGGATTATACATTATCTAACTGGTTGAATATTCTACCTCGCTCAAATAATGCGCTTAAGGTTTTTGGGGTTATTTGATGATCCCTCTGGCTTGGAGTATGGCGGTTTTGAAATCTGGCTCGCAGTCTTTAGCCAGGCCAGGAATCATGGCCTCTCGCTTTTCCTGCCGCATTTTCAGCTGATAAATCAACATATCATCGCTCACATCGCTCAGTGATCCTTGGAAGCCGGCTTCGTTTGCCAGCTGTGCCATGATCTCTGCCAGGTTTAAATCCGGGAAATGCTGCCAATAAGGCTTGAGTAGTGCCAGCAGTTCAGCAATGCGGTGCTCAGCCATTATCTGGCTCCTTTTCTTAAGCTTACTTTTAGTGGGGATTATACCAGACGGCTTTGCCTGAACCCAAACGCTGTCAGTTTCAGTACATGCCTTGCTCAACCAGAATTGGCTATATAAACTGGTTTCATACTTCGTTACGGATGAATACGGACAAGGAGCCATTATGTCGCTTTTTCATAAAACACTGGCCAGTTTCGGTTTGGGTGGTGCCAGAGTTGATACAGTATTGGAAACCGAAGTGCTGATCCCGGGTCAGGCTCTGCCCGTTCGTATTGAGGTCAAAGGCGGCAAAGTTGCGCAGGCGGTGGATAATGTGCATTTGTATCTGTGCTGCAGCTTTGAAGATGAGCAGGCTGTCAGCCGGGGTGACAGCGAACGGCGGATGGAAAAAATCACCCGAACACATACTCTGGCACAGTGGCATTTGCCGCAGGCCTTTACGCTGGCTGCCGGTGAAGATCGCCAGTTTGACTGCCGGTTTGAATTGCCGCTCAACACCCCAATCACTATCGGCTATTCGGGTGTGTGGCTGGAAACGCACCTGGATGTGCCATCGGCCTTGGATCCCAAAGATAAAGACTCCCTGACCGTGCGGCCGGATCCTTTGCTTGACGGTGTGTTTACTGCCCTTGAGCAAGCAGGACTGCGTATATTACAGGTGGAATGTGAAGCGGTGCGCGGTTTTGATCTGCCCTTTGTGCAGGTATTTGAGTTTGTACCTGTTTCTGGCCCCTTTCATGGCCGTTGGCGTGAACTGGAGTTGATCACTCAGCGTGAAGATGACTGCCTGAAGCTGTGGTTCTCGATTGATCGTCGTCAGCGCGGGGTGGGTGGATTGCTGTCGGGCCTGCTCGGCAGCAGTGAGCTCAAACGCCAGTTGCGTTTGCCGTTGGGGCTGTCTCCGTCAGAAGCCGGGGAGCGGGTGATAAGGTATCTGGAGCAGGTCGACGATCTCTGAGTCACGCACCATGAATACAGCTAACTGTGCTGTCACGGCGGTGCCATAAAATTCAGCTTACACGTGTAAGCTAAACTGTGCCATACTGCTGGAAAGTTCAGAGACAACGGATAGCATTGATGGGCAAGCAACAAAAAATGGCGTACTCGGTAGCTGAGGAAATCGCCAACAGCCTCAGTCACGGCGCCGGGATGATTTTCGGCATAGTCGCTCTGGTGATGCTGCTGATGCGGGCAGTGGAAGTGAATGCCGATGCGCTCAGTGTGGCCAGCCTGAGCATTTATGGCGCCAGCATCATTTTACTGTATCTCGCCTCCACCCTGTATCACGCTATTCCGTTTGAGCGGGCAAAGCGCGTTCTGAAAACCTTAGATCACTGTGCGATCTACCTGCTGATAGCCGGCACTTACACCCCTTTCCTGTTGATTACCCTGCGGACGCCGCTGGCGGTGACGCTGATGGCCGTGATCTGGGCGGTAGCCTTGCTGGGGATCATGTTCAAAGTGGTGTTTATCTATCACTTCAAGCGTTTATCTCTGGTGATCTATCTGGCGATGGGATGGTTGTCTCTGGTGGCTGTGTATCCGCTGGCGATGGCCATGTCGGCGGCCGGACTGATATGGCTGGCCGTAGGCGGTGTGGTGTATTCCCTTGGCGTGGTGTTCTACGTTAATCAGCGGATTCCCTACAATCACGCCATCTGGCATCTGTTTGTGCTGGGCGGCACGGTCTGCCATTTTCTGGCTATTTACTGGTATGTAGCGCCAACAGCCGGGCTGCCGGGTTAGACCGGCAATGTGCAACGGGTCAGTTTTTCCAGAAAGCCGGGAATGCCAGTACCAGTACCGTCAGGATCTCTAATCGACCCATCAGCATGCCGAGGCTGAGGATCCATTTGGCGGCATCCGGCAGGGAGGCGAAATTACCTGTCGGGCCAATAATAGCGCCCATGCCCGGCCCCACATTGGCCACGGCTGTGACTGAGCCGCTGATACTGGTGATCGGATCTAATCCCAGCATCGCCAGTAATGCGGCAATAATGATGATGGTCATAATAAAGGTCAGGGCGAAGGCCACCACAGAGCGGACAATCGCATCTGTGACCGGTCTTTGATTATACCGCTGAATAAACACCCCTGACGGGTGGATCAGCTGCATCAGCTGTTTGCGCAGCAAGGCGATGGCAACCTGAAAACGGAACACTTTGAAGCCGCCAGCAGTCGATCCTGAGCAGCCGCCGACCAGCATCATGAAGGCAAATACCACGGTCGGAAATGCGCCCCAGGCGGTAAAATCTTCCAGCCCGAACCCTGTCGTGGTGATCACGGAAACGATATTGAACATGGCTACCCGAATGGCATGACTGAAATCATACCCATCCTGCCAGCACAGCCAGAGAGCGACCATCAGGCTGACTATCAGGACAGTGACCGTGTACCCCCGGACCTGCGCGTCCCGCAGCAATGAAGCCGGCTGCTTTTTGCGCAGCATCTGCACAAAGAGCAGAAACGGCAACCCGCCGGCAAACATAAACACAACGGCTATCCAGTGCGCTGCCGGTGAGAAGTGGTTCATCGAGCCGTCTGAGGTGGAATAACCACCGGTTGATAAGGTGGTGAAAGCATGGTTGACCGCATCGAAGGTATTCATGCCCGCTGCCATATAGCCGAGAATACACAGCCCTGTCAGACTGAGATAGACGGTCACTATGTTGGAGGCTACGTTTTTGGTACGCGGGGAACTTTTCTCCGACCAGTCTGAGGATTCAGTCTGGAACAAGCGCATTCCGCCAACGTTGAGCATTGGCAAAATGGCCACCCCCATCACGATAAAGCCGATCCCGCCCAGCCATTGTAAGGTGGAACGCCACAGCAGAATGCTGGGGGCCATGTCATCGAGCCCGCTCAGTACCGTTGACCCTGTCGTGGTGATGCCCGACATGGTTTCGAAATAGGCGTCGGTAAAACTGATGTGGTTAATCAGCATAAAGGGCAGCGCGGCAAACGCACTGGCGACAGTCCAGACCAGAGTGGTCAGCAGGAACATGTCCCTGACCCCGAGCTTGAAATCTGTGACTTTGCCGAAGGTCAGGCAAGCAAATGCCACGATATGGGTAATGATGACTGCGGTTGCAAAATCAATGAAACCGCCCGAACCGGTCAAAAATGCCAGAATGGTGGGCAGGTACATAAAGAGGGCGATCTTGGACAAGACCAGCCCTATGACAAAGATGATCGGACGAAGATTAACCATAGCTGCTCAGAGGAAGAATGGACTGGGCTGGAACAGACGTTCTACATCCGGGATGTACTTCTTGTCGACCAGGAACATGACCACGTGGTCGTCCTGTTCAATCACGGTACGGTCATGAGCAATCAGTACTTCTTCACCGCGCACTATGGCGCCAATAGTGGTGCCCGGCGGCAGCTTGATATCCCCTATGGCTTTGCCAACCACTTTCGAGGTGCTGGCATCGCCGTGCGCTATGGCCTCAATCGCTTCTGCCGCTCCGCGCCTCAGCGAGGAAACGTTGACGATATCGGCTTTACGCACATGGGTCAGCAAGGCAGAAATCGTGGCCTGCTGCGGCGAAATCGCAATATCGATGGTGCCGCCCTGCACCAGATCGACGTAAGCGCCGCGCTGGATTAGCACCATCACCTTCTTGGCACCCATGCGTTTGGCCAGCATGGCCGACATGATATTGGCTTCGTCATCGTTGGTGACGGCGATGAAGACGTCTATCTGCTCGATATGCTCTTCGCTCAGCAGTTCCTGATCAGAGGCATCACCACAGAAGACTATGGTGTTGGTCAGCATTTCCGATAAGCTTTCCGCCCGCTGCGGGTTGTGCTCAATCAGCTTCACGCTGTAGCTGTTCTCCAGCCTTTTCGCCAGACCGGCACCTATGTTACCGCCCCCGACTATCATCAGCCGCTTGTAGGGTTTTTCCAGTCGCTGCAGCTCACTCATCACTGAACGGATATGGTTGCTGGCGGCGACAAAAAATACTTCATCATCGGCTTCGATAATGGTGGTCCCCTGCGGACGGATAGGCCGGCCCTGACGGAAAATTGCCGCGACACGGGTATCGACGTGCGGCATGTGCTCACGCAGTGCGGACAGTGCATTACCGACCAGTGGGCCGCCGTAATAGGCTTTTACCGCCACCAGCCCAACTTTATTATCGGCAAAGCCCACCACCTGCAGCGCCCCCGGATAGGCAATCAGGCGTTCGATATAACCTGTCACCAATTCTTCCGGCGCAATCAGGTGATCGACCGGCACTGCGTCGGTATGGAACAGCTGATGTTTTTCTTTGAGGTATTCCGGTGAACGGATACGGGCCACCCGGTTCGGGGTATTGAACAGAGAAAAGGCGATTTGACAGGCAATCATGTTGGTTTCGTCAGAATTGGTGACTGCGACCAGCATGTCTGCGTCCTGCGCGCCGGCATCCCTGAGGGTGCGGGGATGGCTGGCATACCCCTGCACTACCCGCAAATCGTATTTGTCCTGCAATTCGCGCAAGCGTTCAGGGTTGGAGTCGACAATAGTGATGTCATTGTTCTCGCCAACCAGGTTTTCTGCCAGCGTACCGCCGACCTGGCCTGCGCCAAGAATGATAATTTTCATAGCTGATGCCTGATGAGTGTTCTCAGATCCTTGCTGTTTGTCGTTAGGGTACACTGAGTTGGCGAGAGAAGCAGCAATTTCAACCCGTTTGCACAAAGACTTAACCTTGCTTTGCGGAATACGCAGAGACTTCTCTCACCACGGGATCAGACCGTCAGGCGTTTCTCCAGCACCGCGTAATAGAAGCCGTCCATGTCCTCTTCACCTGGCAGGATTTGGCGCCCTGGCGCATCAGGGGTGCCGTTCTCTGTCCCTTCGGCCAGCACAGCGTCTGGCGTGCGCGACAGGAAGGCTTTCACTTGCTCGCGGTTTTCCTGCGGCAGGATGGAGCAGGTAGCGTACACCAGCGTGCCGCCCGGTTTCAGCTGTTGCCACATGGCATCCAGAATTTCTGCCTGCAGGGTCGCCAGTGCCGCAATATCGTCGGCGCGGCGCAGCCATTTGATGTCCGGATGGCGGCGGATCACCCCGGTTGCCGAACACGGTGCGTCGAGCAAAATCCGGTCAAAGGCACTGCCCTGCCACCATTGCTGCGGGTAACGGGCATCGGCGCACAATACTTCTGCGTCCAGTTGCAAGCGCTGCAGGTTGTCTTTGATTCTCAGCAGGCGCTGCTCATCACAGTCGATGGCGACGACACTGGCGCCCGGCTCGCGCTCCAGAATATGGGCGGTTTTGCCGCCCGGCGCGGCGCAGCAGTCAAGGATCAGCTCGCCGGCCTGTGGCTTGAGGTAATCGACCGCCAGCTGTGCGGCGGCATCCTGCACTGATACCCAGCCATCGGCAAAACCCGGCAGCAGCTGAACATCGCAGGCGCGCTCCAGTTTCAGCGCATCGCCGGCCTGTGGATGTACAGTCGCTCTGATGTCTGTGCCGTCCAGCAGGGCCAGGTACTGATCCCGGCTGTGGTGACGGCGATTCACCCGCAGCCACATCGGGGCTTTAGTGTTGTTGGCGGCGGTCACAGCGTCCAGTTGCGTCGGGTAGTGCTCGCGCAACAGCTTGAGTAACCAGCCTGGATGGCCGTATTTACCGGCATCATGGCTCATCGCTTGCTGATCCAGCTCTTCTTGCTGACGCTGATAGTTACGCAAAATAGCGTTGATCAGGCCACGCAGCTGAGGCTTTTTCAGTGTCTTGGTTGCATCGACTGTCTCGGCCACGGCGGCATGCGCTGGTATGCGCATATACCCGAGTTGGTACAGACCGACCAGAATCAAATGATGAAACACACGTTGTTTGCCTTTCAGCGGCTTGTCCATCAAGGATTGAGTGACAGATTCCAGGCGCGGCAGCCAACGCAGCACGCCGTAGCAGATTTCCTGCAGCAGGGCGTGGTCACGGGGTTTGATACCCTGTTGCGCCGCCGGCAGAGCAGTAGCAAGCGATTGGCCCTGATCCACCACCTGATAGATCACCTCGGCCGCAGCAGCTCTTACATTCATGATTGAATTCCTGACTAGATGAGCTTATGACAGTTTACTGACTGCCATGGTTGCCGCGTGAGCGGCGAATGAAAAAGCCAGCGCAACAGCAAATCTGCTGTTCACTGGCTAACAAACGTTTGCAGGGGCACGGCTGTTTACAGCACGGCACCCGGGGTAAACCACTCGCGGCGTGAGTTCAGCAGATCCTGGGCTGCCATGGCTTTCTTGCCCGGCGGTTGCAGTTGTACCAGACGCAATGCGCCTTTTGCGGTGGCAACCACTATGCCATGTTTGTCGGCTGACAAAATGGTGCCGGGCGCCTGGCCCTGGTTATCGGCTTCCACTTCGGCCTGCCAGACTTTGACGTTTTGCTCTGCCACGGTAAAAAAGCTCATCGGCCATGGATTGAAGGCGCGAACACAGCGCTCAATCGTTTCGGCGTCCATGGTCCAGTCGATTTTCGCTTCTTCTTTGCTGAGTTTTTCTGCGTAATTGGCACGCTCGTCATTTTGTTTTTCCGCCACGGCACGGCCTGCGGCGATATCGTCCAGGCAGCTCAGCAGGGTGTCCGGTCCCAGTTCGGCCAGTTTGTCGTACAGGCTGGCGCTGGTATCTGTTGCGGCAATCGGCAGTGAGGCGATTTTCAGCATGTCGCCGGTATCCAGACCTTCATCCATCTGCATGATGGTGACACCGGTTTCGGCATCCCCCGCCCAGATAGAGCGCTGGATCGGCGCTGCTCCCCGCCAGCGCGGCAGAATCGAGCCATGGACATTAATACAGCCCAGACGCGGGGTATCCAGTACCACTTTGGGCAGGATCAGGCCGTAGGCCACCACTACCATGAGGTCGGCATTCAGGGCGGCCAGTTCCTGCTGGGCGGTTTCATCGCGCAGGGTTTTCGGCTGGTAAACCGGGATATGCTGCTCCAGCGCCAGGTGTTTGACCGGGCTGGCGGTGAGTTTCTTACCACGACCGGCAGGCTGATCCTGACGGGTGTAAACGGCTATAACCTCGTGCTGTGAAGATAATAACGCCGCCAGATGACGGGCGGCGAAATCAGGCGTACCAGCAAATACGATACGTAAAGGTTGGCTCAAGATAACCTCGGCTTCTTAGACTTGCTCTTGGTAGCGCTTCATTTTTTCCAGCTTTTTCTGGATACGCTGGCGCTTGAGAGGTGACAGGTAATCAACGAAAAGTTTACCGGCCAGGTGGTCCAGCTCGTGCTGTACACATATAGCCAGCAGATCGTCGGCTTCAAAAGTGTATTCCTTGCCGTCACGGTCCAGTGCGTGCACTGTGACTTCCGCGGCGCGGGGAACCAGCGCACGGGCGCCAGGTACCGACAGGCAACCTTCTTCGATGCCGTCTTCGCCGCGTTTTTCCAGGATTTCCGGGTTGATCAGCACCATGGGCTGGTTGCGTTCTTCCGAGATATCAATGACAACGATTCGCTGATGAATATCAACCTGTGTGGCCGCCAGGCCGATACCATCTTCGTCATACATAGTGTCCAGCATGTCATCGACGATTTTCTGGATTTCAGGCGTGACCGCTTCGACTGGCTTGGCGACAGTACGCAGGCGATCATCAGGGAAAGTTAACACGTTTAAAACAGACATAGATTCCCGTAAATATTGACGTATAAAAAAGGACAATAGCTTATTTGCTCTAATTCTAGTCATTTTCATCATCAAAGAACAGCTTTCGACGCCTTTGTCTGCCGGACAACCGGCTGTGATACCGGCCGTCAGTACCATTACCGGTACGATGAAACCCGAATCTGAAAGCGAGAATTCTGCCGCAAAGATCCAATCATCAAATAGTCACAGACGTCTTTGCCTGACAAGCTGCAGTATGAGTGTAGCGAGAAGGGATTATTGACGATGCGTATGTGTGTATGGCTGAGTGTGTTGTGGCTGTCGACGCTAACGCCGGCCGTTGCCGGATTCGGGTTGCCGGGGCGTTTAGTAACCGCCGAGCAACTGGGATTAGCCCCGAGAGTGATACCTGTGATGAACGGGCGTCAATACCTGACCCACGAAGATGAACTCCTGGTCAAAGAAGTGCTCGAGAATGGCAGTACCTGGCATATCTATCGTCCGACGCGGGCATTTAGCACGACTGAACCTTCCTATCATTCCGCCGCCGATGTGTGGGGTATGCTGCCGGTGGCCAGCGTCACAGTGGTGACCAATGATGATCAGGGCAGCCGGCTGGCCGTTACCGCAGGGATGCAGGAAATCCGCCCGGGTGATCGCCTGCTCAGGCCCACGGCTCCCCATTCAGCCGAGCAGTCCGATGTCCCTCCGAAGGCTGTCAGAGTGCTGGGAGGTTTGCAGGACCACCATTATATGCAGGACTGGCTGGTGCTGGATCACGGCGCGGAGCACGGTCTGGAGCCCGGTCAGCGCTGGCGGATTGAGCATCAATTGCTGGGACAGCGGCTGGTGGCCGATGTGGAAATTGGCGACACCCTTGACCAATTCAGCCTCGCTCAGGTCATTAGCAGTCAGGGTCCGATAAAAATCGGCGATATCGCTAAACGCATTGATCGCGAACATGAGTGACAGGGAAGACTGGCTGGCACTGGCGGCAGTGCCCGGCTTGGGCGGACAGCGGATCCAGCAATTGTTAGAGCAGGCCACAGTGACTGAGATTCGCAAAATGCCCGAATCGCACCTGATGGCAATGGGGCTCAAAGGGTCGCAAATCTCCCTGTTGCGCCAGCCGGACAGCAAGCGCTTGCAAGAAGCTCTGCGCTGGTGCGAGCAGGATAATCAACAACTATTAGTATTAAGTGACCCGGCTTATCCTCGCTTGCTCAAGGAAATCAGCTCACCGCCGCCTGTCCTTTTTATTCGTGGAGAACCACATTGGCTCTGTGAACCGCAACTGGCGATTGTCGGCAGTCGGCATGCCAGTCTTGACGGCCGTGAGGCGGCACGGGAGTTTGCCGCAGCTATGGTGGCAGCGGATTATGTGGTGACCAGTGGCCTGGCGCTGGGGGTCGATGGTCACGCCCATGACAGCGCACTGAAAAATGGCGGTGCGACTGTGGCGGTGCTGGGCTCTGGCCTGGGACGCATCTACCCCGCGGCCCATCGGGAACTGGCGGGTCTGATTGCGGAGCAGGGAGCCCTGGTCTCCGAGTTCTGGCCGTCAGAACCCCCCAGACCGCAGCATTTTCCCCGCCGCAACCGCATTATCAGCGGACTGTCCGTCGGCGTTCTCGTGGTGGAGGCCGCACTCAAGAGCGGCTCGCTTATCACAGCACGCTATGCGCTGGAGCAAGATCGCGATGTGTTTGCACTCCCCGGCTCTATTTATGCACCAGGCAGCAAAGGCTGTAACGCGCTGATCAAATCCGGTGCTAAACTGGTGGAAAGCCCGGTCGACATCTTTGAGGAGGTTGGCGCACTCACCCACTGCGCAAAAAGTAGTCAAATGAGCGTATCGCTGCCACATCCTGAAAATGAGCAATTGCCATTTAATGCGGTGTTGGCTAACGTAGGCAATGAAGCAACACCCGTAGATGTGGTTGCTGAACGTTGTGATCAACCTGTCCATGAAGTAATGACGCAATTGCTGGAGTTAGAATTGCAAGGGGTTATCACTTCAGTGCCCGGTGGCTATATCAGATCGAGGAGGGGCTAGTCATGATGGATATACTCATGTACCTGTTTGAAACCTATATTCACAGTGACGCTGAATTAATGGTAGATCAGGACGAACTGTCCGAAGAATTGCTACGCGCAGGATTTCACCAAGAAGATATTTATAAGGCTCTGAACTGGCTAGAGAAACTTGCAGCGCTGCAAGATACCGACCACACCCCTTATATGAACACCAGTGCGGTAACCTCGATCCGTGTTTATACACAGGATGAGATGAATCGTCTGGACGTTACTTGTCGTGGTTTTCTGACTTATCTGGAACAGATCCATGTACTGAGTTCTGACACTCGGGAGATGGTGATAGACAGAGTTATGGAACTGGAAACGACAGAATTTATACTCGATGATCTGAAGTGGATTATCCTGATGGTGCTGTTTAATGCGCCAGGCAATGAAAGTGCTTACAGCCAGATGGAAGAACTACTTTATGGTGCAGAGGACGGCTATCTTCATTAATTGCGACATAACAGAAGCGAAGGCCTGAGGTATGGCCAGTAAAATTAACCCTGAGCTGTTTTCCCACCAGGTTCACCAAGAGACGCCCTGCCCTCAATGCGGGGCGGCTCTGTTAATGCGCCATGGAAAACACGGTCCCTTTTTAGGTTGCAGCGCCTATCCGGTCTGCGATTACATCAAACCGCTGCATCAGAATGATGGTCATATAGTTAAAGAGCTGGGCGTACCTTGCCCCGAGTGTCAGCATGAGCTGGTCCTGCGCCAGGGACGCTACGGTATGTTCATCGGCTGCAGCAATTACCCAGAATGTCACCATATAGAAACGCAAAATGCGCCACCTGCAGAACCGCAACAGCATACTTGGTTATGTCCTGAATGCGGCACTGGCCATCTGGTGAAGCGTAACAGTCGTTACGGCAAGGCGTTTTATGGCTGTGATTGCTATCCCAAGTGTAAATTTGCCGTCAATGCGCAGCCCGTTGCCGGAGAATGTGAAGCCTGTGGCTATCCGTTGCTGGTACAAAAAAAGCTCGCCAACGGTGAGAAACACCAGTGTGCTAACCGTAAGTGCCAGCATATCCAGTCGTCCTGATCTGGCGGCCTTTCCTTTGGAACAGCTGCTGTTAAGTCTGGATGACTCGTTGAAAGGACGCAGACAGCTCATGCCGCCTGCGTATAAAGGTTTAGTTGCGGTATTGCTGCAGGGCCGGGAAAGTGTGAGGGTTTAAGATCTCTGCCAGCGAAGCAAGGCGCGATTCCAGCTGGCTGTTGTTGTTGGCGCAGACATTGATATGCCCCATCTTGCGCCCCGCGCGTTTTTCCTTGCCATACCAGTGAATATGGCAGCCCGCCATGGCCAGCAGGTCTTCAGGCAGGGTGTCTTCCCCCAGAATATTGATCATAGCAGTGTGACGAATCAAATCCGTGCTGCCCAGTGGCAAGCCGCACACCGCCCGTATATGGTTTTCGAACTGACAGGTTTCCGCGCCCTGCTGGGTCCAGTGTCCTGAATTGTGCACCCGGGGAGCAATTTCATTCACCAGCAGTTGGCCTTGTACATCAAAGAATTCCAGCGCCAGTACGCCGACATAATCCAGGCTGTCCGCAACTGCGGTGAACATCTCTTTGGCTTGTTGTTGCAGCTCAGGGCAATGGATTGCGGTAGACAGGCTCAGTACACCATCGGTGTGCACATTTTCTGCTAACGGATAGACAGCAATGTCCCCGTTTTTGCCACGGACACCCACTAAAGAGACTTCACGATCAAAAGGCACGAACTGTTCAGCCACAATAGCCTGAGTCGGGGTGGAGGCAATGCATTGTGCCATTTCCGGCCAGATAAGATCAGCATCGGCGGAATCTTTCAGCCGCCACTGGCCTTTGCCGTCGTAGCCGCCCAGGGCACTTTTCAGCACCATAGGGACACCGACATGTGCAATGGCGGTGTTTAAGTCGTCGCGGCTTTGAATCACAGTGTATAGGGCATTTTTTACGCCGGCCTTATCCAGCAAGGCTTTCTCAATGCGTCGATCACCACCGGCTTTGATCGCCGCTGTCGCCGGCAGGAACTTTCCGCTTTTCTCGCAAGTATCCAGGATATCATGCGGGATATGCTCGAACTCTGCGGTGATGACGTCGCACTGGGCAATCGCGCTATCCAGTCCGTGGCCGAGCACGGTTTGCGTCAGCGGGTGCATTATGTTTTCACTGTTTACGTCGTAGGCGATAACATCAATATTTAACGGGGCACCAGCCAGTGACATCATGCGGGCCAGCTGCCCGGCACCTAAAACCAGAACCTTTTTCATTATCATGCGTCCTCAGACGGATCTGGCTGGCTCAGCACTGTGTCAGTCTGCTCTTTGCGGAAGGCATCTATCGCTGCCATCACGCCGGCATCCTGAGTGCCTATGATTTGTGCTGCCAGTAAACCGGCATTGGCCGCGCCCGCTTCACCAATGGCCAGTGTTCCTACCGCAACACCTTTTGGCATCTGAACAATCGACAGCAGCGAGTCCATGCCTTTCAGCGCACGTGACTGCACAGGTACGCCAAGCACCGGCAGGCTGGTGAAAGCGGCGGTCATGCCCGGAAGGTGGGCGGCACCGCCAGCCCCTGCAATAATCACTGAAATGCCGCGCTGGTGAGCGGTTTCGGCGTATTCGGCCAACAGGTGCGGAGTCCGGTGTGCGGAAACAACTCTGGTTTCGTAGGCAATATTGAAGCGATCCAGCATCTCAGCTGCATGTTGCATGGTTGGCCAGTCAGATTTTGAGCCCATGATAATACCGACTTTCATCCCGAACTCCTTAGGGTTATGTTAATCAGGCAAGAGGGTTTGCCGCGCATTATACGGAGATTTTTCCTTAAGGAAAACGTTTGCGTCGCGGTCTGGGGCGTAATTGATGCAGTTCGCTGAGATTGAGTTAAAATAACGACCCAGAGAATAACAGCCGTCGCCAGCGGGTCTGGTGCGGTATCAAGCCATTGAGGACAGTGTGGATAATTTAAGCCAAGTGGTCACCGCGTTACAGCAAGGTGAAGTGATAGCCTATCCGACAGAAGCCGTCTTTGGGGTGGGTTGCGATCCCGATAATCCGGAAGCGGTTGCCAGGCTGCTGGCTCTGAAGCAACGGCCGATAGAAAAAGGGCTTATTTTGATCGCAGCCGATTATGCCCAGCTGGCGCCCTATATAGATGACAGCCAGCTTACCGATGAGCAGAAAGCGCGCATATTGGCCACCTGGCCGGGTCCGGTGACCTGGGTCATGCCAACCAAACCCCAGGTACCGGCCTTTCTGACCGGGCAATTCACCACCATTGCGGTTCGGGTGACGGACCATCCGCTGGTGCAGCAGCTGTGCCGTGAATTTGGTAAACCGCTGACCTCGACCAGCGCGAATCTGACTGGCGAACCGCCTTGCCGGACAGTTGATGAGGTGGTATCCCAGTTGGGCGATCACCTGAGTACCATCCTGCACGGTGAAACGGGCGGCCGTGACAATCCGTCTGAAATTCGCGATGCTGCCACAGGGCACATTTTTCGACAGGGATAACTTACGCATGCAAGACGTTAACAAACACGCCGTGAAGGCGTTCTTACTGGAGCTGCAAGATACCATCTGCCGGGCACTTGAAGCGCAGGATGGTCAGGCCAGCTTTGTCGAAGACAGCTGGGAAAGAGAAGAAGGTGGTGGCGGCCGCAGCCGGGTGTTGCGTGATGGTGCAGTTTTTGAGCAGGGCGGCGTCAATTTCTCCCATGTTTTTGGCGCCCAGATGCCGGCTTCGGCAACAGCTCACCGGCCTGAACTGGCAGGACGCCGCTTTGAGGCGATGGGAGTTTCTCTGGTGATCCATCCCAAGAATCCCTATATCCCGACGTCTCATGCCAATGTCCGCTTCTTCATTGCCGAAAAAGAGGGCGAAGATCCGGTCTGGTGGTTTGGTGGCGGCTTTGACCTCACTCCCTTTTATCCGTTTGACGAAGACTGCCGTCACTGGCATCAGGTGGCCAAAAACATATGTGCGCCTTTCGGCGATACTGTTTATGCCGATCATAAAGCCTGGTGTGATAAATACTTCTTTCTGCCACATCGTCAGGAAACCCGAGGTGTCGGCGGCTTATTCTTTGATGATCTCAATCAGTGGGGATTTGAAAAGTCCTTTGCTTATATGCAGTCGGTGGGTATGGGTTTTCTGGATGCTTATCTGCCTATAGTGGACAAACGCTGCCCTACCCCTTACGGTGAGCGTGAACGTCAATTCCAGCTATATCGCCGTGGCCGTTATGTCGAATTTAACTTGGTGTATGACCGTGGTACCTTATTCGGCCTGCAAAGTGGCGGGCGCACTGAGTCTATTTTGATGTCTATGCCTCCTCTGGCACGGTGGGAGTATTGCTTTCAGCCAGAGCCAGATTCACAGGAAGCCCGCTTGTGCGATTACCTGACTCCCCGAGACTGGTAGTCCGGCGCCGGTGAATATTAAGTAAGTGATTAAGTGATAAGGAAGACACAGCAGCCATGAATCAGGCCAAGGATAAATATGTCGTATTCGGTAATCCGATTGCTCAGAGCAAGTCACCGTTGATTCATACCCTGTTTGCGCGTCAAACAGCACAAGACATGGTGTATGAAGCCCGGCTGGCACCTGTGGAGGGTTTTCAGGCTGCCGCGGATCAGTTTTTCTCTGCCGGAGGGCGTGGTTGTAATATTACTGTGCCTTTTAAAGAGCTGGCTTTTACCTATGCCACACAACTGACAGAACGGGCGCAATTGGCCGGCGCCGTGAATACGCTGAAGAAACTGGATGATGGCGGTATTCTCGGGGATAACACGGATGGTGAAGGTCTGGTGCAGGATTTACTGCGAAATCAGGTTGCAATCCAGGGGAAGCGCATCCTTCTTATAGGAGCAGGAGGTGCGGCGCGTGGTGTCATTTTGCCTTTGCTGGCACAGGCCCCTGCCAATCTGGTGATTACCAACCGAACCTTTACCAAAGCAGAAGAATTGGCCGCCATGTTTGCCGCTTATGGCGAGGTTGCGGGTATGGCATTGGGTGATCTGGCTGATGCGCCGCATTTCGATGTGATCATCAATTCGACCTCTGCCAGCCTGAGCCAGTCGCTGCCGGGGATTCCTTCTTCCCTTATTCATCCTGAAGTAGTGTGCTACGACATGGTTTATGGCCAGGAGCAAACGACATTTAATCAGTGGGCAGAGACATTAGGAGCCCGCCAGGTGATTGATGGCTTGGGTATGCTGGTGGGTCAGGCTGCCGAGAGCTTTATGCTGTGGCGAGGCATGCGGCCCGGTACCGAACAGGTACTGCGCGAGTTGCGTCGTACTTTACAGGCAAAGTAGAGAATTCTATGAATCAAGATATTTTATTTGCCGACTTGCAGAGCTGGGACAGTGAGCGCCAGGCGGTGTGTTTCCCTGCACAGCAGGCCGGAGCGTTAATTCGTTGCTGGGTCAGGTTGGACTGGTTAGAAAAGAAAGCCGATATGGCACTGACTGACGAGGCGGCCATTTTAGCCGCCTTTGCCGAGTACCGTTTTGATCTTGAAGAGCTCGCCGAATCTTCGATTGACGAAGAAAACTTCAATCAAGACGGCGAAATCATGATTGGCTGATCTTATTCTCTTCCAGATACTCGTCTTTTAGTCGGACATAGTTATCGGCTGATTGCGGAAGAAATGCTAATTCAGCATCGGTTAATGGCCTCGCCTGTTTGGCGGGGCTGCCGACATACAAATAACCGCTTTGCAATACCTTGCCTGGCGGCACTAAAGTCCCTGCCCCGATAATCACATCATCTTCGATCACTGCCCCATCAAGAAGAATAGCGCCCATCCCTATCAGGATCCGGTTACCCACCCTGCAGCCATGGAGCATAGCTTTGTGGCCAATTGTCACATCATCGCCAATAATAAGAGGATGGCCATCAGGGTTGCTGTTGCTTTTTCGGGTGACGTGCAAGACAGTCCCATCCTGTACGTTGGTACGCTCTCCTATCTTGATATGGTTTACGTCACCCCGTGCTGCCACCAATGGCCAGATACTGCTGTGGTCGGCCAAGTGAATATCTCCTACCAGTACGGCTGATGGGTCGATATAGACTTCTTCGCCTATTGTGGGAGTGATTCCTTTATATGACCGGAGTGAGTTTTGCATCTGGTTACCTCGATTATCTGGAGCAGGATTACTGAGTCTCGGAACTTCTCCGGTGTTTATACCACCAAAACCACAGGGGGTTGTGTGAATCTTGGTCGCTTGGGCGAAAATGACAAAATTATTTCAACTTAGCTATTGCCAACGTGATCGAACTCTCTATAATGCCGCCTCACTGACACGGCAGAGCAGCAAAACTGAAACGCTAGGCAGTGTAAGCGGTTAGAAAAACAAATTGAAAAAAGTGTTTGACACTTCACTTCGATTGGTTAGAATGGCCGCCCGTTTCGAGAGATTAATCACAAAGATTTATATCGAAACAAGCTCTTTAACAATTTGACCATGCAATCTGTGTGGGCACTCGACAATGATACAGT